>NZ_JBHXNB010000005.1:0-73619 GCF_042720095.1 Rhodococcus sp. NPDC058505
GGGGGTTGTTTTTTTTTAATACCCCCCCCCCGCGGCCCCGCCCCCCCGGGGGGGGGCCGCCGGCCCGGGGGTCACCCCCGGGGGGCGCGCCGACCCGCCCGCCCCGGAGCCCCCGAAACGCCGCCGCGACTGGCGGCCGATGTACCTGATCGCCCCCACGATGGTGATCCTCGCGATCGTCATCGTGTACCCGGTGGTCAAGGCGCTGATCCTGTCGTTCCAACGTAATCCCGGCGTCGACCCGGACACCGGACGGTTCGTGCAGGGCGGCTTCGCCGGGCTCGACAACTACCTGCTGTGGCTCACCGGCAACTGCGGCGAGGGCCGCGGCACCTGCCCGCCGGGCACCCTCGGCGCCGACTTCTGGCCCGCGGTCGGGGTCACGGCGCTGTTCACCGTCGCGATCGTCGGGATCTCCACCGTGCTCGGGCTGTGGATGGCCACGGTCATGAGCCGCAGCTTCGTCGGCCGATCCTTCCTGCGGGCGAGTGTGCTGATCCCGTGGGCCATCCCGACCGCGGTCACCGCCAAGCTGTGGTTCTTCATCTTCGCCGAGAACGGCATCGCGAACCGCCTGCTCGGCACCGACATCGCCTGGACCACCGATCCGTGGGCGTCCCGGTTCGCGGTGATCATCGCCGACGTGTGGAAGACGACGCCGTTCATGGCGTTGCTGATCCTCGCCGGCCTGCAGATGATCCCGCAGGACGTCTACGAGGCGGCCCGGGTGGACGGGGCCTCCGCGTGGCAGCGGTTCACCCAGATCACGCTGCCCCTGGTCAAGCCGGCACTGATGGTCGCGATCCTGTTCCGCACCCTTGACGTGCTGCGGATCTACGATCTCCCCGCGATCCTCGGCGGCACCTCCGGCTCCACCCCGATCTCGACCGTCGCGATCCTCACCGTCGCGGACATTCGGCAGAACAACTATCAGAGCGCGTCCGCGCTGTCGACGCTGATCTTCCTCGGCATCTTCGCGGTGGCGTTCGTCATGGTGAAGTTCCTCGGCGCCAACGCGGTGCGCACGCAGGACGAGCAGCGCAAGGGCGGTGATCACTGATGGGCCGGCACAACGTCCCGGACGGTGACGCGGCCGGAGTCACCGAGCGTGGCCCGTCCGCCCCGTACGAACGGTTCACCGACGAGGTCCCGAACTACTCGATGGAGACGACGGTGATTCCCGCCATCGCCGTGCTCGAGGAGCCGGACCCCGAGGTCCCGGAGACCGCAGCCGCGGTGCGCAGGCGCAGGCCGCTGGGGCCCGCCGTCCGCAACTACGTCGGGGTGATCGTCATCCTGGTGTGGGGTCTCGCCCCGTTCTACTGGATGGTTGTCACCGCATTCCGGGACAGCGCGTTCACCTTCGACACCACCCCGTGGCCGACGCACCTGACGCTGGACAACTTCCGGGACGCGCTCGCCACCGACAAGGGCAACGACTTCCTCGCGGCCATCGGCAACAGCATGATCATCAGCGCGGTGACCACGGCGGTCGCGCTGCTGCTCGGCGTGTTCACCGCATACGCGTTGGCGCGCATCCAGTTCCGCGGCAAGTACGTGGTCACCGGGATCATTCTCGCCGCGTCGATGTTCCCCACTGTCGCGCTGGTGACACCGCTGTTCCAGCTGTTCAGCGACATCGGGTGGATCGGGCAGTATCAGGCGCTGATCGTGCCGAACATCTCGTTCGTGCTGCCGCTGACCGTGTACACGCTCACCTCGTTCCTGTCCGACCTGCCGTGGGAGTTGGAGGAGGCCGCGCGGATCGACGGGGCATCCCGCGGGCAGGCGTTCCGGCTGGTGATCCTGCCGCTCGCGGCGCCTGCCCTGTTCACCACCGCGATCCTCGCGTTCATCGCGACGTGGAACGAGTTCCTCCTCGCGAGCCTGCTGTCCAACGACAGCACCGAACCGGTGACCGTCGCGATCGCCCGATTCGAGGGCCCGGACGCGTTCAGTCAGCCGTACGCGGCGATCATGGCGGCGGGCACCCTGGTGACGATCCCGCTGGTCATCATGGTGCTGATCTTCCAGCGCCGCATCGTCTCCGGCCTGACCGCGGGCGGCGTGAAGTCGTGACCGAGGCCAGACAGCTGGCGCGGCGGCGGCAGCAACTGGAGATGCTGATCGGGGTGCTCGGCTTCTTCACGGTGATGGCGTTCCTCGCGGCGGCGGCGGGCATCGTCCGCGGCGATGCCGGGGCGGTGCCCTCACTCGTGCTGCTCGGCTGCGTCGCCGCGCTCGGCGTCGCCGTCCGGACCTGGCGCCGCACCCGCTGACGCCGAGGCAACACGCGGGGTGGTCTCGCGGTGATGGACCTCGGCGCCGGGTGATGCCACGATGCCCGAGGACGGATTGTTTGCTGCCCGTCTGCCGGCCGAGCCCACGGGAGCATACGTGTGAGTCCATCGCCTGGAGCCACCCCGGAATCGACGACGCCCCCGGACGACGGCGACGGCGGTGCTGAGGCGGGGCCGCCGCGCGGGCGGCGCAGGCTGCTGTGGGTGGCGCTGACCCTGGTGGTGCTGCTGATCGTGGCGCCGGTGGTGGCGTTCGCGATCGGCTACTCGAGGGCGGTGGTGCCGCGGCCGTCGGACATGCGGACCAACCAGGTGTCCACCATCGTCGCCGCCGACGGCTCCCCGATCACCACGATCGTCCCCCCGGAGGGCAACCGCACCGAGGTCGCGATCGACGCGATACCCGAGCACGTGCGGATGGCGATCCTCTCGGCGGAGGACCGCAACTTCTACACCAATCCGGGCTTCTCGATCAGCGGCTTCGTCCGCGCCGCGCGGGACAACGTGCTCGGCAAGGACAGCGCGGGCGGCGGCTCCACGATCACCCAGCAGTACGTGAAGAACACCCTGGTCGGCGCCGACCGCAACGTGGTCCGCAAGATGCGCGAGTTGGTGATCGCATCGAAGATGGCGCGACAGTGGTCGAAGGACGACATCCTCGCCGCCTATCTCAACACCATCTACTTCGGCCGCGGCGCATACGGGATCGCCGCCGCGTCGAAGGCGTTTTTCGGGAAACCGGTCGGCGAGCTGACGGTGTCCGAGGGCGCGGTGCTCGCGTCCGTGATCCGCAGCCCGTCGTCGCTGGATCCGGAGACCAATTCCGCTGCCGCGCAGTCGAGGTGGCAGTACGTCCTCGACGGCATGGTGGACATGGGGGTGCTGTCCCCCGCGGACCGGAAGGCGCAGCAGTTCCCTGCCGTCGCACCGTTGGCGCAGCTCGACGACGCGGGCGCCGCACGCGGGCCGGAGGGGCTGATCCGGGCCCGCGTCCTCGCGGAACTGGCGGCGTCCGGAATCAGTGAGCGGGAGCTGAACACCGAGGGTCTGCGGATCACCACCACCATCGACCCGGCGGCGCAGGCCGCCGCGGTCGACGCCGTCGCCGAGACGCTCGACGGGGAGCCGCCGGAGCTGCGGACCGCGGTCGTGTCGATCGACCCGAGATCCGGTGCGGTGCGGGCCTACTACGGTGGGGCGGACGGCGCCGGGTTCGACTTCGCGCAGGCACCACTGCAGACCGGGTCGGCGTTCAAGGTGTTCGGCCTCGCCGCCCTGCTCGACGAGGGCCGGGGGCTGCAGACCCCGTTCGACTCGGCACCGCTGACCGTCGGCAACGTCGAGATCGGCAATGTGGAGGGCGAGTCCTGTGGCCGGTGCACGATCGCGGAGGCACTGAAGAGGTCGCTGAACACCAGCTTCTACCGGATGACGCTGTCGCTGGACGGCGGCCCGCAGAAGATCGCCGACATCGCGCACGCCGCGGGCATTCCGCGGGAGATCCCCGGCGTCGTCGGCACCACGCTCAGTGAGGACGGAGGGCCGCCGGAGAACGGAATCGTCTTGGGCCAGTACCAGACCCGGGTGATCGACATGGCGTCCGCGTACGCGACGCTCGCGTCGTCCGGGATGTATCGGGCGCCGTTCTTCGTGCAGCACGTCGTCACCGCGGAGGGTCGCGTCCTGCTGGACCGGGCACCGGATCCGGGGCAGCAGCGGATCCCGGCGCCCGTCGCGGACAACGTGACCCAGGCGATGATGCCGATCGCGTCGTACTCGCGGGGGCACGCGCTTGCGGGTGGGCGGCCGTCGGCGTCGAAGACCGGGACCGCGCAGCTCGGGGACACCGGAATGAACAAGGACGCCTGGATGGTCGGGTACACGCCGTCACTGTCCACGGCCGTGTGGGTGGGCACCGAGCAGTCGCAGCCGATCGTGACCCGGTGGGGTGGCTCGGTGTACGGCGCCGGGCTGCCCGCCGACATCTGGAAGTCGACGATGGACGGCGCCCTCGACGGCACCGACTGGGAGGCGTTCCCGTGGCCGAAACCGATCGACGGGCAGGCCGGGGTGCCCGCCTCGTCGGGATCGACGGCCGCGACCGCAGCGACATCGGCGGCGGGCGGGCGCGCGGCGACGGGTCAGGCGCCGGTCCGGGTGCCGGTCGCGGATGTGCCTGCGCCGCAGCAGGTGCCGCAGCCCGCGTCGCCGGCGCCGCTGCAGATCGACGTGCCCGCGCCCCCCGCCCCCGTCGCTCCCCCGCTGCCGCGGTCGGTGGAAATCCTGCCCGGCGTGGTCATCCCGCTGCCCGGCTGACCCGGCGACCGCGGCTAGCCTCGACTCCGTGACCGCGACGACCCCCGACCTCCGACCGACCCAACGGCGCATCGTGCTCACGCTGTCGTTGGCGCAACTGTGCAGCGGTATCGGCAACGGTGCCGCGTTGGCGATCGGATCGCTGATGGCGGTGGAGTTGACCGGCAGCGACGCGTACGCGGGCGCGGTGACGACGGCGTTGTCGGTGGCCGCGTCCCTCGCCGCCCTGCCGCTGGCCGGACTGGCGATGCGGCGCGGCAGGCGCACCGCGTTGATGTCCGGGCTCGGGCTCGCCGCGGTGGGGGCGGTCGCGATGATCCTCGCCCCGGTGCTCGGGTCGTTCGCGGTGCTGCTGCTCGGCGGCGCGCTGCTCGGGGTCGGCAACGCGGCGAACCTGCAGTCCCGGTTCGCCGCCACCGATCTCGCGACACCCGCCCACCGCGGCCGGGACCTGTCGATCGTGGTGTGGGCGATCACCATCGGTGCGGTGGCGGGACCGAACCTGATCCGCCCCGGGGCGGCGCTCGGTGAGTTCCTCGGCCTGCCCGAGATGTCGGGGCCGTTCCTATTCTCTCTCGCGGGCATGCTGATCGGTGTCGTCGTGCTCGCGGTGGGGTTGCGACCCGACCCGCTGCTCACCGCGCGGGCGGTGGGCGGGGTCAGCGCCGGAGCGTCGCGGCCGTCGCTGGTCGACGGGCTACGCACCGCGGCCCGGTCCTGGCCAGCGACGCTGGGCATCGTCACCCTGGTCGCCGCGCACGTGGTGATGGTGGCGGTGATGTCGATGACCCCGGTGCAGCTGCGGGAACTCGATCACGCGGCGGGGGCGCAGCATTCGTCGGCGGACACGCTCGCCGTCATCGGCTTCGTGATCTCGCTGCACATCGCCGGGATGTACGCGCTCTCCCCGGTGATGGGGTGGTTGACCGACCGGTTCGGCCGGTTGCGGACCATGCTGCTCGCCCAGGTGCTGCTGGCGGCGGCCGTGCTCTGCGCCGGGGTCGGCGCCGACAGCCGCACCTGGGTGACGGTCGGTCTGGTGCTGCTCGGGCTCGGCTGGTCGGCGGCCACCGTGTCCGCGTCGACGTTCGTGGCCGAGAGCGTGCCGCCGGAGCGTGCCGTCCTGGTCCAGGGCGTGTCCGACGCGGTGATGGGCGCCGCGGGCGCGGTCGGCGCCGCAACCGCCGGGATGGTGCTCGCCGTCGGCGGCTACCTCGGGGTGAACCTGGTCGGGGCGGTGACCGTCGCGGTGGTCGCCGTGCTGATCGTCGCCACGATGACCCGGACCCGAACCCGGCCGCTGGCGTGAAATCGGCAGAAGGACCGCTACGCTCGGTCACCGGGACCAGCAGTCGGGCAGCAGCGGGAGGTCGAGCGGTGGGCGCCAACACACAGCGCAGGAACATTCTGATCACCGGCGCCAGCTCCGGGCTCGGGCGGGGCATGGCCCGCGAGTTCGCGGCGCGCGGACGCAATCTCGCCTTGGCGGCGCGGCGCACCGACCGGCTCGAGGAACTGCGCGACGAACTGCTGACCGCGCACCCGGGCATCACCGTCGCGATCCGTACCCTCGACGTCAACGACCACGACGACGTGTTCACGGCGTTCACGGAACTCGACGCCGAGCTCGGCGGCCTGGACCGGGTGATCGTCAACGCCGGACTCGGCAAGGGACAGCCGTTGGGCACCGGGTACTTCCGGGCCAATGCCGCGACCGCGTCCACCAACGTCCTCGGCGCGCTCGCCCAGGCCGAGGCGGCGCTGGAACTGTTCCGCCCGCGCCGCGCCGGGCACCTGGTGCTGGTGTCGTCGGTGAGTGCGGTGCGCGGGATGCCGCGCAACCTGACCACCTACGCGGCCTCGAAGGCCGCGGTCGCCTCGCTCGGCGAGGGCCTGCGGGCGGACCTGGCGGGCAGCGGAATCGCGGTGACCACGCTGCTGCCCGGGTTCATTCGGTCGGAGATGAACGAGAACATCAAGAAGGTGCCGCTGATCGTCGACACGGAGACGGGCTGCCGGGCAATGGTGAAGGCCATCGAACGCGAGGCGCACCGGGCCGCGGTGCCGGGCTGGCCGTGGTCGCCGCTGTCCGTCGCGATGCGGGTCCTTCCGCTGTCGGTCGTCGCGAGGATGACCTGATCCCGCGCCCCCGCACCCGGCTCCAGCATTGAATGGGGGTTCATGTGCCATCCGCCGCGGGCGAATGACACATGAACCCCCATTCATCGGAGCGGGAGGGCGACTACGGCACCGGCGGCGACTTCATCTGTCCGAGCAGGACCCGGGCCGCGTCCTTGGCCTGCGCGGCAGGGGTTGGTGACCCCGAGATCGCGGCGGTGGCCATCGCGCCGTTGGCGAGCAGCGCGAGCTGATCGGCCAGCCCCTCCGGCCGGTCTGCCGCGCGGACGAGGTCGCGCAGACAGTCGAGGAAGGCCGCCTTGTGGGTGCGGGCGATGTCGGCGACGACGGCGTTGCTGCCGCCTAGCTCACCGAAGGTATTGATGAAGGTGCATCCGCGGAAGTCGTCTCGGCGGAACCAGTCGTCCAGGTAGTCGAACACTCCGAGGATCCGCTCGCGGGGGTCGGCGTACGGCGCGAGGAAGCCGACGATCTCGTCGCGCACCGCGTGGTCGCGCCGCCGCAGCATCGCCTCGACAAGCCGCTCCTTCGACGGATACAGCTGGTAGAGCCGTTTGAGGGAGACGCCCGAGCGGGTACGGATCGCGTCCATTCCCACGGCCTGGACGCCGTGCTCGTTGAACAGCTCCTCCGCGGCGTCGAGCAGTCGCACATCGGCAGTGTCCGAATCCATTTCGCCTCACCCCTTGCATGGAGAACCAACGTTCTCTACTGTACACCCCAGCGGGAGAACGACCGTTCTCTCCTTGAGTGGTCACGGAGGGCTCATGTCCAGCTTCGACACCCGACATCGCACGACACTCGTGGACGGCCGTGAGGTCTTCTATCGCGAGGCAGGAGATCCGAGCCGGCCCACAGTGGTTCTGTTGCACGGATTTCCGACCAGCTCGCACATGTTCCGCAACCTGATGCCCGCCCTCGCGGACGAGTACCACCTGATCGCTCCGGACCACATCGGCTTCGGCCGGTCGGAGAGCCCCACGGTCGACGAGTTCGACTACAGCTTCGACCACCTCGCCGAGGTGACGGTCTCGTTGCTCGGCCAGCTCGGTGTCGACCGGTTCGCGCTGTACGTCCACGACTACGGAGCGCCGATCGGTTTGCGCATCGCCGCTGAGCACCCGGAGCGTGTCACCGCGCTGATCACCCAGAGCGGGAACGCCTACCGCGAGGGATTCACACCGTTCTGGGACGTGCTGTTCGCTCATGCGGGTGACCGGGAGGCGCACGAACCGGCGGTGCGTGAGCTCCTCGACGTTGCCGCGACGCGATGGCAGTACACCCACGGGGTCCCCGACGACCGGTTGGACCGGATCGCTCCCGAAACGTGGCTGACGGATCAAGCCGGCCTGGATCGTCCGGGTAACAAGGAGATTCAGCTTCAGCTGTTCTGGGACTACCAGTTCAACCTCGACCGGTATCCCCTGTTTCAGGAGTACTTCCGCACCCACCGGCCGCCGACCCTGGTGGCCTGGGGTCGGGACGACGAGATCTTCGGCTCGGCCGGGGCGGAGGCGTTCGCGGCGGACCTGCCGGACGCGGAGATCCACCTGCTCGACACCGGCCACTTCGCGCTGGAGACCCACCTCGACGAGATCGCCGGCCTGATGCGCGACTTCCTGCGGCGCACGGCCTGACTCGCCCCGACCCTTCCCGGAGGAATAGTGACGATGACCGTCCGCACCCGGGCCGCGGCCCTGATCGAGCAGCGGGGATCCGGCACGTCGGCGCTGTCGGCGGGCATCACGGCGCTGCTCGTCATCGTGTGCCTCGGCGCCGTCGAACGCCTGCTCGGACTGGAGGTGTTCGCCTTGCCGTTCGTGGCCTCGGCCGCGCTGATAGCGTTGGCGCCGAGCGCTCCCGCGGCCCGTCCGGGCGCCGTCCTGCGCGCCTACCCGGCCGCCGCGGTGGGAGCCATGCTGATCACCGCAGCCGTCGGAGCGTCCGAGGTGGCGGTGACCGCGTCGGCGGTGTGGGCGGTCATCGCGATGGCGATCCTGCGCGCCCCGCACGTGCCAGCCGCGCTGTGCGCTGCCGGAATCGGGCTCACCGATCCGGGATTCGGCTACCTGGCGCACACCCTTGTGCCCGCCATGGCGGTAGTGGTCGCCGCGTCGGTGGCCGCAGGTCCCGCCGCTCGTGCGTCGCTGAGTCGCTGGGTTCGGCACCCGTGGTTCGCCGGTCGGCGTCGCCCGGCGACCTTCACCGGTTGAGGCGGATCCTGGACCACACTGCCGTGGGGTCGC
The DNA here is from genome assembly GCF_042720095.1 of Rhodococcus sp. NPDC058505. Taxonomy (NCBI): domain Bacteria; kingdom Bacillati; phylum Actinomycetota; class Actinomycetes; order Mycobacteriales; family Nocardiaceae; genus Rhodococcus; species Rhodococcus sp. NPDC058505. The sequence continues at coordinate 9,002 of NZ_JBHXNB010000005.1, forward strand.
CGGACGTCGCGCCGAAAACGACTGTGGCGGTGGGTGAGTCCTCGGACTCACCCACCGCCACAGTCGGTGCTGCAGTGCTGTTTCGATCAGGCCTCGATGATGAAGGCCTCGAGGTCGGCACGAGCCTTGTCGTCGGCCATCTGGATCGGCGGCGACTTCATCAGGTAGGCGGAGGCGGGGTAGACCGGTCCGCCGATGCCGCGGTCCTTGGCGATCTTTGCGGCGCGGACCGCGTCGATGATGATGCCCGCCGAGTTCGGCGAATCCCACACCTCGAGCTTGTACTCAAGGTTCAGCGGGGCGTCACCGAACGCGCGACCCTCGAGGCGGACGTACGCCCACTTGCGGTCGTCGAGCCACTCCACGTAGTCCGACGGGCCGATGTGCACATTGCGGTCGTGCACCTTGCCGGACAGCGGGCCGTTCAGGTTGGAGGTGACGGCCTGGGTCTTCGACACCTTCTTCGACTCGAGGCGCTCACGCTCGAGCATGTTCTTGAAGTCCATGTTGCCGCCGACGTTGAGCTGGTAGGTGCGGTCCAGCACGACACCGCGATCCTCGAACAGCTTCGCCATCACGCGGTGGGTGATGGTGGCGCCGACCTGCGACTTGATGTCGTCGCCGACGATCGGGACGCCGGCGTCCTTGAACTTCGCGGCCCACTCCGGGTCGGAGGCGATGAAGACGGGCAGCGCGTTGACGAACGCGACGCCGGCGTCGATCGCGCACTGCGCGTAGAACTTGTCGGCCTCCTCGGAGCCCACCGGCAGGTAGGAGACGAGGACGTCGACCTTCGCGGCCTTGAGCGCGGCGACCACGTCGACCGGCTCGGCGTCGGAGACCTCGATGGTCTGCGAGTAGTACTTGCCGATGCCGTCGAGGGTCGGGCCGCGCTGGACGGGGACGTCGAGCGGCGGGACGTCCGCGATCTTGATGGTGTTGTTCTCGCTGGCGAGGATCGCCTCGGACAGGTCGAACCCGACCTTCTTGGCGTCGACGTCGAACGCGGCAACGAACTGCACGTCCCGCACGTGGTACTGCCCGAACTTCACGTGCATCAGGCCGGGGACGGTCGAGCTCTCGTCCGCATCCTTGTAGTACTGGACGCCCTGGACCAGGGACGAGGCACAGTTCCCCACGCCCACAATGGCCACGCGCACCGCGGTGCTGTTCTCACCCATGGTCGGGTTCTCCTTCTTTCTTGGGTAACGCTGTTGGTGTTTGCTCGGCCGCGATCAACTCGTTGAGCCACCGCACCTCTCGCTCGCTCGTCTCGAGTCCGAGCTGATGAAGCTGGCGGGTGTAGCGGTCGAGTGATCCGCTGGCTCGCCCGATCGCGTCGCGGAGCCCCTCGCGGCGCTCCTCGACCTGACGACGGCGCCCCTCGAGGATCCGCATCCTCGCCTCCGCAGGGGTGCGGCTGAAGAATGCGAGGTGCACCCCGAAGCCGTCGTCGGTGTAGTTCTGCGGGCCGGTGTCGGCCACCAGTTCGGTGAACCGCTGCCTGCCCGTGTCGGTCAGCTGGTAGACGCGGCGGGCGCGGCGCTTGACCGCCCCGTCCGGACCGGCGTCCTCGGCGATCAACCCGTCGGCCTGCATGCGGCGCAGCGTCGGGTAGAGCGATCCGTAGGAGAAGGCGCGAAAGGCGCCGAGCAGGCCGGTCAGCCGCTTGCGCAGCTCGTAGCCATGCATGGGTGACTCGAGGAGCAGCCCGAGAATTGCCAGCTCGAGCATTCGTGTCCACCTCCCCGGTCGTCCGAACCTAATCGCGTGATGCGACAACCAACTATATCGCAGCGATATAAACGATCGCGGGAACCGGCGCTGGTGTCTGCGACACGCCGTAGCGGATACCCGCCGATCCGGGTGGCCGGGGGGACGTCAATCGGGCGGGTACACCCGGAGGATCTCGCCGTCGAACCCGACGGTCATGAAGGTCGAGTACTCGACCGCATCGGTCACATAGATGGCGACCACGGGTTCGGCGAGCCGGTCGTTCGTGCCGAACTGGAACCGCACCTGGCTGACCTCGCCGTCCGGCAGGCGCAGCGTCTCCGGTGCACCGGCCACCAGCCGCGCGATCGCGGCGACGTCGACACCGCCGAGGTCGAGCGTCCGGGTGTCGCGTGGTCGGTCGGAATCGACTCCCCACGTATCGAATTCGCCGTCGTAGCTGTGGCCCACATACCTGCCCGGATCGGTGTCCGACCGCCGGTCGACCGCGCCGCGCTCCGGGAAGAGCAGCACCTCGTCGGCGAGCGTGTCCCCGAAGTGCGCCCGATAGTCCTCGATGAACCGCTGGATCCCGGCGCCGGTGGTGAGGTTCGGGACGTCGGGTGCGGACGACACCAGCCCGCCAGCGCAGGATCCGGCAAGCGCACCCACCCCGGCCGCTGCCGCGACCAGGCCCGCCGCGCCCGCCCACCGCCGCGGGCCACCGGGCCGCGGCTCCCGCGGCCGACGGTCCGGCCGGACCACCGCCGACCCGGCGTAGCGCACCGGAATCTGCAGGTCGCCGACCAGCATCGCGAGTTGGTCGAACGTGACGGACCGCATCGCCCGGTCGGTGCGGGTGGCGTGTTCGGTGTCGGTCAGCTGACCCTCGGCGTGCGCGGCGTCGAGCAGCCCGCACGCCTCCACGCGGTCCACGTCCCGCGCCCGGATCCCGGTCGAGGTCATTGGTGCTCCTACTGTCCGAAGGGGTAGGCGCGATGCACCTCGCCCGCGAGCGTCGCGGTGAGGTGCCCGCTCTCGTCGAACTCGTTGCCGACATAGACGCTGATGAGCGGTCCGGCATCGGCGTCGGGCTCGACGGAGAGGTGGCTGATCGTGCCGCCGGGCACATTCAGCAGGGTCGGCGCCTCGGCCAGGATCCGGTCGAGTCCGGCCCGGTCGACGTCGGCCAGGTCCACGGTCGGCGTGTCCACCCCGCGGGTCGAGGGATCGCGGTCCGGCTCGAAGCCGTACCGATAGCTGTAGCTGAGCACCCGGTTCGGTTCCCGGGGCAGTGCCAGGGTGACGCTCCCGTGCTGCTCGAACAGGGTGAGCTCGTCGACCACGGTGTCCCCGAACGCGGCGCGGTAGTCGTCGACGAACTGGGCGAAACCCGCCGCGGTCCTGAGGTCCGGCGTCGCGATCACTCGGGGCGGCAGCGCAGCAAGGTCGACCGCGGTCGCACCCGGTGCGGCAGGCAGGGCGGGTGCGTCGCCGCGGCTGGCGAACCAGAACGCGGCGATCCCGGCGACGACCGCGGCGGCCGCGGCCGCCGCGGCCGCCGTGCGGAAGCGGCGGGGCCGGGCGGCGGGATCGGGTGTCGCGCCCGCGGGCGGCAGCGAGGTGGTCGGGCGCGGCGGGGCGGCGTCCTGCAGATCCTCAACCAGGGAGTCGAGGTCGCCCAGGGTCCTGCCGTCGGTGAGCAGTTCGGCCCGCATCCGATGCTCGGCGGCGTCGAGTTGGCCGTCGGCGTAGCCAGCGTCGAGGAGCGCGAGCACGGCCGCCCGGTCGGCGTCGGTCGCGCGCGTCGACGGCGGATAGGGACGGGCCACGGCGGAATCCTAGTTCGACCGAACAGCCAGGGCGTTCCCGCCGTCGAGGCCGGCGACCAGGTAGCCGACGGCCTGGTTGCCGTCCCCGACGTAGACGGTGACGGTCGGCCGCCCCGAGTCGGCGACGAGGACGTGCCCGACGCGTCCCGCTGGCGCCCCGACCAGCGCGGGAGCCGCGGCGATCAGCCGCGCAACCCCGGCGGCGTCGATCCGCGTCAGGTCCACCACCGCGGCCCGCGGCGGCGACGGTTCGGTGCCCACCGGCCGGACGTCGCCGGCCACGTCGTGGACATCGACGCGTCCGGGGCTGTCCGCCCGGCGGGTCACCCGGGCCGCGTCGGGATACAGCGCCAGCGAGGTGGCCAGGGTGTCGTCGAATCGGGCGCGGTAGCGGGCGACCACGGCCGCGATGCCCGCCTCGGTGAACGGGTCGATCGGGGTCGCGCGATCCGGTGGGACCGTGACCGGCCGGACGGACGCGGTGTCGGCACCCGCGGCGGCCGGGGTGGATGGCGCGTCACCGGACCCGCGGACCGCGACGGTCAGCGTGGCGACCCCGGCGACCAGGGCGGCACCCGCCACCGCCGCGACGGCACCGAGGCGGCGGCCTCGGCCGATCGGATGCCGGGACGCGACCGCCGCGGGCAGCTGCAGGTCCGTGGTGAGGGACCGGAGGTCGCCGAGGGTGTCCGCGGCCGCGGCCAGCGCGAGGCGGTCGTGGAATTCGCCTGCCCCGAGCTGCCCGTCGTCGTAGGCGGTGCGGAGCAGCCCGCGGGTGCTGGTGCGGTCGGTGTCCCTGGCCCGGGTCGAATCGCGCAGCGGGGACACCCCGGAATCATAGGGGGTGCGGTCGCGGTCGATGTGTGTGGACGGTCACGCCGAGGACCGCGCCCACCTGCGTTTCCGCGGTGGGGGCCGGGATGATCGGCCGGATGACCCGCGACCGGAGGGGGTCGCCCACGTACTCTGGTCACCGTGCGATTGCAGCGGCAGGTGGTGGACTACGCCCTCCAGCGGCGATCCCTGCTGGCCGAGGTGTTCTCCGGCCGTACCGGGGTCACCGAGGTGTGCGACGCGAACCCCTACCTGCTGCGCGCGGCGAAGTTCCACGGCCAACCGTCGGAGGTGACCTGCCCCATCTGCCGGAAGGAGCAGCTCACCCTCGTGTCGTGGGTGTTCGGCGACAAGCTCGGCCCGATGTCCGGGTCGGCACGGACCGCCGACGAACTGGTCCGGCTCGCGGCGACGCAGGAGGAGTTCTCCGTCCACGTCGTCGAGGTCTGCCGCACGTGCAATTGGAACCACCTGGTGCAGTCGTACGTTCTCGGCTCGATCCCCGCACCGAAGCGGACCCGACCGACCCGGACCCCGAGCCGACGCACCGCGAGTGAGTGAGCCGCACCGACGACCGTGACCGCAGCCTGACCGGCTGAGCCCGAGTGACACAGCCGTGTCCATGCCAGTACTGGAGAGTCCCCACGTGAGTTCCCCCTACAACGATCCGCAGGGCGGTCGACCCACCGGCCCGCCGCGCCCCACCGGCCCGCAGCCCGGTGGCCGCCCGCCGGGGTACTCGCAGCCGAACCAGCCGCCGCCGGGGTACGGGCGTCCGCCGTCGGGCCCGCCGCCGCGATACCCGGGCGGGCAGCAGCCGCCGCAGGGGCAGCCACGCCAGGGGCAGCCGTACCCGCCGCAGGGGCAGCCGGGCCGGCCCTACCCGCCGCAGGGGGCGCCGCGCCAGCAGCCGCCGCAGGGCGCGCCGCGCGGTCCGCAGGGTGCTCCCCCGGTGCCGCAGCAGCGCCCCGCCACGCCGCAGCCCCGCCCCGGCCAGAACGACGCCGGTCCCACCGCCGCCGCGAAGGCGGGTGCCCAACCCCGTCCGTCCACCCCGTCGCGTCCCACCCAGGCGGGCAGCGGCGGCGGCCGTCCACCCGCCGGACCGCCCCCGACCGGTCGCTCCGGCGGTTCGGGCGGCACCGGCGGCCAACCGCCCCAACCACCGAAGAAGATGAAGTCGAAACGCTGGAAGATCGTCCGCCGTACCCTCTACAGCCTCGTCGCGATCGGCATGGTCGTGCCGTTGCTGGCGTTCATGGTCGCCTACATGGCCGAGGACGTCCCGCGCCCCGGTGACATGAAGACCAATCAGGTCGCGACGATCTACGCCAGCGACGGCAGCACCGTGCTGAGCACCATCGTCCCGCCCGAGGGCAACCGCACCGACGTCGCGATCGACGAGATCCCGGTGCACGTGCGCAACGCGGTGCTCGCGGCGGAGGACCGGGACTTCTACTCCAACCCCGGCTTCTCGATCAGCGGGTTCGCGCGCGCGGCCCGCGACCAGCTGCTCAACAAGCCCAGCGCAGGCGGCGGCTCGACGATCACCCAGCAGTACGTGAAGAACGCGATGGTCGGCTCCGAGCACTCCTACACCCGCAAGTTCAAGGAGCTGGTGATCTCCGCGAAGATGGCGCGGCAGTGGTCGAAGGACGACATCCTCGCCGCCTACCTGAACACCATCCCGTTCGGTCGGGGCGTGTTCGGCATCGCGGCGGCGTCGGAGGCGTACTTCGACAAGCCGGTCGAGCAGCTGACGGTCGAGGAGGGCGCGGTCATGGCCGCGACCATCCAGCAGCCGTACGGCCTCGACCCGTCCACCAACCCGACCGGCGCCGAGTCGCGGTGGAACTACGTGCTCGACGGGATGGTCGGGGCGAACACCCTCGACGCAGGCCAGCGGGCCGGGATGGCGTACCCGTACGTGGTCCCGCTGTCCGAGGTCGACTCCGGTGCCGTCGGCACCGGCCCGGCCGGACTGATCCGCAACCAGGTCGTCAAGGAACTCGAGGCCAACGGCATCAACGAGCAGGTCCTCAACACCGAGGGCCTGCAGATCACCACCACCATCGACGACCAGGCACAGCAGGCCGCGGTGGCCGCGGTCACCGACAACATGGAGGGTGAGGACCCGAACATCCGGACCGCGGTCGTCTCCGTCGACCCGAAGACCGGCGGCGTCAAGGCCTACTACGGCGGCACCGAGGGGTCGGGCTACGACTTCGCGCAGGCGGGCCTGCAGACCGGCTCATCGTTCAAGGTGTTCGGTCTCGCCGCCGCCCTCGACGAGGGCATCCCGCTGTCGAAGATGTACGACAGCAGCCCGCTCACCCTCGGCGGCGTCACGATCAACAACGCCGAGGGCGCGTCCTGCGGCGTGTGCACGATCGCCGAGGCGACCAAGCGCTCGCTGAACACCAGCTTCTACCGGCAGATGATGTCGATCGAGAACGGTCCCGAGAAGATCGCCGCGATCGCCCACAAGGCGGGCATCCCGGAGCAGATCCCCGGCCTCGCCGGCACCACGCTGCAGGAGTCGAACGGCAAGTCCGAGTACGGCATCGTGCTCGGCCAGTACCAGTCCCGGGTGATCGACATGGCGTCGTCGTACGCGACGCTCGCCGCGTCCGGGGTGTACCGGGCGCCGCACTTCATCCAGAAGGTCGTCACCGCCGACGGCACCGTCCTCCTCGACCGGGGCGCCAGCGTCGCCGGGGAGTCGCGCCTCGACGCGGCCGTCGCGGACAACATCACCTCCGCGCTCGAGCCGATCGCCGCGTACTCGCGCAACCACGGCCTCGCCGGTGGCCGCCCGTCGGCCGCGAAGACCGGAACCGCGCAGCTCGGCGACACCGGGGAGAACAAGGACGCCTGGATGGTCGGCTACACCCCGTCGCTGTCGACCGCGGTGTGGGTCGGCACGGAACAGGGCCTGCCGCTGCAGAATTCGTGGGGCGGCCTGATGTACGGCTCGGGGCTCCCGTCGGACATCTGGAAGGACACCATGGACGGTGCGCTGGAGGGCACCGACGTGGAGCAGTTCCCGGAGCCGGAGCCGATCGCCGGCCAGGCCGGTGTGCCCGCGTACACCGCGCCGTACACCCCGCCGAAGACCACCGCCGCTCCCCCGTCGTCGACGGCGTCCCCGCAGTTGACCATTCCGCCGATGGAGGTCACGCAGACCCCGGTCGAGATCCTGCCCGGCGTGACGATCCCGATCCCCGGGCTCAGGCCGGCCCCGACGACCCAGACACCGCCGACGACGGAGGGCCCGCTTCCCGGGCAGCCGACCACCGGTGAAGAGGACGACAGCGGGATGACGGGGCAGGACTACGGGCAGGCCGTGCCGCAGGGGCGGGGCTGGTAGTCGGTAACGTCGCACCGGTGGCCGAGGACACAGGGGACAGCACAGCCGAATCCGGCGACCGGGCGACGGTCGGCTCACCGGCCGCGCTCGCGGACGACCGCCGGTCCGCCGACCGGGACCTGCCCAGCCGCACCGACCGGCTGACCGCGGAGGCGTCATCGGTGCTCGGCGGCCCGGTGGGACGGCGGGCGCTGGTCGGTCGGCAACGGTTCTGGACCCCGCTGCGGGTGATCCTGCTGCTGGCGGTGATCTTCCTCGCGCTCGGCTGGTCCACGAAGGCCGCCTGCCTCCAGCAGGCACCGAACGGCCCGGACGGCGCCCTCGGCCTGGACTGGAGCGGCAGCCGCCAGTACACGGCGCTGTGCTACTCGGACACGGTGCCGCTGTACGGGGCCGAACGCCTCGACGAGGGCGCATTCCCGTACAAGAAGTCGTGGGAGGAACCGGCCGCCGACGGATCGGTGCAGACCCGGTACATGGAGTACCCGGTGCTCGCCGGGCTGTACCAGTACGCGTCGATGACGGTCGCGAAGGCGTGGCACGCCGCACCGTGGCTGCCCGGGGCCCTGCAGGTGGTGCTCTATTTCAACGTCGTCGCGTTCGGGCTGGCGGTGGCGTGGCTGGTGACGGTGTGGTCGACGGTGCTGCTCGCGGGCAGGCGGGTGTGGGACGCCGCGCTGGTCGCGGTGTCTCCGCTGGTCGTGGTGCACGCGTTCACCAACTTCGACCCGCTCGCCACCGCCTTCGCCGGCACCGGCCTGCTCGCCTGGGCCCGCAGGAAGCCGGTCCTGGCTGGGGTGCTGCTCGGGTTGGGCGGGGCAACCAAGCTGTACCCGCTGATGCTGCTCGGCCCGCTGCTGGTGCTGTGCCTGCGGGCGGGCCGGGTCCGGGATTGGTGGCGGGCGACGGTCGCGGCCGCCGCCGCGTGGCTGCTGGTGAATCTGCCGATCGCCCTTGCCTTCCCGGCCGGCTGGCGGGAGTTCTTCCGGCTCAACTCCGAACGCGGTGCCGACCCCGATTCGCTGTACAACGTGGTGTCCTCGTTCACCGGCTGGGCGGGCTTCGACGGGGTCCTCGCCCGCGGGGAGAGCCCGACGATCCTCAACGCGGTGTCGCTGCTGCTGTTCGTTGCGGTGTGCGTCGGGGTGGGGTGGATCGCGCTGACCGCGCAGCGCAGGCCGCGGGTCGCGCAGTTGTGCTTCCTGGTCGTTGCCGGGTTCCTGCTGACCAACAAGGTGTGGAGTCCGCAGTACTCGCTGTGGCTGGTGCCGCTGGCCGTGCTTGCGCTACCGCATCGCCGAATCCTATTGGCGTGGATGGCGATCGACGCACTGGTGTGGGTGCCGCGGATGTACTACTACCTCGGTGTCGGGAACAAGGGGCTGCCGGAGCAGTGGTTCACGGCGACCGTCGTGGTGCGCGACATCGCGGTGATCGCCCTGTGCGTCATGGTGATTCGGCAGATCTACCGACCGGCCGAGGACCTGGTGCGCGGGGCGGGGGTGGACGACCCGGTCGGCGGGGTGCTGGACGGGGCCCCGGACGCCCCGCCGGGATGGTTGCCGCGGTGGCTGCGGCCGCGGCCCGGGGCACGGGCGTGGTCGGCGGCCGGGCCGCGGGCCGTCCCGCACTGACCTCAGCCGGGCCGCGGCACCCGATCCGCGGCGCCGTCGCTGCACCCGTCGGCGCCGGCGGCGCGTGGCCGGGACCGCAGGAACAGCACGAAGAACACCACGAGCAGCGCGGCCCGACCCCACACGCCTGCCAGCACGATCGCCTCCTCGGTGCTGGCGTCCGCCCCGGACCCGAGGGCCGCGAAATACCGGAACACCCCGATCCCCAGGCAGAGGTCCGCGACGAGGTAGGCGCCGACCAGGGTCCACGGCACCCGCAGCAGCACGAAGAACGGGATCAGCCACAGCGTGTACTGCGGGGAATGCACCTTGTGCAGCAACAGGAATCCGCACAGCATCGCGGCGCTGACCGCGAGCCAGGGATAGCTGCCGTCCCTGCGGTAGCGGCGCCAACCGATCCACACCGCGAGCGCGAACGCGACGACGATCAGCAGCGGGGACGCCGCGGCGACGACGCGCGCGTAGTCGCTGCCCGGACCCTCGTCCGGGCCGAACCAGTGCCGAACCCCCCAGTACCACACCGAATTGGTGGTGATGTCCGCCTGACGATCCGACTGGAACGCGAACGAGGCGACCCAGCCGCGCCAGCCGAGCGCCGCGAACGGCAGGTTGATCGCGACGACCGTTGCGGTCGCCGCCCCCGCGACCGCCAGCGCGCCGACCGGGTCGTAGCGGCCGCGCGCCGTGGCGGGCAGCTCCCGCCCGCCCGCGCCGCCGGTGAACACGTACGCCATCAGCGGAAGCACGAACGCGCCCGGATAGATCTTCAGGCAGAAACCGATCCCCAGCAGCACCGCCGCCAGCACGGCCCGGGTCCGCAGCGACATCCGGTCGCCAGCGGCGACCACGAAGACCGCCGCCGTCGCCGCGGCGACCACCGGCAGTTCCCAGTTGTGGAAGGCGTACAGCACCAGCGGCGGTCCCACCGACCACAGCAGCGCGGGCCAGCCAGCGAGCCTGCCGAGCATCCACGCCGTCGCCAACCCGAACGGCGTCAGGATCAGCGCCGAGTGCAGCAGGAACGCGGCGTCGGTGTGCGCGCCGACGGCGCTCAGCCACATCAGCAGCCCGCTGAGCACCGGGTACTCCACCGTCCCTCCGGTGAGGGCGCCGCTGTCGGTGATCCCGCCCGACAGGTACGGGAAGACGTGGTGGTCGATGTCGCGGCCGATCCACAGGAACTGGATGTCGGAGTAGCAGACCGACGAGTCCTTGATTCGGTCGAAGATCAGGCTGCGGCCGAGCGCGTCGAACGGTTCGCCAGCGCAGCGGGCCTTGTTCAGGTACGCCAGGGCCAGGGTCAGCCCGCACAGCAGGGTCACGGCGACGGTGGTCGTGGTGCTGGCCCGCGCCGGTGTCCGCATGCGCCCCACAGTAGGTGCCGCCACGCCCCCGGCCGGGGAGCCCCTCGCACCGACCGCGATTTCGCAGGTCAGGGGCGCCTCGTGTAGCCTGCATGGGTTGCTGACGCAACGACCCTCCTGTCACGGAACGTCCGTGACCGTTTCACAGTCCATAGGAGGTGATGAGGTCTTATGCGTCATTACGAACTGATGATCATCCTGGATCCCAGCCTGGACGAGCGCACTGTCGCCCCGTCGCTGGATACGTTCCTCAATGTCGTCCGCCAGGACGGCGGCTCCGTCGACAACGTCGACATCTGGGGCAAGCGTCGTCTCGCCTACGAGATCGCCAAGCACAGCGAAGGCATCTACGCGGTCATCGACCTGAAGGCGACCCCGGACACGGTCAACGAGCTGGATCGCCAGCTCGGCCTGAACGAGTCGGTGCTGCGCACCAAGGTTCTGCGCCACAACAAGTGATCCTGTCCGCGTCGGGCCAGTTGTCGTAGCGACGACCTAGGCTCGGGGCATCTGGATTCCACACACTGCAGGAGGAACCACATGGCAGGCGACACCGTGATCACCGTCGTCGGGAACCTGACGGCCGATCCCGAGCTCCGCTTCACTCCCGCGGGTGCCGCGGTCGCGAACTTCACGGTCGCGTCCACGCCCCGCACGTTCGACCGCCAGAGCAACGAGTGGAAGGACGGCGAAGCGCTGTTCCTCCGCTGCAACATCTGGCGTGAGGCAGCGGAGAACGTCGCGGAGTCGCTGACTCGCGGTTCGCGGGTGATCGTGCAGGGCCGGCTCAAGCAGCGGTCCTACGAGACCCGTGAGGGCGAGAAGCGCACTGTCGTGGAACTCGAGGTCGACGAGATCGGCCCCTCGCTCCGTTACGCCACCGCGAAGGTCAACAAGGCCAATCGCGGAGGCGGCGGCGGGGGAGGCGGGTTCGGTGCCTCGGGCGGCGCGGGCGGTGGACGCCCGGCAGCCGGTCCGACCGACGACCCGTGGGGCAGCGCCCCGCAGTCGGCAGGCTCCTTCGGCGGCGGTGGAAACGACGAACCGCCGTTCTGATCCCGTCCGGGATCGGACGCGACGAACATTGAGAAACACGGAGAAAGACAATGCCGAAGCCGCCGTTGCGCGACAAGGTGATGAAGAAGAAGGTCTGCACCTTCTGCAAGGAAAAGAACGTGCAGATCGACTACAAGGACACGACGCTGCTGCGTAAGTACGTCAGCGACCGCGGCAAGATCCGCGCGCGCCGTGTCACCGGCAACTGCGTCCAGCATCAGCGGGACGTCGCGGTTGCCGTGAAGAACTCGCGTGAGGTGGCCCTGCTTCCTTACGTCTCTACGGCTCGCTAAGGAAAGGGAGGGAAGACATGAAGCTGATCCTCACCGCTGACGTGGACAACCTCGGTGCGCCCGGCGACACCGTGGAGGTCAAGGACGGTTACGGCCGCAACTACCTGCTGCCCCGCGGCCTGGCGATCGTCGCCACCCGTGGCGCCGAGAAGCAGGTTGAGGGCATCCGTCGGGCGCAGGAGGCCCGCGCGGTGCGCGGCCTGGACCACGCCAAGGAGCTCAAGGCCGCGATCGAGGGCGTCGAGGGCATCTCGCTCTCGGTGAAGACCTCGGACGCGGGCAAGCTGTTCGGTTCGGTCACCGCCGCCGACGTCGCAGGCGCCATCAAGGCCGCCGGCGGCCCCGTGGTCGACAAGCGGATCGTCGAGCTGCCCAAGGCCCACATCAAGGCCGTCGGCAAGCACCTGGTGCTGGTTAACCTGCACCCGGACGTGACCGCGAAGTTCCACCTGAACGTCGTCGCCGGCTAGTCCGACACACGTTCGTCGGCAGGGCCCCGCAGACTCGGTCTGCGGGGCCCTGTTCCGTGCTGGCCCGCTGTGCGCCAGGTCACGTTGCATTCGGCAGTGAAATGCGCAACACGCCCGGCGGGTGCGCGGGACCGACACGCCGAACAAGTTTCCATCCACAGCTGCGTGAACAAAGAAAAGCGGTCTGACCTGCACGGTTCGTGGGTGTGACATTCGTTTCCCCCAGGTTGTCCACAGGTGGTGAACAACCTGGTGCTGGGGATTCCACAATTCATCCACAGGTGTGTGCACAAGTCGTGTTGCTCCCGGCGACCCGGGTGCCTAACGTCGTCGCGGGCGCGTCCGCGAGGCGGCCCCGGACGGTACTCCGGGGCGGAATTTCGAACCATGTCGGTGCGGGCGCGTATCCATGTCGTATGGTGTCCGGCCGCGTCGTCGCGGCCGGACCGTGGTTAGGCGGAAGGACGGTTATCGCGTGGCGGTTGTCGACGATCGTGGGCACTCGGACTACCCGGAACCGGACGAGCCGCCCCGGGAGGACTTCGGGCGTCAGCCCCCGCAGGACATGACCGCCGAGCAGTCGGTGCTCGGCGGCATGCTGCTGAGCAAGGACGCGATCGCCGACGTCCTCGAGGTGCTCCGCCCCGGCGACTTCTACCGCCCCTCCCACCAGAGCATCTACGACGCGATCCTGGACCTGTATTCGCGCGGCGAGCCCGCCGACCCGGTGACCGTCGCCGCGGAACTCGAACGCAAGGGGGAGTTGCGGCGCGTCGGCGGTCCGCCCTACCTGGTGACGCTGACGCAGACCGTCCCCACCGCCGCGAACGCCGGCTACTACGCGGAGATCGTCGCGGAGAAGTCGATCCTGCGCCGCCTCGTCGAGGCGGGCACCCGCATCGTGCAGTACGGCTACGCCGGCTCCGACGGGCAGGACGTCGCCGAGGTCGTCGACCGCGCGCAGGCCGAGGTGTACGACGTCACCGAGCGGCGCACCACCGAGGACTACGTGATCCTTGAGGAACTGCTGCAGCCGACGATGGACGAGATCGACTCCATCGCCAGCCGCGGCGGCATCTCCCTCGGCGTGCCCACCGGCTTCTCCGAGCTCGACGAGATCACCAACGGCCTGCACCCCGGGCAGATGATCATCGTCGCGGCACGTCCCGGTGTGGGTAAGTCGACCATTGGCATGGATTTCATGCGGTCGTGCTCCGTGAAGCACGGCATGGCCAGCGTTCTGTTCTCGCTGGAGATGAGCAAGACCGAGATCGTGATGCGTCTGCTGTCGGCGGAGGCGAAGATCAAGCTGTCGGACATGCGCTCGGGCAAGATGACCGACGACGACTGGACCCGGCTGGCGCGGCGGATGAGCGAGATCAGCGAGGCCCCGCTGTACATCGACGATTCGCCGAACCTGACGATGATGGAGATCCGCGCGAAGGCGCGGCGGCTCAAGCAGAAGCACGACATCAAGCTCGTCGTCCTCGACTACCTGCAGCTGATGACGTCCGGCAAGAAGGTCGAGTCCCGGCAGCAGGAGGTCTCCGAGTTCTCCCGGTCGCTGAAGCTGCTCGCGAAGGAACTCGAGGTGCCCGTCGTCGCGATCTGTCAGCTCAACCGTGGCCCCGAGCAGCGCACCGACAAGCGCCCGCAGGTCTCTGATCTGCGCGAATCTGGATCTTTGGAGCAGGACGCCGACATGGTGATGCTGCTGCACCGCCCCGACGCGTTCGAACGCGACGACCCGCGCGGGGGAGAGGCCGACATCATCCTCGGCAAGCACCGCGGCGGCCCCACCGCCACCATCACCGTCGCGCACCAGCTGCACTACTCGCGGTTCGTGGACATGGCGCGGGGATAGTTTGATGATGATGATGATGCCGCCGCCGCTGCGGTAAGGCGCTGTGCCGGCCCGACGGCGATTTTGATACGCCGGCGATATGCGCGGCCGCCTACCATGGCGAGCATGCGGGTGTTGGTCGTCGAGGACGAGCGGTTCATGGCGGAAGCGATCCGTGATGGGCTGCGCCTGGAAGCGATCGCGGCCGACATCGCCGGTGATGGGGACACGGCCCTGGATCTGTTGGGCGTCAACACCTACGACATCGCCGTCCTCGACCGCGATATCCCCGGCCCGTCCGGTGACGAGATCGCCCAGCGCATCGTCGCTTCCGGTGGCGGCATGCCCATCCTGATGCTCACCGCCGCGGACCGGTTGGACGACAAGGCCTCCGGGTTCGAGCTCGGTGCCGACGACTACCTCACCAAGCCGTTTGAGCTGCAAGAGCTCGTGCTCCGTCTCCGGGCACTCGACCGCAGGCGCGCGCACAGCAGGCCGCCGGTGCGGGAGATCGCTGGTCTGCAGCTGGACCCGTTCCGTCGCGAAGTCTACCGGGACAGCCGGTACGTGGCGCTGACCCGGAAGCAGTTCGCGGTGCTCGAGGTTCTCGTCGCCGCCGAGGGCGGGGTGATCAGCGCCGAGGAGCTGCTGGAGCGGGCGTGGGACGAGAACGCCGACCCGTTCACGAATGCGGTGCGCATCACGGTCTCGACGTTGCGCAAGCGGCTCGGCGAACCGTGGCTGATCGCCACGGTGCCGGGGGTCGGGTACCGCATCGATACCGAACCGGACGCCAGAGGCGACGGTGGCTAGAGCACCCGGGTTGGGCGTTCGCCTCAAGCTCACGCTCAGCTATGCCGGGTTCCTCATGCTCGCCGGTGTTTTGCTCCTTGCGGCGGTGTGGGTCTTCCTGCTGAGAGGGCGGTCCACGAACTTCCAATTCCCTGATCTGGCCGACTTTGCCCGGGTCTTCGACCCGAGCAACTTCGGCCCCGTGGTGTTTGTCCCGGCGGCGATCTTGGCGCTCGGGTTCTTGCTGGTGTTCGGCCTTATCGGT
Organism: Rhodococcus sp. NPDC058505; assembly: GCF_042720095.1. NCBI lineage: Bacteria > Bacillati > Actinomycetota > Actinomycetes > Mycobacteriales > Nocardiaceae > Rhodococcus > Rhodococcus sp. NPDC058505. Next base: position 24,468 of record NZ_JBHXNB010000005.1, read on the forward strand.
GGTTGGATTCTCGCGGGCCGCATGCTTGCCCCGTTGACGCGCATCACCCGCGCCGCGCGGGAGGCGGGGAGCGGCTCGCTGTCGTACCGGATCGAGCTGGAGGGACGCAACGACGAGTTCCGTGAGCTTGCCGATGCTTTCGACGCCATGCTCGCGCAGCTCGAAGCACGCGACGCCGCGCAGCAGCGATTCGCCGCCAACGCCTCCCACGAGCTGCGCACCCCGCTGGCGATCACCCAAACCCTTCTCGATGTCGCCCGCAACGATCCGAACCGCGACGGCGGCGAACTCGACGAACGCCTCCGCGCGGTCAACACCCGAGCGATCGAGCTCACCGAGGCATTGCTCCTGCTCAGCCGCACCGACCAACGGTCCTTCAGCCGCGAAGACGTCGACCTGTCGCTCATCGCGGAAGAGGCCGCCGAGACGCTCCTCCCGTTCGCGGAGAAGCGCGGCGTCAGCATCGAGACCTCCGGGGACATCGCGCCGGTCAGCGGCTCACACGCACTCCTGCTGCAGTTGACGACGAACCTGCTGCACAATGCGATCGTCCACAACCTCCCCGAGCACGGCAGCGTGCAGATCAGCACCGCCGCCGGCCCCGAGTCCGTCCTGCTCACGGTCGAGAACACCGGCGACAAGCTCAGTCCACAGTTGGTCTCGACACTCACCGAGCCGTTTCAGCGGGGCACCGGTCGCACCCGCGGGGACGAGGCGAGGGTGGGCCTTGGCCTGGCGATCGTCAAGAGCATCACCCAGGCACACGACGGATCCCTCACGCTCAGCCCCCGAGCCGCAGGCGGGCTCGCCGTCGCGGTGCGCCTGCCCGCCGCTCCGCGACGACCGTAAGCACGTGCCGGGCCAGCCGCGAACCCACATCGGGTGCGCCGGCTGCCAACGCATGCGCCGACATCGTCGCTCTCCGTTCGGTATCGGCGAGCAGCGGGATCACGGTGGTTTCGATCCATGCCGCGGTGAGATCGGCATCGTCGACGATCACCGCCCCGCCGGCAGCAACGACCGCCTCCGCGTTCCAGCGCTGCTCACCGCCGCGCAGCGGCAGCGGCACATAGACGGCAGGTAAGCCGACAGCGGCGAGTTCGGCGCACGTCATCGCCCCCGCGCGGCAGATCGCGACGTCGGCCGCGGCGTAGGCGTACTGCATCTCCTCGACGTACGGGACGACGACGTAGGCCGGGTCGCCGGGGTCGGCGTCGGGAGGCTCGACAATGCGCTGGGGCCCGGTGATGTGCAGCACCTGCACGCCGGCCGCCCGCAACGCTGTTGCCGCGTCGGCCACGGCGGCGTTGATCGTGTTGGCTCCCTGCGAACCGCCGGTGACCAGCAGGACCGGCTCGTCCGGGCGCAGGCCGAACCGTTGCCGGGCCGCCTCGCGCAGCGCGGCCCGGTCGAGCCCGGTGATCGCCGGCCGCAGCGGGATGCCGATCGCGCTGGCGTGCGCCAGGTGGACACGGGGCGCGGCGGTGAAGACGTGGGTCGTCATCCGGGCCGCCAGTCGGTTCGCCACCCCAGGCCGGGCGTTCGCCTCGTGGACGACGATCGGCATCCCCCGCCGGCGGGCGGCGAGATACGCGGGCAGCGCCACGTAGCCCCCGAAGCCCACCACGACCTCGGCCCGCACGCGGTCGAGTACGGCCCCGGTCGCCCGGACGGAGTCGCGCAGTCTGCCCGGCGTGTGCAGCAGGTCGCGGCTCAGCGTGCGCGGCAGCGGCACGGGCGGGATCAATTCGAGCGAATAGCCGCGGGCGCGGATGAGCGTGATGTCCAGGCCACGGACGGTGCCGAGCGCGGTGATCTCGGCCGTGGGCTCCAGCAGGCTCAGCGCGTCGGCGAAATTCATCGCGGGCTCGATGTGCCCGGCCGAATGGCCGCCAGCGACGACGACGCGCGGGGCGGGTTCGCCGGCCGGCATCACGATGCCCCTCGGAGCAAGATTCCCCGGTTGGCATGAAACCGCTCGAATACCTGCAGGGGCAGGGCCGCAGAGTCTGAATTGTGGGAGTAGCCCGACGGATTATGAAACCGCACCACCCCATCATTGATGGCATAGATCAGCACAAGGTGGCCTCCTCGTCGCGGCTCGTGGGTGTCGGGATCGCGAATCTCGGGGGATACCGAGGCGATCATGACCTGGCCGGGCTGCAGCTCCCGGGCCGATACCTGAATCGGGGTGTGCTCGACCAGTTGGCAGTCGAATCCGAATTGGGTGCTGACCCACGCCATGAATGGCCTGTAGAGCAGGCCGTGGACCTTGCCCGAAGACTCCACCTCGTAGCAGCCCCACTCGACGGCCAGCGCAAGGAGTTCGCCTATCGACAGTCGGACGTCAGTCCAGCCGTGGAGCAGCGACTGGAGGCACGCCAAGCCGCAGACCTTGCGGGACCAGAACAGGTATTCCTCGCGCGAGCGATATCCGTCGGAGGCCCAGTCGTGCAGTTTCGATGGGTCGGTGTGTCGCAGGAAGACCTCCAGCCCCGATGGGCCGGTCCGCCGCATCACGACCTCGTCGTTGTTCGCCACATGTCCCCACTGCGAAACACAATGGAGACCCATCAGGTGATCGGAAAGTCGAAGTAGACATCGGGATAGGGTTCGCGTTTTAGCGTGTAGTGCCACCACTCGCAGTCGTACCGATCAAATCCGCAGTCCTCCATGAGGGAACGAAGAAGCGCACGATTCTTGGACTCGATGGGCGTGATTCCTCGCGCTCGATGACCCGAGATCGGGTCCATGAGGTCGTGGCCGCCACCCATTGGCGCAAGTTCACCGGTCGCGAGATGATAGAGCGTCAGGTCAACGGCGCCGCCCCTACTGTGGCCCGACTGGGTTGCCACGTATCCCTTTTCGAGGATCTCGGGTCGGGCGATATTGGGATAGTGGCGCTGCTTCGTCTGGCCATCCTCCGGCTGCTGCGACCAGCGTAGGAAGCTGTCGACGGCGCGTCGAGGACGATAACAGTCCCAGAGAAGCAATCCGAAGCCGAGGGACGCAGCCTTCTCGCGTACCTGCGCGAGGGCAACGCACAGAGCCCGGGTGCCGACGATCCGATTCGCGAGGTAGCCGTCTACCGGCTTGCCGGTGAAATTGTCCCAGGTGGCGTACTTCGCATCCCAGCGGACCCCGGGCACGAGCGCGTCGACGTAGACGAAATCGTCGTTCATCGCTTCGTCCCGCGCATTGTCATCGAGATGAGCCGGTCGATCATGTCGGAGATCGGCAGTCCCGCGGCGGCCATCATCCGCGGGTACCGGCTGTACGACGTCATGCCGGGCATGGTGTTGACCTCGTTGAGGACCACCCGCCCGTCGTCGGTGAGGAACATGTCAACGCGGGCAAGTCCCGTGCAACCCAGGGTTCGGTAGATGACCTTGGCGGTCTCTTGGACGAGCCAGCGCGATTCGTCGGAAATGTCGGCGGGAACAATGAACGTCGAGTTCTCCGATCCGGTTTCGGGCGATTCCTCCTGGTGGATCCGGAAGAATCCGTGCGAGAGGTCGACGCGGTCCACCTCCCCAGTGATCAGGCCGAATCGTTCACCCAGGACCGCGCAGCCGATCTCGCTGCCGGCCACGGCTTCTTCGATCAGGACCTTCGAGTCGTACTGTCGCGCCGCGCTCAGCGCCTTCGGCAGCTCGTCTTCACGGGTGACCTTGCTGACGCCGAACGATGAACCCGAACGGGCCGGCTTCACGAAGACCGGATAGCGAAGTCGATCGGCGTCGACCTTCTCGTTTGCCGCGACAACCCGAAAGGTCGGCGTGGCGATTCCCGCGCTGGTGGCGACGGTGTAGGCCAGGGCCTTGTCCATGCACACGGCCGAGGCTTGGATGTCGCAGCCGATGTAGGGGATGCCAGCGAGCTCCAATAGGCCTTGGATCGCGCCGTCTTCGCCGAGCGTGCCGTGCAGTACCGGGAAGACGACGTCGAGGCGCACGGTTTCGTAGCGACCCTGCTCCATGAGCAGCAGGCCGTGCACCCTTCGATCGGGTGACAGCACGGCGGGACGCGCGCCGTGGTTTTCCCAATCCGCATCGGGGCCGTCGCAGAGCTTCCACTCGCCGTCGGTCGAGATGCCGATCCAGAACGGTTCGTACTTCTCCGTGTCGAGATTTCTTGCAACCTCTCGCGCCGACTTGATGGAGACGGGATGTTCTTCGGAAGCCCCTCCGAAGATGACCCCAACCTTCAATCTGTTCATGCTGTTCTCCCACGTGCAAAGTTGAGGCAGTTGATGAGGCTGTTTTCGACGGTGTCGTTCAAGGCGTGGTCCGTGTAGTAGGCGGAGTGCGGACTGATCAGCACATTCGGCAGGCGCTGAAGCCGCACCAGGGCCTTGTTCTCCATCACCGTGTTTCGGCAGTCGGCGTAGAAGATCCCTTCCTCGCCTTCGATGACATCGAGCGCCGCGCCGCCCAACCGGCCGCTCTCCAACGCGGAGAGGAGGGCCTCGGTATCGAGCAGCGGTCCGCGACCCGTGTTGACGAGGTACGCGCCGTACTTCATCTGGTCGATGCGTTGGCGGTCGAGGAGATGGTGTGTGTCCGCGGTGAGTGGAGTGTGGAGCGTGACAATGTCGCTCTGCCGCAGCAGTTCATCGAGCGGAACGTAGTCGGCGGAGGCGTGAGGCCTGCTGTCATGTGCCAGCACGTGGCAGCCAAATCCCCGCAGCCGGTCGATGACCGCTGTGCCGATGCGCCCCGTTCCGATCACCCCGACGGTCAGGTCGCGCAGCTCCCTGCCGCGCCTGTCATTCAACCGGTAATCATGCGTATCGGCGTGGCGAACAATGGTTTTCGCGTGGCGCACGGCCATCAGCATCAACATCAGTGTGTAGTCGGCCACGCTGTCGGGCGAGTAGTCGACGTTGCCGACCGAGATGCCGATGCTCGCCGCGAATTCCACGTCGATGTGGTTGTACCCGACGCTTCTGGTGGAGATGTACTCGACGCCGACTCGGCTCAGCGCCAGCAGCGTGGCATGGTCGATCGGCGTCTTGTGGCTCACGCTGATGCATCGGTTGCCCCGCGCCAGTGCGGCATTGGCTTCACCGACCGCTTCCTCGGTGATGCTTGGCGCAAGCCCGAGGCGGGTTCCCATCTCGCGGAACACCACGGCTTCGTCGTGACCGCATCCGAAGACGGTGACCCCGGTGGTCGGGACCGCCGGGGGTGACGAATCGTCGGGCCCTCGGGCGCGCCGCACCGCGATCGCGTCGCTGTCGATCAAACCCAGGTCGTTGTAGGACATGCCGACAGTCAAGACAACGCGGAGTTGCCAGCGCGTATGCATTTTTCGATATCCCGGCGATATGCCGTCCGTGGGGTTGCGACGACCTCACCGATGCAGCGCGCCCGCCCGCCAAACGACTCGACATCGCCACCACCAACGACCGGACCACTAGCTCCGTCGTTCAGCCCGTTCCGGGCCCGCCGGACGGACAGACCAATGCGCTCAGGGTTCGACGCTGAGCTGCCACACGTGACCGTCCGGGTCGGCGCACAGTGCCGTGTATCCCCACGGCTGGTGCTCGGGTGCGGCGAGCACCGTGCCGCCGGCGCTCCTGATTCGCTCGACCAGGACGAGGAGCTCCCGCTCGGTGGCAACGCCCATGCCGAGGAGGCACTCGCTGGTGCCATCGGGAGCCAGTGGGCGGTCCTCGCCGAGGACCCAGTCGAGGCCGTCGACCGGGATGAGCGCCAACATCGTGCGCTGGTCGATGCGGAACGACAACGGTTCCGGGACGCCGTCCTCGGCGGGTTCGCCGACGAGGTCGAATCCGAAGGCGCTGCGGTAGAACCGCATCGAATTCACGCGATCGGCAATCGGCAGGCTGATCTGGACGCCGCGGGCACTGGTCGACATCACCACTCCGTTTCGGTCGGCTACACGGTCCCAGTACTGACCTTCCCGGACGGTAGAAGTCATCGCCGGGGGTGGCGGGAGGAGTGGGTCACGCTACGCCGGGTCCTGCTGCACATGACGATCGAAACGGCCCGGCACGCCGGGCGCGCCGACATCCTGCGGGAGACGATCGACGGGGCCGCGGTCCGAACCGAGGGGTGCCGGCGCGACGGTGACGCCGCCGGACTGCGCGCGACCGCAGGCAACCGTACCCTCCAACGGCTCCGGGATGGTGGGATTCCTCACATTCCTGCCGGAATCGTTGTGATGTTCGCTGAGTATTTCCCCGTTCGTCAGGTCGCCCGTCGCCGCCGTGTTACCGCAGGCCGAGACGCTGTCGATCGATGACGTCGCGGCCTGTCGTGTCGCGCGACACGCCGCAGCGACGTCGATGCACGACCTGGGTCGATTGGGCTCGGGTATATGTACCATTACGAACTCATTACCGGAGTGAGTCGGAGAGTGGCGCCGCCAGGGTTGGCCCAGGCGGCGCCACTCTGAGCAATTGCAGTCTGTTTGCTGTCCTCGCGTCCGCGGTATGAACGTGCGTATCGAACGAAGGGTGCCGTCTTGCGTAACCATGTCTTCCGACGTCGTGGCGGAACGGAGGTGGTGTCTCGGTGGGCTGCGCTGGGGATGGTTCTGACTGTCCTGATGCTGGTCATGACCTCGTTCTCGCTCGCCCCGGTTGCTTCGGCAACCGAAACCGAGACCACGACCTCCCCGCCGACCACCACGACCACGACGCCGCCGCCTGAGCTCACGACGACGACGCCGCCCGCGGTGACGACGACGCCTCCCGCGGTCACCACCACGACGCCTCCCGCGGTCACCACCACGAAGGCGCCCGCGGTCACGACCGCGCCGACCACGACCACGCCGGAGGAGTCGGAGTCGGAGGAGCCCACGTCCGAGAAGCCGACGGTCACGACGACGGCGCCGACGACGACCACCCCCGCAGTGGAAAAGCGGCAGGTCGCGCGCGGACTTAACCCCGGCATCGTCGTCGAGATCACCGACATCCAGGTCGAGGGCGGAACCAACGACGAGCAGATCACCGTCGGTGACGCCGTCACGGTGTCCGGCACCTGGGACGCCTCCGCCGCCGATCCGAAGGCAGGCGACGAGTTCACGGTCAAGTTCCCCGACGAGCTGAAGCTCGACGCAAACCCAAACCTGCAGCTCAAGGGTGAGGACGGCACGGTCTGGGGCAACTGCGTGCTCGACGGCAGCACCAACCTCATGAACTGCGTGCTCACCGACGCGGTGACGGCCAACCCCGAGCTGGTGCACGGCACCTTCACCGTCTTCACCAAGGCGGTCGAATACACCACCTCCGAGGAGGTGGAGTTCGAGATCAACGGCGAGGGCACGCTGGTCGACCTGCCCGGCGAGGGCGGCATCAGCGACGGCAAGGACCTCGGTGACGCCACCAAGTCCGGCAAGCTCCAGCCGGACAAGCAGGCTGTGCGCTGGACCATCGACATCCCTGGCTCCGATCTCATCGCCCTGGATGCGGGTAATACCGGTTCGGTGCAGCTGAGTGACGAACTCTCGGCCAACATGAAGCTGTGCGACGACGGCCGGCTCAACGCCAAGCTGTTTTCCGGACGTCCGGGCGCACTGACCGAGGTCCCGGGCGGCGTCACCATCACCCAGAACGCGGCGGGCGACCCGGTCATCATCGACATCAACACCGGCGCGCCGTTCGAGAAGGACCAGCTGTACCGCATCGAGTACACCTCGTGCACCACCAGCGGCACCGTGGATCCCAAGGACACCCAGTACGACAACTCGATCACCATCGGTGACGAGACCGTCGGTGCCGGGGTCGGGCAGGACTGGGAGCCGACGACCGTGCCGAGCAAGTCCGGCAAGCTCCTCAACAGCAACGGTGAGCGTTACCGGGTCGCGGAGTGGACAGTCATGGTCCCCGGCACGTTCATCGAATCCAGCCCGGGCAAGAAGGTCACCATCGCGGACACGCTCACCGGCGGTCATGCCGTGTGCGACACCGGGCTTGCGCTGAAGATCGAGAAGGCGAACTACCTGCCGGGACCGGGCGGCGGAGGGGTCGGGCGCACCGACGTCACCGACCAGTTCGCCATCACCGAGGCGGCCACTCCCGGTGCGGAGGACTTCACCGTGTCCTTCACGCCGAACGATCCGTTCGACGTGGAGCAGTACTACTACGTGACCTACCGGTCCTGCCTGACCGGGGACGAGGTTCCGGATAACTCCGACGTGTTCACGAACACGGCGCTCGTCAACGGCTCCGAGGTCACCGCCTCGGTGAAGGGCCCCGAGTTCAAGGGCAACAAGAAGGGCGGCCTCAACACCGAGCCGACCGAGGTCGGCGGCGAGATGCAGCCGGCAGGCACGACGGTCGACTGGGACGCCGAGGTTCCCGGACGCAACCTGGAGGCGCTCACCGAGCGGGCGGTCATCACCGACACCTTCTCCGACACGTTGACCGTGTGCGATGTCAGCGGTGATCTCAAGGAGGACCTCAACTTCCGAGTCGTCGCGAAGGACGCCATCGGTGGCAGCGGCGCCGCCCCGGATCGCGACCTGACTGCCGACACCATCGTCACCCGCACCGCCAACGGGATCGAGATCACGCTCCCGAAGGACGACGCGGCAGGCGACTACAGCCGCGAGACGAAGTACGTCATCGAGTACACCCTCTGCACCGCGAGCGGCGGACTGGACGACCGTGGGACGGTGTACGGAAACTCGCTCGCCTACGAGGGCGCCGAGTTGACGAGCAGCGTCACGCAGACGTGGGGCGGCAGCGGCACCGGCGAGGGCGTGTCGCGAGGCTCGTTCTCGCTGCTGAAGCAGATCGACTCCGCCTCCGAGAAGTTCCCGGAGGGCACCGAGTTCACGGTCAAGGTCGAGGAGTTCGCTCCCGGCGTGGATCCGGCTGTCGGTCCCGCGTCGAGCACCTATGAGATCAAGGTGAAGGCAGACGGGACCCCGGTCAGCGGGCTCAACCCCCGCGGCACCGGGTGGACGATCCGGCTGTCCGAGGTCAACCTGCCGCAGGTCGACGGCGTCTACTTCGAGCAGGGCAAGTTCCGCCCGGCGGACGGCGTGACGCTCAGCGACGGTGACACCGTGGCGCTGGTCGAGATCGAGCCGAAGACCAATGTCGAGGTCAGCCTGGTCAACAAGGCGGTCCTCGGGGCGACGACGATCACCAAGACCGTCCTCAACCCGGAGAACGCGGCGATCACCGGCGACGAGTCCTTCGTCATCAAGGCGGAGATCGCCTACGGTGACGGCGGAAGCGAGCTGCGGGAGTTCACGCTCAAGGGCGGCCAGTCCTATGAGCTGAAGGACCTGCCGATCGGGGCGAAGGTCACGTTCACCGAGGTCAAGCCGGTGAACACCGACCTCGTGACGTGGTCGGAGCCGGTGATCACTCCGCAGACGATCACCATCGGCACCGACGCGGCCGCCAACACGATCGCCGTCACCAACGAGGCCAAGATCACTCAGGGCACCTTCGAGCTGAGCAAGAAGCTCACGGGCCCGGAGGCGTCCAACGGCGCGGTTCCCGAGACGTTCGACGTGATCGCCACCTGGACGGACGCGGCGGGGGTCGAGCAGTCCAAGACGCTCACGCTGCCCTCCGACGGCACTCCGGTCCCGTTCGGGGAGAACCTGCCCGGCGGCACCAAGGTCACGCTGACCGAGGTGGTTCCAGACGACGGCAACGGTCTCGCCTGGGGCGTGCCGGCCTTCACCGGTGACGTCACGATCGACGGCGACTCCGGAGTGGTGACGATTGGCAAGGATCCGGGCACGGTCGAGGTGACGAACTTCGTCGACAAGAACGACGGCACCCTGCGCATCCTCAAGCAGGTCGCCGGCGAAGCGGCGGAGTCCGTCGGTGATGACGCGGAGTTCAAGGTCGAGGCCCGTTGGAAGGACGGTACGGAGTACCGGACCACGGTGTTGACCGTCAAGAACGGTGTCGCGACACCGCTCGGCGTCGATCTACCGATCGGCACTGAGGTGACGTTCACCGAGATCGGTCGCCCCGACATCGAGGGCGTCGAGTGGGGCACGATCACCTGGGGCACCGACCCGAGCGGTGAATCGTGGATCGTCTCCCACGCCGACGGCACCGCGACCGGCATCGTCTCGGATGACCCCACCGAGGGTCGCCTGATCACGCTGACGAACGAGGCGCTGTGGGAGTTCGGCTCGGTCGAGTTCACGAAGTACATCCTCGACGGTGACGAGCGCATCCCGGCCACCGACGCCGACCTGCCCGATGGCGCGGAGTTCGAGGTTCGGATCGACAACATCGATCCGCCGCTTCCCGCGGATGTCGAGTTCCCGGCAGTGGGCGAGACCATCACGCTGAACGCGGAGAACGGGTTCAGCTGGACGTCCGGCGATGTGCTGCCGCGGGGCACCGTGGTCACCTTCTCCGAGGTCGATCCCAAGGACCTGCCCGGCTTCGACTGGGCGCGGCCGTACTACTGGGTGGCCGAGGACGCCGGTGACGCGGACTACCGCAACACCGTCGGGATCGTGCCGGGTGAGCAGGCCGTGGTCGAGATCCACAACCGGATCATCCCGACCACCGACCTCGACATCGAGAAGATCGTGACCGGGCCCAAGGGCAATCAGGTCATGAAGGACCCGGCCGCGACCTTCCAGGTCACGGCGACCTGGACGGACGCAGACGGCGAGGCGCGCTCCTGCATCCTCGACGTCAAGCCCGGCGGATCGGTCACCCCGACCGCCCAGTGCGACGCGGCCGTCGTTGACGGCAAGGTCCAGTTCCCGCTCGACACCGAGATCAGCTTCGTCGAGACCGGCGCTCACACCGACGTGCCCAACGTTAAGTGGGGCGAGGTCGTGTGGGATGTGAAGGAGGGCGATGCGGAGGCGACCGCGCTCGACGGCGAGTCGACTGGCACCACCGTCACGCTCACCGGTGACGCGAACGGTTCGGTGGTGCTTGGTCTGGAGAACAAGACCAGCAGCAACGGTCTGATCATCATCCCGATCCCGATTCCGCTGCCGCCGTGGGGTGGAATTGTGATCCCGCCGTGGGGTGGCGGATCCTCGGTGCCGCCGTGGGGTGGTGGATCGTCGGTTCCGCCGGGGCCGGGAACGGGGACTCCCCCGGGGCCCAGCGTTCCGGGTGGACCCGGTTCGCCGGGGAACCCGGGCGGCTCCGGACACAACGGTGCCCCTGGCAAGCCGGCTCCGAGCAAGCCGGGCCAGTCGTCGTCGCTTCCCGTCACCGGAGCGAACGTCATCTGGCTCACCGGTGGCGCGCTGGCGCTGATCGCTGGTGGTGCCTGGCTGGCGCTGCGTAACCGCAGGAAGATGACCGGCGAGGAGTAGTCCTCCAGGTCGAAACACGGTAGTGCGGGGCGGGTACGACCCCCGGGTCGCCCGCCCCGCACCACCGCACCCCCCATGTCGCGGCCGATCGCTCGGCCGCTCATCGAAGGAGATTCCTCTCGTGCTGATCCTCCCGCTCTCGGTCGAATTCGACGTCCACACCACCGGTTCCGCCGTGATCGACGGCCTCGGTCAGCTGTCCGTTCTCCTCTACGATCTTGTCGGTGGCAGCGGAAGCGCCACGATCGACGCGAACAGCTAGCTCGACCCGGCCGCAAAGGAGGGCCCGCCCCATGCGTGATGCCGTCGTTCCGGTGCGGGCCCGGCCCCGGCCGGGCGCAGGCCAGGTCACCGGTGAGCTGCTGCTCACGGCGGGGGTCGTCGTCCTGCTGTTCGTGATCTACGAGGCGTTCTGGACCAACATCGTCTCGGGTCGGTTGCAGGACGAGGTCGACAACGGCCTCGCGCAATCGTGGGCGCAGGGTTCCGGGGCCGCCGGTGACGCGCCGGTGGCCCCGCCGGTCCCGACGCCCGGAGAAGGGTTCGCGCGCCTGCACTTTCCGACGCTCGGCGCCGCGTACGCGGTCGTCGAGGGCACCAGCAACGAGGACCTGAAGGCGGGCCCCGGCCACTACACCGACACGCAACTGCCCGGCGAGCCGGGGAATGTTGCGATCGCCGGGCATCGCAACGGATCCGGTGCGGTGTTCGAACACCTGGACCGGCTCGGCGCCTGCGACGCCGTCGTCGTGGAGACCAGGACCGAATGGATGACGTACCGGCTGCTGCCGCTCGCCGCCGCCGCACCCGAGCGGCGTGCTGCGGCCGCGGACTGCCTGCCCCCCGAGCAGATCGACCGGGTCGCGGGCGGCGACTATGCGCACGTGCTTGGTCGACACATCACCGTGCCCGGCGACGTCGCCGTCGTCAATCCGCTGCCCGGAGCCGAGTGGGTCGAGCCGGGCCCCTGGCTGGAGAGCGTGTTGACGCTCACCACCTGCCATCCGCTGTTCTCGAACGCCGAACGGATGATCGTGCACGCCGTTCTCGTCGAGACGACCCCGAAGTTCGCGGGCACCCTGCCCGCGGCATTGCAGGAGCACTAGATGTACGGCTACTTCTGGGGTGTTCTCCCCGGACCCCGACCGGTGAAGGTCCTGCTGGCGACCGTTCTCGCCGCCGCGGTGTTCCTGCTGCTCATGGAGGTCGTGTTTCCGTGGGTGTCCGAGCAGATGCCCTACTCGGACGTCACCGTCTGACGGCCCGCCCTGGCCGGTTCGCGGTGCCGACCCTGAGTGCTACTGTGGCCGCGCGTTGGTTACCGCCCGGCTCGTGCCGGGTGGTTCGTAAGAGGGAATCCGGTGGGAAACCGGAGCTGCCCCGCAGCGGTGTGTGGAAACGACCGCGGCCATCAGCACTGGGTGTGAGCCCGGGAAGCGGCCGCCAGTAGGAGAATTCGGGTTCGCCCGATCCGTGTCCACGAGCCCGAAGACCTGCCAGCGCGGCCATGCCGCCGGCGTGGTCGCCTGTCGACTCCGAGGGAGCGGTCGACGAGGATGCGGGCACCGCTGTGCCCGCACGTCGTTGCGCGCACCGCCCGGTGAGGCTGGCACCTGCATCCAGGTGAAAGTGGTCGATGATGCGCCGACTGCCCGTGGCCCCGTTGGCCATCGGCCTGGTGGCCGCGCTCGCGGTCGTCTCCGTCCTGGCGTTGATGCTCGGCACCGCACCCGTTCCCTGGCGTGACACCACCGGATTCCTGTGGGCCGAACTGACCGGCGGGCCGGTCCTCGCGCCGGACCTCCCGAACTATCGGATCGTGACCGACTCCCGACTGCCGCGAGTGTTGTTGGCCGCGTTGGTCGGTGCCGGATTGAGCGGGGTCGGGCTGATCGTGCAGGCGATGGTGCGCAACGCGCTGGCCGACCCGTACGTGCTGGGCATCTCCTCGGGTGCCTCGGTGGGCGCCACGTCGGTGGTGCTGTTCGGCACCTTCGGCGCGCTCGGCCTGTACGCGCTGTCGACCGCCGCGTTCCTTGGCGCGCTCGGGGCCACGATCCTGGTGTACCTGATGGCCCGGTCCTCGGCGGGGCTGGTTCCGCTGCGCCTGGTCCTCACCGGGACCGCCCTCGGGTACGGGTTTTCCGCTGCCACAACGGTGTTGGTGTTCATGGCACCGCACGGGGACGCGGCGCGGTCGGTGATGTTCTGGCTGCTCGGCAGCCTCGCCGGTGCCACCTGGCAGGCGGTGCCGCTGGCGGCGGCGGTGACCGTGATCGGGTTGGCGGTCATCGCGGCCTGTGCGCGCCGGCTGAACGCGCTGTCGATGGGTGACGAGGTCAGCGCGGCGCTCGGGATCGACGCGAGCCGCTTCCGGCTGTTGCTGTTCGTTGTCGCCGCGGTCATGACCGGATGTTTCGTGTCGATCTGCGGCGCCGTTGGTTTCGTCGGGCTGGTGGTACCGCACGTGGCCAGGCTGCTGGTCGGCGCCGACCATCGCCGGCTGATCGTGGTGACGCCGTTGCTCGGCGCGGTGTTCCTGGTCACCGCGGACCTGCTGGCCCGCACCCTGATTCCGCCGCAGGAACTTCCGCTGGGCGCGATCACCGCCGCGGTCGGGGTCCCGCTGTTCGTACTGCTGATGCGGCGCCGCGGCGCCCTGGTGGGGGTCGGCTGATGCGGGTCGACTATCGGGACGTCACGGTCGAGATCGGCGGCACCCGGATCCTCGAGGCGGTGACCCTCGCAGCCGAGGAGGGCACCTTCGTCGGCGTCGTCGGGGCGAACGGTAGCGGCAAGTCCACCCTGCTGCGCTGCCTGTATCGGGCGTTGTCGCCCGCGGCGGGCCGGATCCTGGTCGGCGGCACGGACATCGCCGCGATCAGCATGCGCGAGAACGCACGTCAGGTCGCGGCCCTGACCCAGGACAGCCTGATGCAGTTCGACTTCACCGCGGCCGAGGTCGTGGCCACCGGCCGCCTGCCGCATCAGTCGGCGTTGCGCAGAGCCGACCGCCGCGACGTCGGCCTGTGCCGCGACGCGCTGGCGACCGCCGACGCGTCGCACCTCGAGCACCGCAGCTTCCTGTCCCTATCCGGCGGGGAGCGGCAACGCGTCCTGATCGCCCGCGCGCTGGCGCAGCAGCCGCGGGTGCTGGTGCTGGACGAGCCGACCAACCACCTCGACGTCCACCACCAGTACAGCGTCCTGACCGCGGCCCGGAACCTGGGCATCACCGTGATCGCGGCGCTGCACGACCTGAACCTGGCCGCGCAGTACTGCGATCGGCTGTTCGTCCTCAGCGGTGGCCGGCTCGTGTGCACGGGGACACCGGACGAGGTCGTGACGGCCGACGTGCTGCGGCGGTGGTTCGCGATCGGCGGGCACGTCGTCACCCATCCCCGGCTGGGTGTTCCCCAGATCATCTTCGACGAGAAGGAGTACTAGATGAGGTCCCGACCCTGGACGGTCGCGATGGCAGCGGCGAGCGTGTTCGCGTTGACGGCGTGCGGCGCCGACGTGCAGGACGCGGCCGCCGAACCCACCGGAGAGTCGGTGACCGTCACCAACTGCGGCGCACCCCTGACCGTCGACGGCGTCCCGCAGCGGGTGGTCACCAACGACACCGCGATCACCGAGATGATGTTCGCGCTCGGCCTCACCGAACACCTGGCGGGCTACACCAGCTACCCGGGCAAGGAGCGGGACATCGCCACCTCGCCGTGGCGGGCCGACTTCGAGACGGCCCCGCAACTCGGGGATGCGTTCACCCGGGAGGTGGTGCAGGCGGCGAACCCCGACTTCGTCTTCGCGGGCTGGAACTACGGGTTCAAGGAGTCGACGGGCCTGACCCCGGACTGGGTGCGCTCGATCGGCGCCGTCCCCTACCAGCTGACCGAGGCCTGCAGGCAGCCCGACACGGACCGCCGCGGGGTGATGGAACCGCTCGACGCGCTGTACGCGGACCTGGCGAACCTCGGGGACATCTTCGGTGTCCGGGACCGGGCCGACGACCTGGTCGCCGGGTACCGCGAGCAGGTGGCCGCGGCGACGGCGTCGGCGCCGGCCGGGCAGGAGCCGGCCCGGGTGTTCCTGTTCGACAGCGCAACCCCGGAACCGTTCACCTCCGGCCGGACCGCGGCGCCGTCGCAGATCATCCGCGAGGCGGGCGGCAGCAACATCTTCGACGACCTGAACGACTCGTGGACCACCACCTCGTGGGAGGCGGCGGCGCAACGCGACCCGCAGGCGATCGTGATCGTCGACTACGGGGCCGGGCCGGACGAGTCGGTGGACGCGAAGATCCGGCTGCTGCGTCAGCAGCCGCTGATGGCGGGCACCACCGCGGTGCGCGAAGGCAACATCATCGCGCTGCCGTACGCGGCCCTGGTGGAGGGCCCCCGCAATCCCGACGCGATCGTCACCGTCGCCGAGTTCCTGCGGTCGAAGGGTTACTGACCACGGCGCGGGCCGGCAGGCCGGTGATCGCGGCGCCCCGACCGGGCACCCCCGAGAACGCCCTTTGGGTCGCGTGCAGGTCGTTACCTATGCTGGTAGCGCGTGCACCGTTTTCGCCGGTCGTGGCCCGGTTCGACCGAACCGGATCGCGGCCGGCGAAGTGACGTGCGTCTCATCCAGTTCGGCGTCCAACCCACGGGCACGCCACACAGAGTCAGAAAGACAGAGGATCGCAGTGACCACAGCGGAACTGACCCAGTGGAACTCCGAGGAAGCGCTCGCCGAAGCGATGATCCCGATCATCGGCGGCCTGCACCGCAGGCACTCGGTGACCATTCTGCTTCACAGCCGCTCGCTGGTGAACAAGTCGGTCATCAGCATCCTGCGCACCCACCGCTTCGCCAGGCAGATCCGTGGTGACGAGCTGTCCGTCGAGGAGACGTTCCCGTTTCTCGAGGCGCTGACCGAGCTCGACCTGCGCCCGTCGAAGATCGACCTCGGCCTGCTGGTGTCGGCCTACCGCGCCACCGGCAACGGCGGCTCGATCCCCGAGTTCGTCGCGCAGAGCCTCGCCGACCTGGTCGGCGGCGCCAAGACGAGCCCCGCGCAGCCGCAGGACGTGGTGCTCTACGGCTTCGGGCGCATCGGCCGTCTCGTCGCCCGCCTGCTCATCGAGAAGGCGGGCTCCGGCAACGGCCTCAACCTGCGCGCCGTCGTGGTCCGCAAGGGCGGCGAGGACGACCTGGTCAAGCGCGCCTCGCTGCTGCGCCGCGACTCCGTGCACGGGCAGTTCAACGGCACGATCAAGGTCGACGCCGAGAACAGCGCACTGATCGCCAACGGCAACGTCATCAAGTTCATCTACAGCAACGACCCGACCGCCGTCGACTACACCGAGTACGGCATCGAGAACGCGATCCTGATCGACAACACCGGCATCTGGCGGGACCGCGACGGCCTGTCGAAGCACCTGCGCCCCGGCATCGCGAAGGTGGTGCTCACCGCGCCCGGCAAGGGCGACGTCCCGAACATCGTGCACGGCGTCAACCACCGCGGCGTCAGCCTGGACGAGACGATCGTGTCCTGCGCGTCCTGCACCACCAACGCGATCGTGCCGCCGCTGAAGACGATGGACGACGCGTTCGGGGTGTCCCGCGGTCACGTCGAGACGGTGCACTCGTTCACCAACGACCAGAACCTGCTGGACAACTACCACAAGGCCGACCGCCGCGGCCGTTCGGCGCCGACCAACCTGGTGCTCACCGAGACCGGTGCCGCCTCGGCCGTCGCGAAGGCGCTGCCGGACCTGAAGGCCAAGATCACCGGCAACTCGATCCGCGTCCCCACGCCGGACGTGTCCATCGCGATCCTGCACCTGCAGCTGAACCGCGAGACCACCAAGGAGGAGGTGCTCGAGCGGCTGCGGCAGGAGTCGCTGACCGGCGCGCTGAGCCGCAACCTCGACTACACCGCCGCCACCGACGCCGTCTCCAGCGACTTCATCGGCTCCCGCGCGGCGTCGATCGTCGACGCGAACGCGACGATCGTCGAGGGCGACACCGCGATCCTCTACGTCTGGTACGACAACGAGTTCGGCTACTCCTGCCAGGTCGTGCGCACCGTGCAGTACCTGTCCGGTGTCGAGTACCCGATCTACCCCGAGGTCGACGCCGCCGCGCTGGCGCCCACCGCGGGCTGACACCGCACCGCAGCACCGGAACGCACGCCGCCCGTCGGGGCGGCGTGCGTTTTCCGTTGCGGCCGGCGCCGTGGGGTTCGGGTGACCTAGTGCGCGGCGGCGTCCTTGTTCCGCTTCGGAATCAGGTGCATCACCAGGACGAGGATCGCGCCGACGATCAGTCCGACGACGGCGGAGGTCACGGTGCCCGCGGTCCAGGACAGCACCCCGCCGAACCCGCCGTGCACGAGCCCGCCGAACCAGTGCTCGACGTCGTGGAGGCGGTCGGCGGGCCAGTGGAACCCGGCCTCGCCGACGTTGACGAGCAGGATGTGGCCGCCGACCCACAGCATCGCGGCGATCCCGACGACGGTGAGCACCGACATCACCTTCGGCATTGCGGCGACGAGGCCGCGGCCGACCCGCTGACTGAACGCGGACCTGCGCTGCGCGAGCGCGAGGCCCATGTCGTCCATCTTCACGATCACCGCGACCACGCCGTACACCAGCGCGGTGATGAGGAACGCGACGACGATCAGCACCATCAGTCGGGTGACGAACGGTTCGTCCTCCACCGACGACAGCGAGATCACCATGATCTCGGCGGACAGGATCAGGTCGGTACGGATCGCGCCGCTGACCATCGTCTTCTCGTGCTCGGGCCCGGCGAGGGCGGCGGGGGCATCGGTTTCCTCGCCGTGGTGGCCGCCGGTGAGCGCCTCGTAGACCTTCTCGGCGCCCTCGTAGCAGAGGAACCCGCCACCGGCGATCAGCAGATAGGGCAGCGCCTGCGGCAGGAACTGGCTCAGGATCATCGCCACCGGGAGGATGATCAGCAGCTTGTTGCGGATCGACCCGATCGCGATCTTGCGGATGATCGGCAGCTCCCGCTTCGGGGAGAAGCCGTGCACGTAGCGGGGCGTCACCGCGGTGTCGTCGACGACCACGCCCGCCGCCTTGATGCTGGCCTTGCCCGCCGCCGCCCCGATGTCGTCGATGGACGCCGCCGCCACCTTCGCGATCGCCGCGACGTCGTCCAGCAGGGCGACGAGACCACCAGCCACGGGAACCTCCAAGTCGAATGGGCCGATCCGGTCGACGCCGGTACCGAACCCGACGCCATCGATATCCAACCACCGAACGGGCGGTTGCCGGGACCCGCTCCCGCGCGACGCCCCGGCAACCGCCGGTTCACGGGACGCCGCCGACCGCGGGCGGACGGTCAGAGCGCGTCGTCGGAGATCCCGCTCGTGTACGTGTCGACGTCGCCGACCGCGCCGGGGATGTCGGCGCCGGTGGCGTACGCGTCCTGGTCGCCGTCGTTGTCGCTGTCGACGGTGTAGAGGTCGAAGTCGCCGTCCCCGTCGGTGTCGATCATCGTCGCGTCGGTGACCGCGTCGGCGTCGCTGTCCAGGATGACGGTGTCGACCTGACCGTCGCGGTCGGTGTCCATCAGGATGGTGTCCGGCAGCCCGTCACCGTCGGTGTCGAGGCGGGTCTCGGTGACCACGCCGTCCTCGTAGGAGTCCTGGCGCACCGGCTGCCCGGTGTTGTCGTCGAGGTAGGTGGCGAGGTCGATGACGCCGTCGCCGTCCAGGTCCTGCCGCACCGGGCCCGCGTCGGCCTGGGCCGGGGCCGGGGCGGCGGAGCCCGTGCCGGCCGCCGAGGAGGAGGCGGTCTCGGTGGTGTCGGTGGCGGTGGTGGCCCCGGTCGCGGAGGTGGCCGAGGCAGAGGAGGCGGCGGAGGTCGAGGTGTCGGCGGGTGCCGTGTCGAGGTTGACCTCGGCGTTGACGCTGTTCGCGGACAGGATCTCCTCCTGCTCGGCCTCCGCCCGCGCCTCCATCGCGTCGAGCTTCTCGTTCACCGTCATCGTGGGGTCGTCGGCGATGGCGGCCATGTCGCTCTCGTACTCGGCGACGTCGGCGTCGGTGTATGCGTCGTTGCTGCTCATCGTGTCGTCCTTTGCGTCGGCTGGCGTGTCGGTTCCGCTTACGGACATTCGATGCACCGGCGGGGCGGAAAGGTTCCCGGTGGCTCGAGGTTTTTTCGCGGCGCGCGGCGGCGGCACCTTTCGGCGCCGATGGCGCATGCTGGAGAGGA
This sequence comes from Rhodococcus sp. NPDC058505, assembly GCF_042720095.1. NCBI lineage: Bacteria > Bacillati > Actinomycetota > Actinomycetes > Mycobacteriales > Nocardiaceae > Rhodococcus > Rhodococcus sp. NPDC058505. The sequence goes on from NZ_JBHXNB010000005.1 coordinate 43,999, forward strand.
CCGCATTCTCCGAGCGCACGAGGGGTCGACATGGGGTTCTACGCGAATCAGGTCGTGCCGCGGCTGGTCGACGTGAGCTGTGGGATGTCGCTGACCGGACCCGCACGGGAACGGGTGTGCGCCGGGCTGCGGGGCCGGGTCATCGAGATCGGGTTCGGGTCCGGGCTCAACGTCCGCTACTACCCGGACGCCGTCGACTCCGTCAGCGCGGTCGAACCCGCCGACGTGGGCTGGAAGCTGGCGGCGCCGCGGCGCGCGGCGTCGCGGGTTCCGATCGAGCGGTCCGGCCTGGACGGGCAGGCGTTGCCGTTCCCCGACGACGTGTTCGACACCGCGCTGTCCACGTGGACGATGTGCACGATCCCGGACGCGGTCGCCGCGCTGCGCGAGCTGCGGCGGGTCCTCGCCCCCGGAGGGACGCTGCACTTCGTCGAGCACGGCCTCGCACCGGACGAGAAGGTGCGGCGCTGGCAGCGTCGATTCGAGCCGATCCAGAAGACCGTCGCCGGCGGCTGCCACCTCACCCGCGACATCCCCGCCCTGGTGCGGGCGGCGGGGTTCGAGATTCGGGACCTCGACTCCTTCTATCAGGAGGGCGCCCCGAAGATCATGGGGGCGCTGTCGCTCGGCGTTGCCAGGTAGCCGTCCTGCCCGAAGAATTTCTCGGGGCGGTGTCGATCCGCGGCCTTCTCGTTCGACGTCCCGGATGAGAGGGTCGATGCGCGACCCGACGACGAAGGAGCCCGACAATGCGGTACATGCTGATTATGCGCGCGACCGACGAGGCGATCGCGGCATCGAAGGACATCCCGTTCGAGCAGATCATCGAGGACATGGGCCGGTACAACGAGTCCATGATGAAGGCGGGTGTGCTGCTCGGCGGGGAGGGCCTGACCGAGGCGGAGGAGGGCTGCGTCGTCGATTTCAGCTCCGATCCGCCGCTGGTCACCGACGGCCCGTACGGCGAGACGAAGGAACTGTTCAACGGCTACTGGATCCTGGACGTCGCGTCCAGGGAGGAGGCTGTCGAGTGGGCGCGGCGCGCGCCGCTCGGCGCCGGCTCGAAACTGGAGATCCGCCGGGTGCACGGACCCGAGGACTTCCCGCAGGACAACGAGTGGGTGCAGAAGGAAGAGGGCTGGCGCGAGGAACTGGAGACCCGCAACGGCTGACCCGTGCCCGACCCCGCCGCGCGGCGCCGCCCGGACCCCGCCGAGTCCGCGCGACGGATCCGGTCGACGTGCCGTGGGACCCCGACCGGATCGATGACGACGTGCTGCGGCTGGTGTTCGTCTCGTGCCATCCGGTGCTGTCCAGGGAGGCGCGAGTGGCGTTGACCCTCAAGGTGGTCGGCGGCCTGTCCAGCGACGAGATCGCGCGTGCGTTCCTGGTCCCGACGTCGACGGTGCAGCAGCGGATCGTCCGCGCCAAGAAGACCCTTGCCGCGGCCCTTGGCCGGCTGGACCGGCCCGCGGAGGCACGCGCCGAGTTCGAGTCGGCGGCCCGGCTCACCGGCAACGAGCGGGAACGAAAACTGTTGCTGAACCGGGCCGCACACCTGACCGACGAACCGTGACGGGCGCCGTCCTGCCGCGCGCGCCACCGTCCGCTGTGTAACGCTTGCCGTCGACGCGGCGACACCCCTGACATGACGTGACGTGAGCGCACGGCACCGGGATGGTCTGCGCGTCGTCCGAGAGCGACGGATTGAGGAGCGGGACATGACTCTTCGCGGCTACTTCGCGCGGCATCGCCTCATCTCGATGGTGGCGGCACCGGCCGCCCTCGGTGTCGCGGTCGCCGCGACGGCCTGGGTGGCGTACGCACCGCCCGCCACGATCGACACCGAACTGACGGCGTCCACCACGGAATGCCACGACATGGTGACCGTGTCCATCGCTGGCCGCAACGACACCCCGCCGGACACCGTTCCCCGCCTCGTCGACGAGAACGGAAAGCCGTTGCCCGCGGCGCTGTCCGACGACTACAGCAGCCACTGGGTCGACCCGGTCGCCAACGCGCCCGGTGTCGTCAACACGCTCAAGCCGGGCTCCTACGCCAACCTCTACATCGCGTACCCCGCGAACATGGACAGCTACGAGCAGGCCGTCACCACCGGCGTCGACAACACCCAGCAGGTGATGCGGAAGATCCGCGAGGCCTGCCCGAACACCCGCTTCTCCGTCGTCGGCTACAGCGAGGGCGCCGACGTCGCCCGGCGGGTCGCGCAGAACATCGGCCACCAGGACGGCACCGACGGGTACGCGATCGTCGACCCCGCGAACGTGGTCGGGGTGGTGATCCTCGCCGACGCGGGCCGCGCGCTCGGGCAGGGACCGTTCCCCGGCGCGAAGAACCCCTTCCGCAATCCCGACGGCTTCGACACGCCCTACCAGACCGGGGAGAACACGGCGGGCGGCGCCGGTGCGGTCACCGGCATCGGGGGCGACGACTTCGGCGCCCTCGGCGGCAAGATCGCCGCGTTCTGCTCCGACGGCGACCTCACCTGCGCGGTGCCGGAGAACATCTCGCTGCTGCAACTGGTGGTGAACGTCGGCAGGCAGATGAACATCGACTCCCTGGAGAAGGACGGCCTGACCGCGGACAACGGCATCGGCGTCGCGATGGTGCTCGGCCGCATCGCCTCCGACGCGTTCGCGGTGATCCAGTCCACGCCCGGCTGGATGCAGTCCGACCAGACCTTCATGGACGTGCTGCTGGAGGTGTCGGATCCGGCGTACGACCCGACCGCGGTCGGCACCGCCGCGTTGCCGGTCACCCCGGTCGCCGACTCCATTGAGACCGAGAGCATGTCGCCGCTGGCGTACCTGCCGAGAAAGTTCTTCAACGAGGTCGTGAACCTGATCGTCACCAACCAGAACACGATCCCGGTGGTGCTCAGCGACCCGTATCAGCTGACCCTCGGCCCCGACACCGGCCACCACTTCGACTACTGGCGGGACACCGCCGACGGCAAGCCGCTTTCGTCCGCCGAGTACGCGGCCCAATGGCTCACCCGGCTCGCGGAGGACGCGCGGGACGGCATCCCGCTGCCCACCACGACGACGGTGGCCCCGACCACCACGACCTCCACCACGTCGACGACCGGCACCTCGACAACCACAACGACGGCCGACCCGACCACACGGCCGGGCACCGAGCCGCCCGTCGACCCGGGTACCGAGCCGCCCGTCGACCCGGACGCGAACGCGGACGCGGACGCGCGGATGCTCGCCGAGCCGGGCGCCGCCGCGCCGGCACCGGCACCCGCACCCGTCGACACCCGATCCCCGGCGGTGACGACGGACGTCGCCGAGCCGACCACCCCGGTGCAGGACCCGCCGTCGTCCACGGTGGCGCCGACCACCACCGCGGCCCCGACCAGCACCGCCGCGCCGAGCAGTTCGGCGGGGAGCGCCCCCGGCGCCGCGTGAGCTGCGCCTCACCGGCCGTCGCGGATTCGGGGATCGGCCCGCATCTTTCCTAACCTGAACGGTTGTGACGGGCAGCGGGGGACATCAGCGGACGGCGGTCGTCGACCTGCCGCTCCCCACCCCGGCCTCCCCGTGGTCGGCGATGGTGTCGGTGCCGCGGCGGGGCCGCCGCTGGCCGGGCGTGGTGCGCGGCGGGGTCGCGGTCGCGCTCCCCGGACTGGTCGGCGTCGCGGCCGGTGCGGGCGCGGTGTCCGCGATCGCCACCCTCGGCGCGTTCGCCGTCGTCTACGGCGAGACCCGGCCGTACCGGGTGCGGTGGCGGGTTGTCGGGCTGATCGGCGTGGTCCTCGTTGCCCTCGCCGGGATCGGTGCGGCCGTCGGGTCGGTGGTGTCCGCCGCTGACGGTTCCGCGTTGTCGCCGATGCTGATCGTGCTCGTGATGACGGCGGTGGTGGCCTGCTGCGCGTTCGTCGTCGATGCGCTGCGGCTCGGCGCACCCGGCGCGTTCCTGATGGTGCTGACGCTGGAGATCGCGTCGGTGCTGCCCGCGGCGGGGGTCACCGTCGCCGCCGTCGTTGCCTGGACGGCGATCGGTGCGGGCACCGCGCTGGTGATTGCGATGGCCGGCGCCCCGGTGCGCCCGCGGACCCCCGAGCGGGCTGCGGTCGCCGCCGCGGTCGCCGCCGTCGACGCGGTGCTCCGGGACAACTCGCCCACCCATCGGCGGGCGGTGGTGCACGACCTGCACGTGGCGTGGCAGTGCCTGCACGACGCCGGGCTGGTGACGCCGGGGCATCCGCTGACCGAGGCGCTGCGGGGCGCGCACCTGCGGTGCGCGGCGGTCCTGCACGGCGTCGACCACGACGAGGCCGCGCCGGAGGACGACCTGCAGCCGCAGATCCCGCTGCGCAGGCCGTCGATCCGGTACCGGCTGGCGCGGGCCGCGCATCCCCGCGGCCGGTCGATGACGATCGTGGTCCGGTTGCTCGTCGCGTGCCCAACCGCCGGCGCGATCGCCGTGGTGGCCGGGGTCGGGCGACCGGACTGGGCGGTGATCACGGCCGCGATGATCCTGCACCAGGGCCCGGACCGGATCCTCGGCACGTACCGGGCCGCGCACCGGTTCCTCGGCACCCTGATCGGCCTCGCGGTGCTCGCCGGCCTGGCACTGTTCGACCTGCACGGCGCCGCCCTGGTCGTCGCCCTCGCGCTGTCGATGGCCGGGATCGAGGCGTACCTGGTGCGCAACTACGGGCTCGCGATGGTGTTCATCACCCCGCTCGCGATGATCCTCGGCGGGCTCGGCGCGCCGGGCGACCTGGTCGCGGTGTCCCGGGACCGCTTCCTCGAGACCGTGATCGGCGTCGTCGCCGCGGTCGCGGTGCTGTGGTGCGTGCTGCCCCGCGCGCACCGCCGGATCCTGTCCGACGCGGACCTGCAGGTGGCGGACACCATCGCCCGGATCACCCACACCGGCGACGCAGACAGACTGGCGGAACTGCGGCGGGACCTCGAGTTCGACCTGCACGCCTCGACGTCCGCGGCGATCACCGCCGCGCACTCCGACCCGGCGTGGACGCGCGAGCGCTGGCCCGAGCACCGCCGCCTGCACGAGTTCGGCTACCGGATCCTCACCGCGCCACCACCGCAATGACCGGACACCTGTCCACCCGCATGTCTAGGCTGATGCCTGAACCATGTCGCCGGACGAGAGTAGGTGTGTGCAGGTGAAGACCAAGGGCGCGCTGATCTGGGAGTTCAACCAGCCGTGGTCGATCGAGGAGATCGAGATCGGTGACCCGCACCGGGGTGAGGTCAAGGTGCAGATGGAGGCGTCGGGGATGTGCCACTCCGACCACCATCTGGTCACCGGGGGCATTCCGATGGGAGGCTTCCCGGTGCTGGGCGGCCACGAGGGTGCGGGCATCGTGACCGAGGTCGGGGAGGGCGTCGAGGACATCGCGCCCGGCGACCACGTCGTGCTGTCGTTCATCCCGTCGTGCGGCAAGTGCCCGTCCTGCCAGGCCGGGCTGCGCAACCTCTGCGACCTGGGGGCGTACCTGCTCGGCGGCGCCTCGGTCAGTGACGGCTCGTTCCGCGTCACGGCCAAGGGGCAGAACGTCTTTCCGATGACGCTGCTCGGCACCTTCTCGCCGTACCTGGTGGTGCACCAGAGTTCGGTGGTGAAGATCGACCCGTCGATCCCGTTCGAGGTGGCCTGCCTCGTCGGGTGCGGCGTCACCACCGGATACGGGTCGGCGACCCACACCGCGCAGGTCAGGCCGGGGGAGGACGTCACGATCGTCGGGATCGGCGGCGTCGGGATCTCGGCACTGCAGGGCGCGGTGAACTCCGGCGCCCGCTACGTGTTCGCGATCGACCCCGTCGAGTGGAAGCGGGAGCAGGCGTTGAAGTTCGGTGCCACGCATGCCTTCCCGTCCGTCGACGAGGCGGCCGGTGCGATCGCGGAGATCACCGCGGGCGGCATGTCGAAGAAGACGATCGTCACCGTCGGCGAGGTGCACGGCGAGGACGTCGACCTGTGGATGGGCATCACCGCGAAGGCGGGCACCGTGGTGCTGACCGCGATGGGCAGCCTCGTCGACAACCAGGTCACGCTGAACCTGTCGATGCTGACGCTGCTGCAGAAGAACCTGCAGGGCACCGTCTTCGGCGGCGCCAACCCGCACTACGACATCCCGCACCTGCTGTCGATGTACAAGGCGGGCAAGCTCAACCTCGACGACATGGTCACCCGGCAGTACCGGCTCGAGCAGATCAACGACGGCTACCGGGACATGCTGGAGGGACGCAACATTCGCGGGATCATCCGCTACACCGACGCGGATCGCTGACCGGGTCGGGTGCCGCCGCGCCGGTGGGCGGCACCCGGGCGGGGCGGATCACCCGTTCCTGCCGTCCCCGTCCTCCAGTTCGCGGATGCGCCGGGCGGCCTGCTCGAGTCGCTTCCTGCGCGCCTTGGCGTCGGACTCCTTCAGCTTCTCGTACACCTCCTCGTCGTCGTCGCTGTAGTTCAGGATCATCCGCGGCACGCTCAGGGTGACGATCAGGGACGGCCACACCAGCCAGGCGTAGTCCCAGTCGACGACGATCTGCAGGACCAGGAACGTGACCAGGGTGATGCCGATGATGACCCAGTCGAGCGATTCGACGATGCCGCCGCGGGAGCGCAGCGAGGTGAGTTCGGCCTCGGCCGCCGCCGCGGGACTGCTGTCGCGGATCGCGGGGGCGTCGTCGAACGGCACCTTCCGCACCCGGCCGTCGACGGCGGCCAGCGGCATCCCGCCCGGAAGCCCCTGGAATGCTCCGCCGAGCGCGCCGACGGTCCGCGCCTCGGCGATCACCCCCGAGCGCTCGTAGAACTCGGCGCTGTCCAGCCGGCCGTCGGCGTAGTGCCTGCTAATGGCGTCGAGCGCGTGCATCCGTTCGTCGTCGCTGAGCAGCAGGTCGGGGTCGGGCTCGGTGGGCATGGCGGCGGCGCTTTCTTGAGGAGGCTTCCGGACCGGTGTCGCTGCCGAGTCTAGGGGTGCGGGTCCGCCCCGCCGGGCAGGTGCGGCGGGCGCGGAGACAGCGCCGCCCGGCAGGCGTGCTCGAGTTCGACGACGACCGCGTCCAGCGGTCCCGACCCGCCCTGCGCCTGCGCCACGATCACTGCGCCCTCGAGGGAGCTGATGATCAGCACCGCGAGCGAGCGGGCCCGGCCGGGGGCGACGCCCTCGGCGACCAGCTTCCCGGTGATCGCCGCGCACCAGGTGTCGAAGGCGACCCCGGCGATCTCCCTGGCCCCCGGTTCGGTGCCCAACGCCGCCGCCGCGATCGGGCACCCCGACACGTAGTCGCTGGTCTGCAGGCGGCGCCCCCAGATGTCGACCAGGGTGCGGATCGTCCCGACGGTGTCGTTGGCGGCCAGGATCCGGCCGATGCTGGCGTCGAGCTGCTCGGCGGCGGACCGGGTCGCGTCCTCGATCAGTTGCGCCTTGCCGCGCGGGAAGTGGTGATAGATCGAGCCGCGGGGGGCGCCGCTGCGGGCGAGAACATCGGCGAACGAGGTTGCCGCGACGCCCCGTTCGCGCATCAGGGCCACCGCGCTGCCGATCATCGCCGCCCGGGGTCCGGCTGTCGGGTCCTGTCGCCTCGGCACTGCTCGCCCTTCCACTCGAATCACTTCTATGTAGAGTGTCATACATAGTTGCCGATCGCCAGGAGATTGACGTGACCCGGACCGCCACCCCGACCCATCAGCTGGACGCCGCACTCGACCTCATCGCCGAGGCCGACGGCAGGTTCACCGGGCGCACCACCGCCGAGTACGCCAACATGGTCGGCCCGTTCGGCGGCGTCACCGCGGCCACCCTGCTCGCCGCGGTGCTGCGGCACCCGGAACGGCTCGGTGATCCCGTCTCGCTGACCGTCAACTTCGCCGGGCCCGTTGCGGACGGGGAGTTCTCGATCGACGCGCGCCCGAGCCGGACGAACAGGTCGACCCAGCACTGGTCGATCGAGATGACCCAGGGCGGCGACGTCGTCACCACCGCGACGGCGGTGTTCGCGGTCCGCCGCGACACCTGGTCCGCCACCGAGATCGAGCCGCCCGCCGTGCCGCCCGCCGCCGAGGTCGAACCCTCCACCGCCGCATCCGCGTTCACCCGCTGGGTCGGCAACTACGAGATGCGGTTCGTCGAGGGCGGACTCGACTCGTTCGGCACCGAACGGGCGCAATCGACGTCGACGCTGTGGATCCGCGACGAGCCCGCGCGCCCGCTGGACTTCCCCGCGCTCACCGCGCTGTGCGATTCGTTCTTCCCTCGCGTGTTCCTTCGCCTCGGCCAGCCGTGCCCGATCGGCACCGTCTCGCTGACCGTGTACTTCCACGCCGACCAGGCCACCCTCGCCGCGCACGGTACGGACTCGGTGCTCGCCACCGCCCGTGCCCAGCGCTTCGGCAAGGGCTACTTCGACCAGTCGGGCGCCCTGTGGGGGTCGGCTGGCGCGCTGCTGGCCACCACCCACCAGGTGGTGTACTACAAGGCCTGACCCCGGCCCCGAACACGCCGATGCCCGGCGTCCCGTCGGGGACGCCGGGCATCCGGCATAACGTGTCAGGCCAGCTTGGCCAGCAGATCGGCGCGCTGGCGCGCACCGAGGCCCGCGACGCGGCGGGTCTCGGCGATGCCGACGGACTCCGCGATGTCGCGGGCCTTCACCTTGCCGACCTTCGGCAGGGATTCGAGCAGGTACAGCACCTTCGTCTTGCCGACGAGTTCGTCGGACTCGGCCTTGTCGAGCACCTCGACGAGGGTGACCTTGCCGGACTTGAGGTCCTCCCTCAGTTCGGCCCGTGCCTTCCGGGACGCTGCCGCCTTTTCGAGGGCGGCGGCGCGCTGTTCGGGGGTCAGGGTGGGCAATGCCATGAGATGTGCCTTTCTCGCGGTTCCCGGGGGAGAAACCCAGGCTAGAGCGGCGACGACCGTGAATCACGGTACCGCGCTCCCCGCGTGTCGTCACCGGGTCGCCGCGCGCCCGCCCCGCGTCACCGGGGTCTCTAGCTGCGCGAACGCCGCCGTCCCTGGCGATCGCCGATCAGCGGCCGAACAGGGACCGCAGGAAGCCGCCGCTCGACGCGGTGGGGTGCTCGCAGGTGCAGCGCCGGTCGGTGGGGACGTGGCGCATCACCTCGTCCACGTGGTTGCCGCAGCCCTTCCAGGTCGTCTTGCCGCAGGTCGTGCAGGGGGTGGGTTGGCACATGATGGGTCCTCTCGGTCGGCACTTCCGGCTCCCAATATACCCATAGGGGTATACCGCGCCCCGGTGTCCGCATGATGAGTCAGGAACGAGGCGAACTGGGCGCGATCCATCGGACGCCGGGCCCGCGCTTGGGACCATTCGGATCCTTGACCGCGCGTCCCGACTGGCGCAGAGAGGTCAACAGGCCGGTGACCTCCCGGCCGTCGGCGCCGGTGGCGACGACGTCACGATTGGTAACCACCTCCCCTGCGCGCAGGCGCTCCTCGATCCATTCCTGGACCGACACGGCGGCAACGTCCGTCGCCAGCGCTCCACCAAGCGCCCTCCGCGCCGCCGAGGTCAGTACCCATTCGTCACCACGTTCGGTGAGGGTCTGTACGACACCGACCTCGTTGAGCCACTCCATGATCTGTGTTGCTTCGGCGGTGCCGGTTTGTGTCTGGGCGCAGACCTGCCGGAGCGTCATCAGTGGTGCACGCGAGAGGTACCGAAGCACGATGAGAGTGTTGACGGCGTCAATAGTCTCGGATCCGAACCGGCCTCGCAGGACAGCCAGGCCCGCTACGAAGGCGGTGTCGGGATCGCATCCAGGGCCACGCGGACGGCGCGGGGGCAGGTGTTGTCCTGCGGCACAGGCTACCGACAAACCCGAGAGTTGTTGGAAAGCTATTGCAACAACTCTCCAACAACTAGGTCCTTCGCAGGGCATGCCGCGCCCCGCTCGGGCGGGGGACAGGGGACGGAAACCGCAGGTCGGCGAGCGGGGAACGGGTAGTTCCCGAGTTGTGGAGGGTTCTTCATTACTCGGCCTGGCAGGATCGATCGGGTGAGCACCGCGAACCTGACCCGTGCCGAGACCGCAGCCCGTGCCGCCGCGATCACCGTCCGTTCCTACCGGGTCGAGCTGGACCTGACGTCCGCGCCCGACGCCGGCGTCCCCGGCTTCCCGACCGTCACCACCGTGGAGTTCGATGCCGCCGCCGACGCGACCTGGCTCGACTTTCTCGGCGGCTCGGTGCAGGCGGTCACCGTCAACGGCGTGTCGGCCGACGTCGACTACGACGGCGCCCGCATCGCGCTGCGCGGGTTGGCCGCATCCAACACCGTCGAGGTCCGCGGGACCGCCGTCTACAGCCGGTCGGGGGAGGGGCTGCACCGGTTTGTCGACCCCGTCGACGGGCAGACATACCTGTACAGCCAGTACGAGCCCGCCGACGCCCGCCGCGTCTTCGCCTGCTTCGAGCAGCCGAACATGAAGGCGCCGTTCACCTTCGCGGTGACCGCGCCGCTCGGCTGGGAGGTGATCTCCAACCGTCCGGCGGAAACCAGGGAGGAGACGGGCGACCGCCAGCGCGTGGAATTCTCTCCGACGCTGCCGATCTCGACGTACCTCACCGCGATTGTCGCCGGGCCGTACCACCGCGTCGACTCGTCGTGGACCTCCGGCGATCTCACGGTCCCGCTGGGTGTGCTGTGCCGCGCGTCGCTGGCACAGCACCTCGACGCCGACACCATCCTCGAGGTGACCGGGCAGGGCCTCGACTTCTTTCACGATCAGTTCGAATTCCCTTACCCGTGGGGCAAATACGACCAGGTCTTTGTTCCCGAGTACAACCTCGGTGCGATGGAGAACCCGGGGTGCGTCACGTTCACCGAGGCCTACGTCTTCCGCGGTGCTGCCACCGCCGCCCAGTACGAGGCCCGCGCGAACACGATCCTCCACGAGATGGCGCACATGTGGTTCGGCGATCTCGTCACGATGCAGTGGTGGGACGACCTGTGGCTCAAGGAATCCTTCGCCGACTACATGGGTGCGCTCGCGAGCGCGGAGGCCACCGAGTGGACCGACGCCTGGGTGGCGTTCGCGAACCGCCGCAAGGCGTGGGCGTACTCGCAGGACCAGCTGCCGACCACGCACCCGATCGTCGCGGACATCGTCGACCTGGAGGCCGCGAAGCTGAACTTCGACGGCATCACCTACGCGAAGGGCGCGAGCGTGCTCAAGCAGCTCGTCGCCCACGTCGGACGGGACGCCTTCTTCGCCGCGTCCCGCCGCTACTTCCGCGACCACGCCTACGGCAACACCACCCTCGCCGACCTGCTGGAAGCGCTGTCGGCCGAGTCCGGGCGCGACCTGCAGGCGTGGGCGGACGCATGGTTGCGGACCAGTGGCGTCTCCACCATCACCCTGGAGCGGCGTCGCAAGCGCTACGAGATCGTGCAGACCGATCCGCGGCCGCACACCCTCGGTGTCGGCCTGTACGACTTCGACGAGTCCGGCGCGCTGGTGCGCACCGAACTCCTGGCCGTCGACCTCGCGGGCCCGCGCACCCCGATCGACCTCACCGAGACGCCGCTGGTGTTGCTCAACGACGGCGACCAGACCTACGCGAAGGTCCGGCTCGGTGGGTTCTCGGTCCGCACCGTCGAGGCGTCGCTGAACCGGATCGTTGATCCGCTGGCCCGCGGGCTGGTGTGGTCCGCGCTGTGGAACGCCACTCGCGACGGGGAGCTCGACCCGCACCGCTACCTCGCGACCGCGCGCCGCTTCGCTCCCACCGAACCGAACATGGCGTTGCTGACCGCGACGACGGCCAACGCGGCGTTCGCGATCGGTCACTATGTTCCCGACGGGGACCGTGCCGCCGCGCGCCGCGAATGGCTCGACACCTGTTGGGCCGCACTGCACTCCGCGGCCGCCGAGTCGGACTCGCTGCTGGTGCTGGCGCGGGCGACGGCCGCAGCAGCGGTGACCGACGACACGTATGCCGGGGAGATCCGCGCGATGCTCGACGGCACCGCCCCGGCGCCCGACGGGCTCGCCCTCGATCCCGACCTGCGCTGGTCGCTGTGGACCGCGCTCGCCGCGACCGGGCACGCCGATGCGGCGGACCTCGACTCCGAACTCGCCTGCGACGACACCGCATCCGGGCGCACCGCCCACCGGCGCGCGCTGGCCGCCCGACCGGACGCCGCCGTCAAGGCGGCCGCCGTGACGGCCGCGCTGACCGACACCACGCTGACCAACGACCACCTGGACGCGACCATCGCCGGCTTCCGGGCGGGGGAGCGGCGGGACCTGATCGCGGACCACGACGACCGCTACTTCGCCGTGCTCGCCGACGTCTGGGCGGAGCGGAGCATCGAGATCGCCCGACGCATCGTCGTCGGGCTCTTCCCTGCCGCCGACACCCTCGACGCGGTGGACGGCTGGCTCGACGCCAACGCCGCCGCGCCAGCCGCGCTGCGCCGACTCGTCGTCGAGCAGCGCGATCACCTCGCGCGGGACCTGCGGGTGCGGGCGCGGTCCTGGTGACCTGGAGCGGCTGGTGATGCGGAGTGCAGCGAGGGGAGTGCGGATGCCGGAGACCGTGCGGCGGGTCGACGCCGCGGAGCGGCGGGCCCGGTTGGCCCGCCGACATCACCTGGCGCCGGGGGAGCGGGCCGCGACGGTGACCGACGCGGCCCGCGGCCTGGTGTGCCTGCACGCCACCGACCCGGCCACCGTCTACCTGTCCGCGCGGGCCCGGGTGGACGGGATGACGGTCGGTGACCTGGATCGGGCGCTGTACGAGGAGCGGTCGCTGGTCCGGCACCTCGCGATGCGCCGCACCCAATTCGTCTTCCCGCGCGAGACGCTGCCCGCCGCGCAGGCCGGGGCGAGCGGCCGGGTCGCCGACCGGGAACGCCGCAGCCTCGTCCGCGATGTGGAGAAGGCGGGGCTGTTCGGCGACGGCGCCCGATGGTTGGACGAGGCGGGTGCCGCGGTGCTCGGCGCGCTCGCCGACGGCGCCGGGCCGGTGTCCTACCGCGAGCTCAAGGCGGCGATTCCGGTGCTCGCCGGGGCCATCGTGCACGGGGAGGGCAAGAGCTGGGGCGGGAAGATGTCGATCGGGCCGCGCGTCCTGACCGTGCTGTCCGCGGAGGGCCTCGTCGTGCGCGCCGGCAACGACGGGTCCTGGTGGACGTCCCGAAACCGCTGGGCAACAACGGAATCGTGGCTCGGGTCGCGGATCGCGTCGGTCCCCGAGGGGGACGGCACCGCGCGCCTGGTCGCCGAATGGCTGCGCGCGTTCGGGCCGGGCACCGAGGCCGACCTGAAGTGGTGGCTGGGTTCGACCCTGACGGCCGTGCGGCAGGCGCTGTCGGTGCTGGACGTCGCCCGGGTGGACCTCGACGGCGGGGTGGGCTACCTGCTCGCGGACGACCTGGCGCCCGTCGGGGCGGTCGAGCCGTGGGCCGCGCTGCTGCCGGGTCTGGACCCGACGACGATGGGGTGGCGCGAGCGCGACTGGTACCTGGGGTCCTACCAGCAGCCGCTGTTCGACAGTGTCGGCAACGCCGGACCCACCGCGTGGTGGGACGGGCGGATCGTCGGCGGCTGGTGGCAGGACGAGGCGGGTCGGGTGGTGGTGCACCTGCTCGAGGACGTCGGAGTCGAGGCCGAGCGGGCGCTCGCCGCGGAGGCCGACGCGCTCACCGAATGGCTGGGCGGGGTCCGGGTGATGCTGCGCTTCCCGTCCCCGCTGTCCAAGCAGTTCGCCTGACCGGCTGCCGTTCCGGGCATCGGCGGTGCCCGGAACGGCGGCGTGCTACCGCGCGTCCTGGTCGGCCTTGGTCAGGATCAGGTACTGCGCCGAGATCTGCCGGTAGACGTCGGTGCGGTCATCGAGGCCGCTTGCCTCCCCGATGTAGCGGCCCACCTGGACCGAGCAGGAGTATTGGTCGGCGCTCTGCGTGGTCTTGGTCAGGCAGCTGGCATTCGGCAGGCCCGCCGGGCTGGGGATCGTCGTCCACCCGTTGGACCGGCTCAGGCCGTCGAATTCGGTGAGCATCGCGGCGGCGTCGTCCGGGGTCGACGCCCGGTACACCGTCGTCTTGTAGATCGCGTTGTGCTCGGAGCCGTGCTTGGACAGGGTCCGGTACATCTCGGCGGGGGAGGCGTAGAAGTGCGACATGCCGCGCGGGCCGTACACGCCGCGGTCCGCGTCGCCGGCAGGCGCGTCCGCCGCCGCCGGGATCGCATAGATCAGGATGTCGTTCTGGTCGACCTCCAGCTGGGGGCGCTCGCCACCGTTCTGGGACCGGGTGGGGGTCCGCGGGAACCGGTCGATCAGCGGTCCCTGCAGCTCCACGATGCGGGCGAGGGTCGCTTCCACCTCGTCGGCCCGGTCCTGCGGCGCGCTCGCCCAGGAGTAGAGGACGTACTCGCCGTGCGGGGTGAACGCCGCGAGCTCGACCTCGCCGGCCACCGCGGTGCTGCTGATGCCGTGCGAGTCCGGCAGGCCGGGGATGTCCACGGCCGTGCTCCCCGGGCGCGCCGCGGACGCCTCGGCCATCTGCCCGGCCGCGGCGGCGGCGGCCGCCGGGTCGATGTACCGCATCACCAGGTTCGTCAGGGCCCGTTCGGTCCCGGCCCGATCGCCAGCGGTCGAGGTCCGCGCCGAGGTGACGAAGCCGTAGATCGCGGACGAGGCGTTCGCGGGGACCTCGTAGACGCTCTCGTCGAGGGTGCCCTTGAGCATCTTGTAGTTGCGGACCACGAACGTCGGGAGGGTCGGATCGTTGAACTCCGGGTCGACCTCCCACGGGGCGACGACGAACTCGGCCATCCGCTGACCGTCGACCGGCGCCACCTCCTCCGGGGTCGCGTTGCCGAACGCGGGAGCCGGGTCGGTGGGGTAGTCGCCGGTGTCCAGCGCCGCCGGATCCACCTCGGCCGTTGCGGTCTCGGCGGTCGCGGTGGTCTCCTCCGACTGCGGGTCCGTCGCCTCGGTGCCTCCGCATCCGGCGACCGCCCCGACGGTCACGGCCGCCGCCACGATCAGCTTGCATCCTCGAAGTCGCACTGCGCTGTCCCCTCTGGGTGTCGATGTCCACCCGGCCGGGTGGTTGGGTCTCGCACGTTGGATGCGGCCGGGCGGCGAAATGTTCCCGGCGGCCGCGGTCAGCGCGCTAGCGCCCACGTCCGGGCCCCCTCGGAACGGCCGTTAGTGTAAGTGCGCAGCTGGCAGCCGGGCGGACGAGGGGGAATCGTGGGTGGTGTCGACTCCGCTCCAACGCCGGAGCGTGTGGCGGAGGTTGTTGCCGCGGCGGGGAAGGTGCTCCGCGCGTACGGCCTCGACGAGCTCGCCGACCTCGCAACGAGGAAGAACGACCCGGACCGGCAGCACCGGACGGTGGTCGTCGTCGGCGAGGTCAACCGCGGCAAAAGCTCGCTGGTCAACGCGCTGGTGGGGCGGCGGAACCTGTGCCCGGTCGGCGTGGACACCACCTCGTCGGTCACGGTGAGCGTCGTCCCCGACGTCGACGGCGAGGACGGGACGGCGACGCTGCTGACCCCCGGCGGGGCACGGCGGATCCCGGTCGCCGAGTTGGATCGGTGGGTGACCGTGGACGGTGCGGGGGTCCGCGATCCCGACGCGGAGTCGCTGCCCACCGCGGCGGTGGTGCCACTGGCCGGGCATGCGCTCGGCGACGTCTCCGTCATCGACACCCCCGGCGTCGGTGGCCTCGAACCCGGCCTGGCGGCGTTGGCGACCCAGACCTCCGCGCAGGCGTGCGTGCTGGTGCTGGTGTGTGATGCGTCCAGCCCGCTGACGGCGCCGGAGATGGCCTTCGCGAGGGAGGCGGCCGCGTCCGTCGACGCGTTGGTGGTCGCGGTGACGAAGACCGACAAGAACCTGCGCCGCTGGCGGCCGATCGTCGCCGAGAACGAGCGGCTGCTGCGCGAACACCTGCAGCGGGCGGTGCCCGTCATCGGGGTGTCCAGCCTGCGGGGTGTCCTCGCCGCCGACGACCCCGACCCGGCACGACGCGCGCACCTCGAGCAGGTCAGCGGAATCGGCTTGCTGCGCAGCGAGATCCATCACCGTCTCGCCGCCGCGTCGGCCCTGCCCGCCGCCGACGCGCTGCGCACCGCATTGGAGGGGCTGCGCACTGTCGCGACCCGGGTGGACGGCGAGTTGGCCGCGGTCGACGATGCGGCCGACCGGTTGCCCGGTCTCACCGCCGAACGCGACCGGCTGACCGAACTGGAGGAGCATTCCCGGCAGTGGGAGCAGTACCTCGCGCGGGACATCACCCTGGTGCGCCAGCAGTCCGCCGACGATCTCGACCGCCGACTCGACGAAATCCGCGACAAGTGGACGACATACGTGAATTCGCATGGCATGCAGGTGTTGCGGCGCAGCCCACAGAAATTTGTCGCCGACATGCAGGCCGACCTGCAGGCGGCGATGGCCGAGACGCTCGCCGGTTTCCTGCAGCGGCTGCACGCGGAGGTGTACCAGCCGCGGCTCGGCGATGACCCGGTGCTGTGGGAGGACCTGTGCGGCCGGATCGTCGACTCCATGCGGGACCGGACGATCGAGTCGCATCAGGTGGCGAGCCGTCGGCAGGGTCTGATCGACCCGGCGCTGCTGACGATGGGCGTGGTGGGGTCGTCGACGCTCGGCGGCCTGATCGGGCTGTCCGCGGTTGTCGGAATCGGTGCGGTGGTCGGGACGGTGTGGGTGGGGGTGAACCTGGGGCACCGCGCGATCCGGTCGGGGAAGGCGAACCTGCTGACCTGGCTGCGGGAAACGATCGGCACCACCAAGGTCACCGTCGGCAGGCTGCTGGACGGCGCGGTCGCGCAGGCACGGCCGGAGATCGTGATCGGCTATCGCAGCCACCTGCGCCGCACCCTGGAGGACCTGCGTCGGACCATCAGCACCGCCGAGCAGGCCGCCTCCTCGGACGAGGCGAGCCGCACGAAAACCCGTGAGCGGCTGCAGAACAACCGCCGGATCGTCGGCAAGCGGATCACCGAACTCGAGGAACTGCTTGCCCAGTCGCCGGTCGGGGCGGTGACCCGATGACGCGGGCGGGCCACGACCCGGTGCACGCGGTCGTGGACGACGGGCTGCGCAGGCTCGCCGCGCTCGGCGGGGATCTCGCCGACCACGCGAACGGTCTCGGCGCGATCCTCTGGTCGCCGCCGCGGGTGGTGATCGTCGGCCGGCTCAAGGCCGGGAAGTCGACGCTCGTGAACGCGCTGATCGGGGCGCCGGTCGCGGAAACCGCCGCGCTGGAGGCGACGAAGGTCGTCACCATCTACCAGGACGGGGCACCGTCCCGGGCCGAGGTGGTCGGACTCGACGGGGTGCGCCGCCCGGTCGCGGTGTCACCCGGCGCCGAGATGGCGTTGCCGATCCCGGCCGCCGAGGTCGGGCACGTGCACCGATGGCTGCCGTCGGCGGCGATCCGGGACGTGACCCTGATCGACACGCCGGGGCTGGCGACGCTGACCACGCCGAACGAGGCGGCGACCCGCCGCGCGCTGATCGACGGTGTCGACCAGACCAGGACCGCCTCCGTCGACGCGGACGCCGCGGTGTTCCTGTTCGACGCGACGCCGCGCGCCGACGAGCTCGAGTTCCTCCGGACGCTGCCGTTCACGCCGCTGAACGTCCTCGGAGTGCTCTCCCGGGCCGACGGATTCGGGGAAGGTGCCCTCGGGCAACAGGATCCACTGGTGCTGGCGAGGTCGCATGCGGCGGAGCTGGGGCGACGACTTGCCAGAACGGCGACGGCGGTGACGCCGATCTCGGGGTTGATGGCGCAGACGGCGTATACCGGCGCGCTCACCGAGCGGGACGCACAGTTGCTCGCGGGCCTTGCCCCGTACCACCCGCTGGACCTGGTGGACCTGCTCGACTCCGACGACCCGGCCCCGCTGACCCCCGCGGACCGGGACCGACTGCTCGACCTGCTCGGTGAGTACGGCATCCTGCACGGCCGCGGCGTCGCCCGGTCGGGCGCCGCCGCGCTGGGGGCGTGGCTGGCGGAGCGTTCCGGTGTGGAGGACCTGCGGCGGCTGATGCACGCCTCGATCGGGCGGGTCGCGGTGTGGCACAGGGCGGGACGGATCCTCGACCGCCTCGACCGGCTCGCGTATCAGCATCCGGCGCGGGACCAGATCCGCACCATCGCCCACCAGATGCGGTCGGCGCCCGCGCTGCGGCAGGTGACCCTGCTCGAGGATCTCGCGCGGCTGCTCCAGGTCGATCCCGAGTCGCCGCTGGTCGACGAGGTGCGTGACCTGTTGGCTGGCGACACCGCCTGCGGCAGGCTCGGGTTGGCCGCCGATGCCGACCCGGCGCTGATCCGGGCGACCGCCCAGCAGCGCCTCGCCGACGCCCAGCAGCGGGCCGCGTTCTCCACCCAGTCTGCGGCGGAGGACACCGCGCTGGTGACGGTCATCGCCGCCTACCAGGACATGCTCTCGGCCCGCTGAGGATCCGAACGGATCCTCAGCGGGCCGAGAGGGAATCGGGTGTCAGCCCGCGGGCGCGGGTGCCGGAACCAGTGCCTCCGCGGGTGCCGGAGCAGGTGCCTCGGCGGGGGCGGGCGCCTGCGGGGCGGACCCCGCGACCGGTGCTGCGACGTCGGCGGCCGCGCCGTTGTACGCCCGGAGCACGGTCGTCACCACGCCGGTGACCTCGTTGAAGATCAGCGACCCCTTCTCAAACTCGGCCCGCATGCCGTCCGGCACCGCGTACTCGTCGCTGATCGGGAGGCCGAGCGTGCCCGCGTCGAGCCCGCTCTGCTGCCACGTCTCGTAAATCTTGCCGAGCACCGTCCACACCCCGCCGTTCGGTGACGTCGCGATCACCCCGTTCGCGAACTTCACCAGCAGGTTGCCCGCCTTGGCAGGCAACTCCCCGGTCAGCGCGGCGCCGAGCCGTCCGGTGTCGCCGCCCTCCGCGATCCACTTCTGCGCGATCGGGGACTGATCCGTCAGCTTCAGGATCTCGTCGACGAGGGCGACGACCGAGTCGGCCGATCCGGTGTCGAAGGGCAGGGCACCGCCCGAGGCCGGGGGAGCGGGCGGGGCCGCGTCCGGTGCCGGGTTGGCGGGCGCAGCGGCGAGGACACCCGACCCGCTCGAGGAGCCACCGTCCGGGTTGGCCTTCGCGATGGCCCGGATCTCGTTCATCTTCGTGTACGCGGAGTCGCCGGGGCAGCTGGTGTTGCCGACGTCGCGGTGCGCGAAGATGATCGGCAGGTCGACCGCCGCGCCCTGCGGGTACGGCGTGAACTCGGTGCCCTCCGACCACATCGTGGTGCGCCCCTGCGGGTCCAGGCCCGCCTTGGCGAGCCGCCAGCCGAGGAACCGGCCGACCGCGTCGACGGTCGCCTGCGGCGGGCTGACCGTGGAGAAGTCGCCCATCATTGCGATGCCCATGGTGTTCTCGTTGAATCCGCCCGCGTGCGCACCCTGGACGTTGCGATCCAGGCCGCCCGCCCGGCCCTCGAAGATCTGGCCGTACTTGTCGACCAGCACGTTGTATCCGACGTCGCACCAGCCGAGGGTCTGCGCGTGGTACGCGTAGATCGAACGGACGATCCCCGCCGACTCGGCGCGGGTGTAGTCGTTGCTGCCCGCGGTGTGGTGCACCGTCGCGCCGCCGAGGCTGTCGTCGTAGGTCGGGCCGTCGCAGCGCAGCGACTCATCGGCCCCCCACTGGGCGCGGGTGATCACTCGCGGGCCGGACCCGCCGACCGAGGTCGCGATGTCGGACAGCGACGCGTCCGCGTCCCCCGATCCCGGCTGGATGAGGACGGCGGTGACCGCGTCCGCCAACGCCTGCGCCGGGTCCTGCGCGCGCAGCGGGGTGCTGACAGCGGCCGGGGCGAATGCGATCGGGTCCTTCGACGGGTCGGTCGGGGTCAGCACGTTCGGCCGTGCGGGATCGGCGGGCTGCGCTACCCCGGCGGGGGCCGCGTCGGCGGATCCGCTCGGCGTCCCGGCGACCGCCTCCGCGGCCTTGGTGACCAGCACCTGCACCGCGGTCGTGTCACCGACGTACACCGGCTCGGTCCCGGTCTTTCCGCCCGCCGCCCGATCGTTCTTGCCGGTCTCGAGCTGCTCGGTCGCGAACCACGGACCCCACGAGCCGTCGGCAAGCCGGGCCCGGACCTTGGCCGCGGTCGCGCCGAGCTCGGAGGTCAGCGCGATCATGCTGAACGGGGTGTCGCGGACGATCTCCTTGACCGCGGTGCCGAGCTCCTCCGCTGGCGCGGGGGCGCCGTTCTCCGCTGGCGCGGGGGCGACCGGTTCGGCGACGTCCGACGGCGCCGACGGCAGCAGCTCGGTCGGCAGGGTGATGGTCTCCGGGAGGGTGATGCCCTCGGGCAGCGGCAGGCCCTGCGGGACGGCGATCTCCGACGGGAGTGGCAGCTTCTTCAGGTCGGACAGGCGCAGGTCGGGCAGATCGAGCCCGGTCAGTTCCTTCACCGGAACGACGATGTCGGGGATCTGGGCGAGTGCGATCTCGGCGATCTGGGTTGGGACCGCGACCGGCGACGAGTCGCTGGTCGAGCGGATGCCCGACGTACTGGACACGCCCCAAACCGCGAACGGGGCGGCGATGGCCACGGCGGCGACCGTCCCCAGGACGATCGACGACTTCGGTCGACGGTGCGGCAAAACGGCTCCCTCGGTTGCTACTGGCGTGTGCGGTCTGCGCCGGCTGCCGGGATGGTGACATCCGACCCGACGGTGTTACTGGTGTTACCAATGTGACAGATGTTGCCAATGCCGAGCACTCTTGCAACACTAGCCACAGATTACCTAAGCCTCAACTTTAGATTGAGACTTTGCTCGATGTCCGGGTGTCGACCGTTCGGCCGACGAGGACCCGGGGACAACTCCGTCGACGAGGAGACCTGGCCATGGCGAAACTCCGTCGCACATCAGCCCCGCGGAGACGATCCGATCGCGGGGGGCGCACCTCCCCGCTCCGTCGGTCGCTGACCCTGGGGGTGGTGCCCGCGCTGGTCGCGGCGGGCGCGGTCGGGACCCTCCTCGTCGACTCTGGGGACCCGGCGGTGATGCCCGTGGTCGCCGCCGACACCCCGTTCACCATCTCCGGCCACGGCCACGGGCACGGCCGCGGCATGGGGCAGTGGGGTGCCTACGGGTACGCCAAGAACGACGGATGGTCCGCCGAGCGGATCGTCGGCCACTACTACGGCGGCACCGAGCTCGGCGACGTCACCGACCGGCGGATCGGGGTCCGGCTCGTCGGGCTGGACGGCAAGGGGCTCGGCGCCTACTCCGATGCCGGGGCGCGGGTGGCGGGCCGGGACGTCGCGCCCGGCGAGGCCGTGCACCTGACCGCGACCCCCGGCGGCGCGGCGGTCGTCGTCACCCAGGGGTGCGACGGCGCGGTCGTGTGGCAGGGCGCAACCGACCATCCATGGGTGGACCCGATCGACCTGTCCCCGGACCGGCCCGCGAACGAACACCTGAAACTGTGCGGCGGCAACACTTTCCGCGGATCGCTCGGCGTCGCGCTCGACGGTGTCGAGTCCCGGGTCCTCAACAACCTCGACCTCGAGGACTACCTCCTCGGGGTGGTGCCGGTGGAGGCAAAGGCCGACTGGGCCGACAGCGGCGGGAAGGAGGCGCTGCGCGCCCAGGCGATCGCCGCCCGCTCCTACGCGGCGGCCGAGCATCGCTATCCCTACGCCGAAACCTGCGACACCCAGGACTGTCAGGTCTACGGCGGGTCGAGCCGGGAGGACGACCGGACCACCGAGGCGGTGCGGACCACCGCGGGCAAGGTGATCACCCGGGGTGGGCAACCCGTCTCCGCCGAGTTCTCCTCGTCCACCGGCGGATACACCTCCGGCGGTGAGTTCGCGGCCGTCGAGGATCGCGGGGACACCCTCTCGCCGACGCACGACTGGACGCAGACCCTCACCGCGGGCGAGATCGGTCGCGCGTTCGGCGTCGGCGACCTGCGGTCGATCACCGTCGTCGGCCGCAACAACCTCGGCGCCGACGGCGGCCGGGTCACCGACCTTGAGGTCGCCGGATCGGGCGGCACCGCCCGGGTGTCCGGTCAGGAGGCGCGGACGAAGCTCGGCCTCAAGTCGGACTGGTTCACCGTCACCGAGGGGCTCGTCGCGCCCGGTGCCGCGCCGGGCCCGGCCCCGGACCTGCCGCCGACCGCGCCCGGCGAACCGCCCGCCCCCACCGAGATCGAGAAGAAGTACGCCGAGATCGGTGGCCCGGCAGGGGCATTGGGTGACCCCATCGGCCCGGAGATGTCTATGCCGGACGAGGCGGGCCGGTTCCGGATGTTCGAGGGCGGCGCGATCGTGTGGACGCCCGCCCTCGGTCCGCAGGTCATCGACGCGAGCGTGGTGATCTCCGAGCTCCCCGGTCTCCCCGGTCTCGGCAGCACCAGCTGACCCAGCCAAGCGGCTGCGCCGCCCGTGCGTGATTTTCACCCCGACCGGGGTGAAAATCACGCACAGTTCGGGGTGGTTGACATATTCGAGCATCTGTCTCACTCTCGACACATGACGACGATAATGTCCGGCAGTGTGGCCTACGTTCCGCCCACGGGGGAGACCTGGCGCGACCCGTTCGGCATGTACGCGGCGCTGCGCGAGCACGACCCGGTCCACCACGTGGTGCCCGCGTCCACCCCGCAGCACGACTACTGGGTGCTGACCCGGCACGCCGACGTGTTCGCCGCCGCCCGCGACCACGAGACCTTCTCGTCGGCGGACGGGCTGACCACCAGCTACGGCGAACTGGACAAGATCGGCCTGCGGGACAATCCGCCGCTGGTGATGCAGGACCCGCCGCAGCACACCGACTTCCGCAAGCTCGTCGCCCGCGGTTTCACGCCGCGTCAGGTCGAGTCGGTGGAGCCTGCGGTGCGGGCCTTCGTGGTCGAGCGCATCGAGGGGTTGCGCGCGGCAGGCGGCGGCGACATCGTCACCGAGCTGTTCAAGCCGCTGCCGTCGATGGTGGTCGCGCACTACCTCGGGGTGCCGGAGGAGGACCGCGGCCGGTTCGACGGCTGGACCGAGGCGATCGTCGCGGCCAACGCGACCGGCGACCCGCTCGCCGCGGCGAACGCGGTCGGCGAGCTGATGGGGTACTTCGGGGAGCTGATCGCCCGCAGGCACGCCGAGGCCGCGACCGGGGAGCTCGGCGACGACACCATCTCCCACCTGGTGTCCGCCGGGATGGGCGCGGACGGCGACCTCTCCGGGCTGCTGTCCATCCTCGGGTTCGCGTTCACGATGGTCACCGGCGGTAACGACACCACCACCGGCATGCTCGGCGGATCGTCCGCGCTGCTCACCCTGCACCGCGACCAGCGGGCGCTGCTCCTTGAGGACCCGTCCCGCATCCCGGACGCCGTCGACGAGCTGCTGCGCCTGACGTCGCCGGTGCAGGGGCTCGCCCGCACCACCACCCGCGACGTCACCCTGCACGGCGTCACCATCCCGGCGGGCCGGAAGACGTTGCTGGTCTACGGTTCCGCGAACCGCGACCAGCGAATGTACGGCGACGACGCGGAGCAGTTGAACGTGCTGCGGGCGCCGCGTCAGATCATGACGTTCAGTCACGGCGGCCACCACTGCCTCGGTGCCGCGGCCGCCCGGATGCAGGCCCGCGTTGCGCTCGAGGAACTCCTCGCCCGGTGCCCCGACTTCGAGGTGGACGTCGACGGAATCGTCTACGCGCCAGGAAACTACGTCCGGCGTCCGCTGCACGTCCCGTTCCGGGTGCGCCCGTGACCTGGCTGCGGGAGGAGCGGTCCGGGATCGCCGCGGAGCGGATCCTGGACGCGGCGGCGGACCTGTTCGTGCGGCGCGGTGTCGCGACCACCGGGATGGCCGAGATTGCCGCCGCCGCGGGATGTTCACGCGCCACCCTGTACCGCCACTTCGACGGTCGCCGCTCGCTGCACCGCGCGTTCGTGCACCGGGAGGCGCGCCGGGTCGGTGAACGCGTCGCCGCCGAGGTCGCCGCCATCCCCGACCCCGAACGCCGGATCGCCGACGCGATTCTCGCCGCCGTCCGGCAGGTGCGGGAAACCCCGACCCTCGCGGTCTGGTTCGCGGTCGAGGACGCCGGGATCGCGTCGGAGTTGGCGAGCACCTCGGAGGTGATCGAGGTGCTCGGCGCGGCCTTCCTCGCCGGCGCGTCCGGCGCCGACGGGACGGATCTGTCGCGGCAGGCACGGTGGGTGGTGCGGGTGATCGTGTCGCTGCTCACCGTTCCCGCGGCGGACGCCGACGAGGAGCGGGCCCTGGTCGAGCAGTTCGTGGTGCCCGCCCTGGCGGCGGGTCAGACCACGGTGCCGAACGCCTGACCGATCGCGAAGGTCACCACCATCGCCAGCGCGCCACCGAGCACCACCCGGGGCACGGCGCGGGCCCGGCGGGATCCTCCGAGTCGGGCACTGATGCTGCCGGTCAGGGCGAGGGCGACCAGCACCGCGACGAACGTCACCGGGATCCGCAGCGGCTGCGGCGTCGCCAGGATCGCGATCAGCGGCAGCATCGCGCCGATCGTGAAGGACACCGCCGACGACCCCGCCGCCTGCCACGGATTCGTCAGGTCGTTCGGATCGATGCCCAGCTCCGCGTCGGCGTGCGCGGCGAACGCGTCGTGCGCGGTCAGTTCCTCCGCCACCTGCCGGGCGGTGGCCGGTGCCAGGCCCTTCGCCTCGTACAGGTCCGCCAGCTCCCGCAGCTCGTCCTGCGGGGTGTCCCGCAGTTCGGCGCGTTCCCGCGCGAGCAGTGCCCGTTCGGTGTCCCGTTGGGTGCTCACCGAGACGTACTCGCCGAGCGCCATCGACACCGCGCCCGCCGCGAGCCCGGCGAGGCCTGCGGTGAGGATGGGGCCGCTTTCGGTCGTCGCCGCCGCGACACCCACCACCAGGCCCGCGGTCGAGACGATGCCGTCGTTCGCGCCGAGCACGCCCGCCCGCAGCCAGTTCAGCTTCGCGTACAGGCCCTGAGCAGGTGGCTCGGTGGGCGTCGGGTCGCCGTCGCCGGGTGCGTGCACATCGGTGCTCATGACCGAAACGCTATCGGCGTCAACGGCATCCGGCCAGCAATGTAAGCCTGCCCGAAGTCCGGCGGATCAGTCGAGGCGCGCGAACGCGGCGTCAAGGCCGTCGAGACCCGCGGCGTCGATCAGAAAGTCCCGCTCCAGGACGGTCCGGAAGGCGGCGGCGTCGTCGATCGGCGAGTGCTCGGTGCTGCCGTCCGCGTGGTGCACGGTCAGCCTGCGACCGGCCAGCGCGTAGCGGCGATCGTCGGTGGCGCGCGCCGCCATCGGCATCGTGACGAACCGCGACTGCGGCCACGTCGACAGGTACCAGTTGGTCGGCTCGTAGTCGATCGGCTGCTGCGGGTGCAGGTCGAAACGGTACGTGGTGCGCCACTCGTCGCCGATCCGGGCCTGCATCGCCCAGTCCCCGTCCAGGTCGACCAGCCGGAACGGCTCGAGCGGGGTGTCCTGCACGGTGTCGCGTTCGAGGCGCAGGGTGCCGGTCAGCGTCATGCCGCCGAAGCCGGTGTCGATCACACGCCGCTCCTCGTCGAGGTCGACGAGCAGCAGCATGTGCGTGCGGCCAGTGATTGCGTGCGGGTCCGGGGACCCCCACAGCACCCGCCCGGCCAGCGCGGTGACCGTATATCCGAGGTCCAGCAGCGCCGCCCGCAGCAGCAGGCCGTGTTCGAAGCAGTAGCCGCCGCGGCCACCGTCGACGAGCTTCGCCCGCAGGGACGGCAGGTCCAGCCGGTTCGGCACACCCCGGAACGGGTCCAGGTTCTCGAACGGGATCGAGCGGGTGTGCCCGGCCGCGATCGCGTCGAGTGTCGCGCGGGTCGGGGACCGATCGCCGGTGTGGCCGATCCGGGACAGGTAGGCGTCGAGGTCGAGGGTCACGCCCTCACGGTATGCGGTCCGCCGCACCGTGCGTGATTTGTACCCCGGTCGGGGTGAAAATCGCGCACGGGCGGCGGAGCCGCGGCGCCGTTGCGGGCTTCCGATACCCTGGTTGCCCGTGACCTCCGTATCCCCAGACTCCGCGACCTCCGGCCAGTACGACCTGATCATCGTCGGGTCCGGCTTCTTCGGACTCACGATCGCCGAGCGGGCGGCGACCCAACTCGGCAAGCGGGTCCTTGTCCTCGACAGACGGCACCACATCGGCGGCAACGCCTACTCCGAGGCCGAGCCGGAGACCGGCATCGAGGTTCACCAGTACGGGGCGCACCTGTTCCACACCTCGAACAAGCGGGTCTGGGACTACGTCACCCAGTTCACCGACTTCACCAGCTACCAGCACCGCGTCTTCGCGATGCACAAGGGGCAGGCCTACCAGTTCCCGATGGGCCTCGGGCTGGTCTCGCAGTTCTTCGGCAAGTACTTCACCCCGGATGAGGCGCGCGCGCTGATCGCCGAGCAGTCCGCCGAGATCGACAGCAAGGACGCGTCCAACCTCGAGGAGAAGGCGATCTCCCTGATCGGGCGCCCGCTCTACGAGGCGTTCGTCCGGGACTACACCGCCAAGCAGTGGCAGACCGACCCGAAGAACCTGCCCGCAGGCAACATCACCCGCCTTCCGGTGCGCTACACCTTCGACAACCGGTACTTCAACGACACCTACGAGGGTCTGCCCGTTGACGGCTACACCGCGTGGCTGGAGAACATGGCGAAGGACGACCTCATCGAGGTGCGCCTGAACACCGACTGGTTCGACGTCCGCGACGAGCTGCGCGCCGCCAGCCCCGACGCCCCGGTCGTCTACACCGGACCGCTGGACCGGTACTTCGACTACGCCGACGGCGAGCTGGGCTGGCGCACCCTCGACTTCGAGACCGAGGTGCTGCCGACCGGCGACTTCCAGGGCACCCCGGTGATGAACTACAACGACGCCGACGTCGCGTACACCCGCATCCACGAGTTCCGGCACTTCCACCCCGAACGCGAGTACCCGGCCGACAAGACGGTGATCATGCGGGAGTTCTCCCGGTTCGCCGAGTCCACCGACGAGCCCTACTACCCGATCAACACCCCCGCGGACCGCACCAAGCTTGAGGCCTACCGGCTGCGCGCGAAGGCGGAGACCGAGAACGCGAAGGTGCTGTTCGGTGGCCGCCTCGGCACCTACCAGTACCTGGACATGCACATGGCGATCGCGAGCGCGCTGAGCATGTTCGACAACACGCTGCGCCCGCACCTGGAGTCCGGTGCCCCGCTCGGTGGCGGGGTGGAGGCATGACCCCGAAGCACGTGATGGACCAGGACGCGCTCGTCGACACCCCGGATCTGCTCGGCACGGCGCTGCTGCAACGGGTGATCCTGCCGCGCGCCGGTGAGCCGCTCGACGTCCGCACCCTCTACCTCGAGGAGTCGCCGACCAATTCCCGTCGGGCGCACTCGCTCTCGCGCACCTCGCTGTCGTTGGGCGCGGAGTCCGAGGTGTCGATGTGCAGCTACTTCAACGCCTTCCCGGCCAGCTACTGGCGGCGCTGGAGCATCCTGACGTCGGTGGTGCTGCGGCTGGAATTGACCGGACACGGCCGCGTCGACGTCTACCGCTCGAAGGCGGACTCGTCGCGAATCCACGTGCAGGGCAAGGAGTTCCGCGGGGATTCGGATCCGACGACCGTGGAGTTCGAGGTGGACCTGGCGCCGTTCGAGGACGGCGGCTGGATCTGGTTCGACATCACCACCGACACCGACGTCGACCTGGTCGCCGCGGGCTGGTACGCGCCGATCGAGGCGCCCGGCGCCGGTCGGGTCGCCCTCGGCATCCCGACGTTCAACCGGCCGACCGACTGCGTGAAGGCGCTGACCGCGCTCGGCTCGGACCCGCTGGTCCTCGACGTGATCGACGCCGTGATCATCCCGGACCAGGGCACCCGCAAGGTCCGCGACGAGCCCGGATTCGCGGAGGCAGCCGCGGTCCTCGGCGACCGGCTCGCGATCCACGACCAGGCCAACCTCGGCGGCTCCGGCGGCTACAGCCGGGTGATGTACGAGGCGCTGAAGACCACCACCGCCGAGCACATCCTGTTCATGGACGACGACATCGAGATCGAGCCCGACTCGATCCTGCGTGCCCTCGCCCTGTCCCGGTTCGCGAAGTCCCCGATGCTCGTCGGCGGGCAGATGCTGAACCTGCAGGAACGCAGCCACCTGCACACGATGGGCGAGGTGGTGAACCGGTCCATCTTCATGTGGTCCGCCGCCCCGAACGTCGAGTACGACCACGACTTCTCCCGCTACCCGCTCGGCGACCGGGAGAACTCGAAGCTGCTGCACCGGCGCATCGACGTCGACTTCAACGGCTGGTGGATGTGCATGATCCCGCGGGTCGTCGCGGAGGAGATCGGCCAGCCGCTGCCGCTGTTCATCAAGTGGGACGACACCGAGTACGGGCTGCGGGCCCGCGCCGCCGGCTACCCGACGGTGACGATGCCCGGCGCCGCGATCTGGCACATGGCCTGGTCCGACAAGGACGACGCGATCGACTGGCAGGCGTACTTCCACCTGCGCAACCGTCTCGTCGTCGCGGCGCTGCACATGCCGGGCAACGGCCGCGGCATGGTCGTCAACACGGTCAAGGCGACCCTCAAGCACCTGCTGTGCCTCGAGTACTCCACCGTCGCGATCCAGAACCAGGCGATCCGCGACTTCCTCGGCGGCCCGGAGCACATCTTCGACCTGCTGCCGACCGCGCTCGGCCAGGTGCACGCGATGCGCAGGGAGTACCCGGACGCGGTCGTGCTGCCGTCATCGACGGAGCTGCCGCTGCCGTCCGGCGCCGGTGTCGGCGCCGTCGGTGACCCCGGCAACCCGCTCGCCAAGCTGGTCCGGCTCGGGAAGGGCCTGGTCCACAATGCGAAGCCGGCGCACGAGGAACACCACGAGCGCCCGCAGCTGAACGTGCCGACCCTCGACGCCCGCTGGTTCCTGCTCTCGCAGGTGGACGGCGTCACCGTCACCACCGCCGACGGTCGCGGCGTCGTCTACCGCAAGCGCGACCCGCGGCAGGCCTGGGGACTGCTCACCGAGGCCATGCGCCTGCGCCGCGAGCTGGCCCGACGGTTCCCCGAACTCAAGGACGAGTACGCCGCCGCGGTGCCGTCGCTGACGAGCAAGGAGAGGTGGGAGCGTGTCTTCGGCATCTGAGGTCAGGATCCTGAACCGGGTCCAGTCCACGATCGGCGCGCGCCCGGAGGTCGTTGCGGCCGCTCGCGGCCTGTCGCACTTCGGTGAACACGCCCTCGGCTGGATCGCGATCGCCGGTGTCGGCGCCGCGCTGGACCGGCCCCGTCGCAGGCAGTGGGCGGGGGTCGCGGTCGGCGCGGTCGGCGCGCACGCCGCGTCCATCGTGATCAAACGAGTGGTCCGCAGGCCCCGGCCGAACGACCCGTCCGTCCAGGTCAACGTGTCGACGCCGAGCAAGCTGAGCTTCCCGTCCTCGCATGCGACCTCGACCACCGCCGCCGCGGTGCTGCTCGGTCGGCTGACCGGGCTACCCTTGCCCGCGGTGCTCGTGCCCCCGATGCTGCTGTCGCGGCTGGTGCTGGGCGTGC
>NZ_JBHXNB010000005.1:73719-217136 GCF_042720095.1 Rhodococcus sp. NPDC058505
CGCCGCCGCGGTGCTGCTCGGTCGGCTGACCGGGCTACCCTTGCCCGCGGTGCTCGTGCCCCCGATGCTGCTGTCGCGGCTGGTGCTGGGCGTGCACTACCCGACCGACGTGCTCGCCGGGTCCGCCCTGGGAGCAGCCTCGGCCGCAGTGGTGCTGCGCGCCGACAGGAAGTGTGGAGAGAGATGAGCGAGCACCCGACCGAGGTCGCCGGACCGCCCAAGTCGCTGCCTGCCGGGATCGTCAAGGCGCTGCGCCCGCGGCAGTGGGTGAAGAACGTCCTGGTGCTCGCGGCGCCGCTGGCGGCGGGCTCGGTCACCGAGCCCGACGTGCTGCTGCCCGTCGCGCTGGCGTTCGTGGTGTTCTGCATGGCCGCGTCCGGCATCTACCTCGTCAACGACGCGATGGACGTCGAGTCGGACCGGCAGCACCCGACGAAACGGTTCCGGCCGATCGCCGCGGGCGTGCTGCCCGTCGGGCTGGCGTACGCGATGGCGGCGGTGCTGCTCGCCGGCTCGATCGGGCTCTCGTTCATCGCGAACTGGCAGCTGGCGGTCGTGATGTCGGTGTACATCGTGATCCAGCTGGCCTACTGCTTCGGACTGAAGAACCAGGCCGTCCTCGACATCTGCATCGTCTCGTCCGGGTTCCTGATCCGGGCGATCGCGGGCGGTGTCGCCGCCGACATCCCGCTGTCGCAGTGGTTCCTGCTGATCATGGCGTTCGGCTCGCTGTTCATGGCGGCGGGCAAGCGGTACGCCGAGCTCAAGCTCGCCGAGGCGACGGGCGCGAAGATCCGCAAGGCGCTGCAGTACTACACGTCCACCTACCTGCGGTTCGTCTGGACGCTGGCCGCCACCGCCGTGGTGATCTGCTACGGACTGTGGGCCTTCGAGCGGGATCAGGCGACCGGGACCAACTGGTTCGCCATCTCGATGATCCCGTTCACGATCGCGATCCTCCGCTACGCCGTCGACATCGACGGCGGCGAGGCCGGTGAGCCCGAGGAGATCGCGCTGCACGACCGGGTGCTGCAGTTCCTCGCGCTCGCGTGGATCGGAGTCGTGGGTGTCGCTGTCTACATCGCCTGACACGGGCCGCGCGGAGGAGATCGCGCCACCCGCCCGCGCCGCGTCGGAGACCGTCGCGGCGCCGGTGGCGCGGCTGGTGTACCTCACTGGGATCGTGGTCACCGGTGCCCTGTTCCTGTGGGGTGCGTGGGAGCGGCGCTGGATCGCCGATGACGGGCTGATCGTGCTGCGCACCGTCCGGAACCTGCTCGCCGGGAACGGGCCGGTGTTCAACGCGGGCGAGCGGGTGGAGGCGAACACCAGCACCCTGTGGACCTACCTGATCTACGCGTTCGGCTGGGTGACGCAGATCCGGCTCGAGTACGTGGTGCTGACCCTGGCGCTGGTGCTGTCGGTCGCCGCGGTGGTGCTGGCGATGGTCGGCACCGGAACCCTCTGGCGCGGTGCCGACCAACGGGGTCGCTCCGCGGGCTCCGCTGCTGCCGCGGGCACCCTGCTGCTGCCCGCGGGCGCGCTGGCCTACATCGCGGTGCCCCCGGCCCGCGACTTCGCGACCTCCGGCCTGGAGAGTTCCCTGGTCATCTTCTGGATCGCCCTGCTGTGGCTGCTGATGGTGCAGTGGTCCCGCCGCACCCCGACCCCCGGCCGGGTGCTGGTCCTCGCGTTCCTCGCCGGGCTCGGGCCGCTGGTCCGCCCGGAGATGGTTGTCCTCGCGGCGCTGGTGCTGTTGATGCTGGTGCTCAGCCCGGGGACCTGGCGGCTGCGGGCCGCGATCGTCGCGGTCGCTGGCGCGGCCCCGGTCGGCTACCAGATCTGGCGGATGGGCTACTACGGCCTGCCCTATCCGAACACGGCGGTGTCCAAGGACGCGGGCGGCGCCAAGTGGTCGCAGGGCCTGACGTATCTGTGGAATCTCGTCGGACCGTACTGGCTGTGGCTGCCGCTGCTGGTCATCGGCGGCTACGTCGGGTGGCTGGTGTACCGGCGCAGCGGGTTCGCGCTGCCCGGTGACCGGGTCGGCGCGACCGGTCTGGCCCGGCTGCACAGCCCCGCCGCGGTGGTGCTGCTGTTCGTCGGCACCGGACTGCTCCTCGGCGTCTACTCGGTCCGGGTCGGCGGCGACTTCATGCACGGGCGGGTGCTGCTGCCGGTGCTGTTCTGCCTAATCCTGCCGATCGCGGTGCTCCCGGTGCGGGTGCCGCGCCGGGACCAGTGGGGGCGGACACCGGCAACCGCGCTGTTCGCCGCCGGTTCGCTGGCATGGCTGGTGACGATCGGGTGGGCGGTCGTCGCGTCCACCGCGCAGGGCATGCCGAACGGCACCGTCGTTGGGAAATCCGGCATCGTCGACGAGCGCAACTTCTACGTCCTCAACACCGGGCACGAGCACCCGATCCGGGCCGAGGACTACCTCGACTACCCGCGAATGCGCGCCATGGTCGAGACGATCAACAACACTCCCGACGGCGGCCTGCTGCTGCCGTCCGGCTACTACACCTTCTGGGATCTCGTGCCGCCGCCAGCGCCGATCCCGGAGGGCGGCGCCGGTCACACGGTGTTCTTCCTGAATCTCGGCATGACGAGCATGAACGTCGGCCTCGATGTGAAGGTCGTCGACCAGATGGGCCTTGCCTATCCGCTCGCCGCGCACACCGAGCGGCTCGGGGACGGCCGGATCGGGCACGACAAGGCGCTCTACCCGGACTGGGTCGTCGCCGACACCGGGATGGTGGACCGGCATCCGTGGCTGCCGCCGTACCTGGACGAGAACTGGGTCGCGCGGGCCCAGGTCGCGCTCACCTGCCCGGACACCCAGGAGTTGCTGGCCTCGTCGCGCGGGGACCTGACGCGGGCGTTGTTCATCCGCAACGTGAAGCGCGCGTTCCACTACGCGGGCTACCGCATCGACCGGGTTCCGGAGTACGAGATCGCGCGGTGCGGGCTGCAGTTGCCGCCGGAGCTGCCGCGCTGAGACGCGGGCGGGTGAAACCCCGACTAGCGACAAAGGTCACGTTCATGTAACGCTCGTGACCGGAATGCGATGTACAGATAGATGAACTGCCCGGTACCGGCCCCGCGGGGCCGATTTCGGGCGCCGGGGCAGTGGTTGTCAGGTCAGGGACGTTCGCATACGCTGCGGCGAGCGCAGTGTGACCTTGATTCGTTCCACTGCCGGTCCCGCGTGCGTTGGGCCGGCAGAGCCGTGGCTTCGTGCCAGACTTTCGGGCCGCTTCGGCGGATACCGCAGGAGAGAAAGAGAGCAATATTCATGCGTATTGGCAGACCGAGGTTCCAGAACCTCAAGCGACGCCTCCTCGGCCTTTCGGCCGCAGCGCTCGTGCTGCCCGTCACTGCTGGTATTGCGGGTACCGCCGTCGCAGGCGCCGCACCGTCCGTGCACCGCGCACCGGCGGGCGGCTTCGAAGAGGTGATGGTTCCCTCCTCCATGGGCCCGGTCAAGGTGCAGATCCAGTGGGCGAAGCGGGGCGGCGACGCCGCGCTGTACCTGCTCGACGGACTCCGCGCCCGCGACGACCGCAACGCGTGGTCGTTCGAGACCAACGCGCTCGACCAGTTCGCGAACGACAACATCACCCTGGTGATGCCGGTCGGTGGCCAGTCCTCCTTCTACAGCGACTGGATCGCGCCGTCGAACTTCAACGGCCAGAAGACCACCTACAAGTGGGAGACCTTCCTCACCGAGGAGCTCCCCGATTACCTCGCCACCCGCGGCGTCTCGCGCAGCAACAACGGCGTCCTCGGCCTGTCGATGGGCGGCTCCGCTGCCCTGACGCTGGCCGCGTACCACCGCGACCAGTTCAAGTTCGCCAGCTCGCTGTCCGGCTACCTGAACATCTCGGCGCCCGGCATGCGTGAGGCCATCCGCGTCGCGATGCTCGACGCGGGCCGCTTCAACGTGGACTCCATGTGGGGCCCGCCGTGGAGCAAGGCGTGGCTGCGCAACGATCCGTTCGTGTTCGCCCCCAAGCTCGAGGGCCTGTCGCTGTACATCTCGTCGGCGAGCGGTCTGCCGGGTGAGTACGACGCGCCGCGCAAGCCGATCGACTACTACAACACCGCGAACGGCATGGGCCTCGAGGCCCTGGCCCTGGTCAACACCCGCGCCTTCCAGGCGCGGATGGCGACCCTGGGGATCCCGGCGACCTACAGCTTCCCGTCGAACGGCACCCACTCGTGGCCGTACTGGTCGGCGGAGCTGTTCAAGGCCCGCGGCCAGATCCTGGACACCCTGAACGCCTGGTGACCGGATCTCCAACGCGATGACACGGATGCCGCTCTGGCCGCCCACCCGGGCGGTCCGGGCGGCATCCGTCGTTTGACGGACACGTAACAAACGACACACACACCGCGCGTCACAGGCGTCACAGCAGTCCGGTGTGTACTAATGGGCACACGAGTGTTCAGGCGTCACAGCGGTGCGTGCGGGGGTCGGGGACCAGCCGACAGCCGCCGGGTTCCGACGGGGGTACAACGCGGAACCGGCCGACAGAGAAAGAGAGTCACCGTCACATGCGACCAGCATCGAGAAAGTTGGGTGCGCGTTTCGGGGGGAGCATCGGCTCCCCACGGCGACGCGGGCGCGCGTTGACCCTGCTGGCGGCCGCGCTGGTGCTGCCGACCGCGGCAGGCCTGACCACCGCCACCATCGCCTCCGCCGAGCCGTCCACGAGCCCGGCCGCGACGACCACCACCACCACCACCACCGTCGCGCCGCCGGACCCCGGGACGGACGTCCGGGAAACGCTGGCACCGAAATCGGCGACCACGCCGGTGTCCGCCACCGCGACGGAATCCGCGGAACCGACGACGACCACCACCGTCGCGCCGCCGACCACGACCGTCGCGGCCACGACCACGACGACCACCACGACCGCGGCACCGACCACGCCGCCGCCCGCCGCCGCGCCGCGGGTGATCTCGGCGCGGTCCGCGCCTGCACCGGACCGTTCGATCCCCGGCGTGTCGAAGGTGCAGTGGATCACCGACCGGCGGGTCGCGCTGTGGGTCGACTCGGCGGCGATGGGCGCACCGTTCCAGGTGCAGATCCTGCTGGCCAGGGACTGGAACGCCAGGCCGGACGCCACCTTCCCCGCGCTGTACCTGCTCGACGGACTGCGGGCGCGTGACGACGAGAGCGGCTGGACCATCGAGACCGATGCCGCCAGCTTCTACGCCGACAAGAATGTCAACGTCATCCTCCCGGTCGGCGGCCAGTCCAGCTTCTACTCCGACTGGCTGGAACCGGACAACGGCAAGTTCTACCAGCTGGAGACGTTCCTGACGAAGGAACTGCCCCCGGTGCTGGAGAACGGCATGCGGACCACCGGCACCCGCGGCGTGATCGGGCTGTCGATGGGCGGCACCTCGGCGATGTTCCTCGCCGCCCGCAACCCCGGCTTCTTCACGTTCGCCGGCTCGTTCTCCGGCTACCTGAGCACCACCTCGCTCGGCATGCCGCAGGCGCTGCAGTACGCGATGAACGATGCGGGCGGCTACAACGTCAACAAGATGTGGGGCCCGCCGAGCAACCCGCTGTGGAAGGAGCACGACCCGTACATCCTGGCGGAGAAGCTCAAGGGCACCAGCCTGTACATCTCCAGCGGCAGCGGCATGGCGGGCCCGTATGACCAGCCGTCCGGCATCCCCGGCGTGTCCACGAACTACGCGGGCATGGGCCTGGAGATTCTGTCCCGGCTGACCTCGCAGTCGTTCGCGACGAAGCTGAACAAGCTGGGGATCCCCGCGCAGGTCAACTACCGCCCGTCCGGCACCCACTCGTGGCCGTACTGGCAGTTCGAGATGCACCAGGCGTGGCCGCAGGTCGCGAACGCGCTCGGAACCGAGGTCAGCGCCCCGGCGTGCGGCCTGAACGGCGAGATCGGCGGGGTCGCGAACGCCAACCCGTGGCTCGGCGGCTGCGTGACCGGTGAATACTCGGTCGCCGGTGGCCTCGCGCAGGACTTCCGCAACGGCCGGATCTTCTGGTCGGGCGGCACCGGCGCCCAGGTGGTGACCGGGATGATCGGCGGCGAATACCAGGCGATGGGCGGTCCCGCCGGTCCGCTCGGATTGCCGTCCACCAGCGAGTTCGGCACCCCCGACGGCCGCGGCCGCGGCAACCACTTCCAGGCCGGGTCGATCTACTGGACCCCGCAGACCGGTGCGCACGCGGTCCGCGGCGCGATCCGCGACGAGTGGGCGCGGCAGGGCTGGGAGCTGGGCCCGCTCGGCTACCCGGTCGGCGACGAGGTCGACACCCCGACCAAGGACGGCGCGGTGCAGGGCTTCGAGATCGGTGCCATGTACTGGAGCCCGACCACCGGCGCGAACGCGGTGCAGGGGCTGATCATGCAGAAGTACGCCGAGCTGGGGTACGAGAACAGCTGGCTCGGGTTCCCCCGGTCCAGTGAGCGGGGCCCGATCCGGGACAACGGCCGGTTCAACGAGTTCGAGCACGGCAACATCTACTGGAGCCCGGCGAGCGGCGCGTGGTCGGTGAAGAACGGGCCGATCTTCGACGCCTGGGCCAGGGAGAACTATGAGGGCGGCCGGCTCGGCTACCCGATCAGTGACGAATATCCCTTCGAGGGTGGTGTCCGGCAGAACTTCCAGTTCGGCACCATCACCGCCAAGGGTGGAAACACCCAGCTCGGATAGCGAATCGACGTCGACGGGCCGGGTTGCGTAGAGCGGACCCGGCCCGTCGACGTCGGTACCCTCGACAGCGATCACCCGCGGCGTTCCGAGCGCCGACCACACAGAGGACTGTGACCCACATGCTCGTTTCTTCCCGTTCCCCGTTCGCCAGGGTGCTGGCCGTCGGCGCGTTCGCGGCCCTGTCCGTCGGGGTCCTCGCCGGCTGCGGCAGCGACGACTCGACGGCGTCGAGCACGCCGACCCTGACCACGGCGGCCGGATCGGGGTCGCCGACGGTGCCGCCGCTGGCGACCGGCATCGAGGTGCCCGCGTACACGACGCCGTCGGTCGCGGCGACCGCGCCGCCCGAGACCCCGGAGGCGGTGCCGAGCGGATTCCCCGGCCCCACCGAGGCCCCGGCCCTCGACGACCGCGGCCGCGCGTACCTGGAGGCGCTGAAGAAGGGTGGGGTGACCCCGGCCGACAACGGCGACATCGCGATCTCCACCGCGAACTACATCTGCGCGGCGAAGGAGAGCAACGTCGCCGAGGACGAGATTCTCGCGTACGTGACCGGCATGGCCGGTGTCGAGGCGGGGCTCGCCGGCGGGACGCCGACCGACGAGGACGCCACCAAGGCCGCCCGCGTCTACATCGACGCCGCACAGTCCACCTACTGCAAGTAAGCCATGTCTGCCGCACGGAAATCCCGCAGCCGCCTGCTGCGGACGCTGGTGGCCCTGATCGTGGTCCTGCTGGTCGCGCTCGTCGCGCTGGTGGCCTGGTACCTGCTCGCGGGCCGGGTCCCGAAGCCGCCGGTGACCCCGCCGGGGCCGGAGCGGCCGTCGGCGCAGCCGGCGAGCTGCCCCGACGTCCAGGTGGTCGCGATTCCCGGAACCTGGGAGTCCAGCGCCGCCGACGACCCGTTCGCCCCGACCGCGAACCCGAACTCCCTGATGCTCAACATCACCAGGCCGCTGCAGGCCGAGTTCGATCCGCAGCGGGTGCAGGTGTACACGGTGCCGTACGTGGCGCAGTTCTCGAACCCGGTCGCGCTGCCGCCGGACGGGCAGATGTCCTACAACAAGAGCCGCGGTGAGGGCACCGCGAAGGCAACCGACGTGCTGGCGGCGATGCACGCGGAGTGCCCGCTGACCAGTTTCGTGCTGACCGGGTTCTCGCAGGGTGCGGTGATCGCCGGTGACCTCGCGGCGAGCATCGGCGCCGGAACCGGGCCGGTCCCGGCGGACCTGGTGCTCGGGGTCGGGCTGATCGCCGACGGCAGGCGTGACCCGGCGGCCGGTGTGACCGTCGGCCCGCCGGTCGCGGGTGTCGGCGCGGAGTTGTCGCTGGCCGGGATCAAGCTGCCGGGCATCACGATGACCGGCGCCCGCCCCGGCGGATTCGGCGCGCTCAACGATCGGGCCGTGCAGATCTGTGCGCCGACGGACGGCATCTGTGATGCGCCTTCCGAGGCGTTCAAGCCGGGGAACTGGATGGGGAGCCTGTCCCGGCTCCTCGAATACGTCAACAATCCTGTGCACGCGCTGTATAACAGCTTCGTCGTTGATGGAAACGGCACCACGGCGACCCAGTGGATGACAAACTGGGCCGCTGAGAAGGTGCGTACGGCACCCACCCCTGCTCATGAGTGAGGGAGTCCCTGTGCACGAATAGGGGTGGGCGTCGGTACCCGATAGAGTGACCAACCGGTCACCAGCCGTTTCCGCACTGCCAGCTTTCAGGAGAATCGATCGATGAGTTCCGCCGACGCGCCCGCGCCGCGCAAGTTCCGGTTCGCGGCCGGTGGCGAGGGTAACGCCGACGAAGGCGGGGCCCGGCGCTTCGTCAAACTGGCCCAGCAGGCCGAGGAACTCGGGTACGACAGCTTCATGATCCCGGACCACCTCGGCAACCAGGTCGGCCCGATCGCGGCCCTCGGCGCCCTCGCCGTCGCCACCGACAAGATTCGGCTCGGAACGGCAGTGTTGGCCAACGGTTTTCGTCACCCCGCCGTCCTCGCGAAGGATGCAGCCACCATCGATGTGCTGTCCGGGGGACGCCTGGAGCTGGGCATCGGCGCGGGGTGGATGAAGGACGAGTTCGACAAGGCCGGGATCGCGTACGACCGGCCCGGTGTCCGCATTGCCAAGCTTGAGGAGTCCCTGCAGATCCTGGACACGCTGCTGCGCGGCCAGGAATGCACCTTCGAGGGCAAGTACTTCACGATCAACGGACTCAAGGGCAGCCCGCGACCGCGGCAGGGTCCGCGCCCCCCGATCGCGATCGGCGGCGGCGGCCCGAAGATGCTCGCGCTGGCCGCCAAGTACGCGGACATCGTGTCGCTGGCCCCGCCGAGCAACGCGGAGGGCCGGATGCTGCTCTCCGGGATCACGATGGAGGCCACCGCGGCCCGGGTCGACCGGATCCGGGAGGCGGCGGGGGACCGGTTCGACGACATCGAACTGAACTGGACGATCACCACGATCATGCCGACCGATGATCGGGAGGCGATGGCGGAGATGGCGTTGGCGGCGATCGCGAACGGGTACCCGCCGAACATCGAGGCGGACGTCACGCTGACCGTCGAGGAGATCCTCAACTCGCCGTACCTGGCGATCGGCACCTACGAGGAGATCGCCGACCAGATCAGGGCCGTTCGCGCGCGCACGTCGATGTCGTACGTCGGCATCTTCCCGACCCAGATGGAAGCGTTCGCGCCAGTCATTGCCCAGCTCAAGGGGGAATGACCGGCGTGGGACTGTAATATTCCGTTGGTTTGGGGTGCGAAACAGGTCGTTGTCAAGACGCGATCTGACTATTGCCACTAGACACTGATTGCATGATCCCCTCGCGGGAGCAGGGAATGAAGCCCGCCGGTGCGCGATCCTGGCGCCGGGGCTTGCCTTGGAGGAGAAGGTATGAAGAACTTCGATGACTACGTCGACGGATCCGGCCAGATCGTTCTGACGCCGGGCAACACCCTTGTCGACTACGTCGAGCAGCACACTCGGGACAACGCCGACGAGCTGGCATACCGCTACATCGACTACTCCCGTGAACGCGACGGCGAGGTGCACGAGCTCACCTGGAACCAGTTCGGGGTCCGGCTGCGCGCGGTCGCGGCGCGGCTGCAGCAGGTGACCAAGCCCGGCGACCGGGTCGCGGTCCTCGCCCCGCAGGGCCTCGACTACGTGATCTCGTTCTTCGCCGCCATCCACGCCGGGACCATCGCGGTGCCGCTGTTCGACCCGGACGAGCCCGGCCACACCGACCGCCTGCACGCGGTCCTCGGCGACTGCGAACCCGCAGCGATCCTCACCGCGTCCGAGTCGGCCGCGGGCGTCCGGCAGCTGTTCCGGTCGCTGCCCGCGCCGCAGCGGCCCCGGATCATCGCCGTCGACGCCATCCCGGACACCGTCGGCGAGACGTGGAGCAACCCGGATCCCGCCCTCGACGACATCGCCTACCTGCAGTACACGTCGGGCTCGACCCGCGTCCCCGCCGGTGTCGAGATCACCCACCGGGCGGTCGGCACGAACGCGCTGCAGATGGCCGACGCGATCGGGCTGAGCACCGACTCCCGCGGCGTCACCTGGCTGCCGCTGTTCCACGACATGGGCCTGCTGACGGTGATCCTGCCCGCGCTGGGCGGCAAGTACATCACGATCATGAGCCCGCGGGCGTTCGTCGCCCGCCCGTACCGCTGGATCAAGGAACTCGCCGCGGTCGCCGACGGTGCCGGCACGTTCGCGGCGGCGCCGAACTTCGCGTTCGAGCACGCCGCCGCCCGCGGCCTGCCGAAGAGCGGCGAGACCCTCGACCTGTCCAACGTGATCGGCCTGATCAACGGCAGCGAGCCGGTCACCACCTCGTCGATGCGCAAGTTCAACGAGGCCTTCGCGCCGTACGGGCTGCCGAAGACCGCGATCAAGCCGTCCTACGGCATGGCCGAGGCGACGCTGTTCGTCTCGACCACCGACCAGGCCGACGAGGCCAGGGTCATCTACGTCGACCGGGACCGGCTGGGGCAGGGCCGGATGGTCAAGGTCGCGCAGGACGCGCCCGGCGCCATCGCGCAGGTCTCCTGCGGGCACGTCGCGCGCAGCCAGTGGGCCGCGATCGTCGACCCCGAGACCGGTGCCGAGGTCGCGGACGAGCACGTCGGCGAGATCTGGCTGCACGGCAACAACATGGGCATCGGCTACTGGGGCCGCACCGACGAGACCGCGCAGACCTTCCACAACAAGCTCACCGACCGGCTGACCGAGGGCAGCAAGGCCGACGGCACCCCCGCGGACGCGAACTGGATGCGCACCGGCGACTACGGCGTCTACGTGGACGGCGAGCTGTACATCACCGGCCGGGTCAAGGACCTGGTGATCGTCGACGGCCGCAACCACTACCCGCAGGACCTCGAGTTCTCGGCGCAGGAGTCGAGCACCGCGCTGCGGCCCGGGTTCGTCGCCGCGTTCGCGGTGCCGGCGAACCAGCTGCCCGCGGAGGTCTTCGAGTTCGGCGCCGCCGGCCTCAGCTACGACGCGGACGACGCCTCCGAGCAGCTCGTGGTCGTCGCCGAACGCGCCCCCGGCGCGGGCAAGGCCGACCCGGCCCCGGTCGCCGACGCGGTGCGGGCGGCGATCTCCGGTCGGCACGGGGTCACCGCGCGCGACGTGCTGCTGGTGCCCGCCGGTTCCATCCCCCGCACGTCCAGCGGAAAAATTGCGCGACGCGCCTGCAAGGCCGCGTACATCGAGGGCACCCTGCGCGGCGGCTACCAGCAGACCGCGTTCCCGGACAGCGTCTGAACGCGCAACCGTCCCCGACGACCCCTCCGACGACGAGTAGCGTGATGCACTGATGGCTGAGACAGAGATGACGGTCGCGCAGCTGCGCGAATGGCTGCGGAACTGGGTTGCCGGGGTCACCGGGCAACCGGTCGACCAGATTTCCGACGACCGGCCGATGGAGGAGTTCGGCCTGTCGTCGCGGGACGCCGTCGCCCTGTCCGGGGAGATCGAGGACCTGCTCGGCGTCACCCTGAGCGCGACCGTCGCCTACCAGCATCCGACGATCGCCTCGCTCGCGACCCGGATCATCGAGGGCGAGCCGGAGGCACCGGAGGGCGCGGACGAGGCCGGGTACTACGCGCCGCGCGACCTGTCCGGCGCGCACGACGTCGCGATCGTCGGCCTTGCGTCCCGGTTCCCCGGAACCGGGCACACCCCCGACGAGATGTGGCGGCTGCTGATCGAGGGCCGGGACGCGGTCACCGACCTGCCCGAGGGACGCTGGTCGGAGTTCGCGGCCGACCCGCAGATCGCGGACGCCATCGCGAAGGCCAACACCAAGGGCGGCTACCTCGACGACGTGAAGGGCTTCGACGCGGAGTTTTTCGCGATGTCGCCGCTCGAGGTCCGCAACGTCGACCCGCAGCAGCGGCTCGCGCTGGAACTGGCGTGGGAGGCGCT
This sequence comes from Rhodococcus sp. NPDC058505, assembly GCF_042720095.1. Lineage (NCBI taxonomy): Bacteria > Bacillati > Actinomycetota > Actinomycetes > Mycobacteriales > Nocardiaceae > Rhodococcus > Rhodococcus sp. NPDC058505. Next base: position 85,878 of record NZ_JBHXNB010000005.1, read on the forward strand.
TGAGCACGCCCACATCCCGGCCAACGAGCTCAAGGGCGAGCAGGTCGGTGTGTTCATCGGCAGCTCCGCCAACGACTACCAGCTGCTCGCGGTCAGCGACCCGGTGCACGCGCACCCGTACGCGCTGACCGGCACCTCCACCTCGATCGTCGCGAACCGGGTCTCCTACTTCTACGATTTCCGCGGCCCGTCCGTCGCGATGGACACCGCCTGCTCGTCGTCGCTGGTCGCGGTGCACCAGGCGGTCCGGTCGCTGCGCACCGGCGAATCGGACATCGCGCTGGCCGGCGGCGTCAACATGCTGATCGCGCCCGCCGGGACCCTCGGCTTCGACGAGACCGGTGTCCTCACCGCCGACGGCAAGATCAAGGCGTTCTCCTCCGACGCGAACGGCATCGTCCGCGCCGAGGGCGGCGGCCTGGTCGTCCTCAAGCGGCTCGAGGACGCCGAACGCGACGGCGACACGATCCTCGCCGTCATCGCCGGATCCGCCGTCAACCAGGACGGCCGCTCCAACGGCATCGTCGCCCCGAACCCGGACGCGCAGGCCGACGTGCTGCGCGCCGCCTACCGGGACGCGGGCATCGTGCCGTCCGGCGTCGACTACATCGAGGCGCACGGCACCGGCACCATCCTCGGCGACCCGATCGAGGCGGATGCCCTCGGTCGCGTCGTCGGCCGCGGCCGCGACGCCGACAAGCCGGCGCTGCTCGGCTCCGCGAAGACCAACTTCGGCCACCTCGAGTCCGCGGCGGGCGCCGCCGGGCTGATCAAGGTCGTACTGGCGATGCGGGAGGACAAGCTCCCGCCGTCGCTGAACTATGCGGGCCCCAACCCGTACATCGACTTCGCCGGGGCGCACCTGCAGGTGATCCCCGAGGCCACCGACTGGCCGCGGTACACCGGTCGCGCGATCGCGGGCGTCTCCGGCTTCGGCTTCGGCGGCACCAACGCCCACGTCGTGGTCCGCGAGTATGCGCCTGCGGCGCCCGTGAGTCCTTCTGGTCTCGAGGCGGGCCAAAAGGACGCACAGGCGGCGGAGCCGCTCGACGTCGCGGCCGAGGCGGAGTCCGTCCTGGCCGACGCCGCCGAGTCGATGGGCATCGAGGCGCCTGCGGCACCTGTGAGTCCTTCTGGTCTCGAGGCGGGCCAAAAGGACGCACAGGCGGCGGAGCTGCCGGTGCTGCTGCCGGTGTCGGCGTCGATGCCGTCCCGCCGTCGCCGCGCCGCGTCCGACCTTGCCGACTGGCTCGAGACGGAGATCGGCAGCACCACCGGACTCGACGACCTGGCCCGCACCCTCGCCGGGCGCAACCACGGCCGCTCCCGCGCGGTGGTGCTGGCCCGCACGCACGCCGAGGCGATCGCCGGACTGCGTGCCGTCGCGGCGGGCAAGCCGGGGCCCGGCGTCTTCTCCGCCGACGCGCCCGCCGCGAAGGGCGCGGTGTGGGTGTTCTCCGGGTTCGGGTCGCAGCACCGCAAGATGGCCAAGCAGCTGTACCTGAACAATCCGGTGTTCCGGGCCGCCGTCGACCAGGTCGACGAGCTGATCGAGTTCGAGACCGGCTACAAGATGGCCGAGAAGTTCCTCGACGACGCCGTCGACTACGACGTCGAGACCTCCCAGGTCGGCATCTTCACCATCCAGATCGGCCTGGCCGCACTGCTGCGGCAGCACGGCGCCGAGCCGGAGGCCGCGGTCGGGCACTCGATGGGCGAGGCCGCCGCGGCGTATGTCACCGGGGGGCTCTCCCTCGAGGATGCGGTCCGGGTCATCACCGCCCGTTCCCGGCTGATGGGTGAGGGCGAGTCCGCGCTGGTCGGCGACGACATCCGGCTGATGGCGCTGGTCGAGTACAGCGCCGCCGAGATCGAGGGCGTGCTCGGCGACTTCCCGCACCTCGAGGTCTGCGTGTACGCGGCACCGACGCACACCGTCATCGGCGGCCCCCAGCCCGAGGTCGAGGCGATCGTCGCGCGGGCCGAGGCCGAGGAGAAGATGGGCCGGATCCTGCAGACGAAGGGCGCCAGCCACACGTCGCAGGTCGACCCGATCCTCGGTGAGCTGGCCGCGGAACTCGCAGGCATCGAGCCGCACCCGCTGACCGTCGGGCTGTACTCGTCGGTCGACAAGGAGACCTTCTACCGGGCAGGCCACGGCCCGATCCACCCGGTCGAGTACTGGACCAAGGGCATGCGGCACAGCGTGTACTTCACCAACGCGGTGCGGATGGCCGTCGACGCCGGACACACCACGTTCGTCGAGTTGGCACCGAACCCGGCGACGCTGATGTCGGTGGCCGCCACCGTGTTCGACGCGGGCGTGCACGACACCCAGCTGATCCCGACGCTCAAGCGCAAGGAGGACGAGGAGGTCGGCGTCCTGACCGCCCTCGCGCAACTGTACGTACACGGGCAGCCGGTGAACCTGTCGTCGCTGCTGCCCGCCGGCGGCTACGCGAACCCGCCGCGGACGGCGTTCCTGCGTAAGGAGCACTGGCTCGACATTCAGGTCAGCACCGGTGGGTCGGGACGCCCCCCCGGCGCGCACGTGTCGCTGCCCGACGGCAGGCACGTGTGGGAGGTCGCGGCCTCCGCCGTCGCCGACCTGAACACGCTCGCGGCATCCGCTGCCGCGCAGGTCCTCTCGGACGTGACGCTGACCGCGGCGATCGCCCGCGGCGACCTCCCGCCGTCGGGAACCCTCACCACCACCCTCGCGCCGCACCCCGGTGGCGGTGCGCTGCAGGTGCATTCGAAGACCGACGGCACCTTCACGTTGCTGCTCGACGCGGTGGTCAGCTCCGGTGCGGCGCTGCCCGAACCGGTGATCGCCGCACCCGCGGCACGGTCCAGTTCGCCGATGGAGGAGCTGCCGGAGGTCGTCGAATCCTTCGGCGACACGTGGGATCCGAACGGAAGCCAGTCCCTCGAGGATCGGCTGGCGCTGATTGTTGCCGAGTCGATGGGCTACGCGGTCGAGGACCTGCCCGCCGAGATCCCGCTGATCGAACTGGGTTTGGATTCGCTGATGGCGGTGCGGATCAAGAACCGCGTCGAGTACGAGTTCGATATCCCGCAGTTGCAGCTCACCGCGGTCAAGGACGCGAACCTGCGCGAGGTCGAGAAGTACCTGCGCTACGCGGTCGAGAACCGGGACGAGGTCGCGGCGCTCGCCGCGCAGCAGCAGGCGGAGAAGGAGGCCGAAACTGCCTCCGAGGCGATGGATTCCGTGCTCGGCGCGGAGACCACCAGTCCGGTCGCGGAGGCGGAGGAGATCCTCTCCGCCGAGGCACCGGACGGCGCTGCCGTCGCCGCCCCGAGCGTCGGCGACGCCTCCGACGAGGACGTCAACGTGCCGCCGCGCGACGCAGCCGAACGCCTGACGTTCGCCACCTGGGCGGTGGTGACCGGCAAGTCCGCGAAGGGCATCTTCAACATTCTCCCGGTCCTCGACGACGACACCGCCGAGAAGCTGGCCGCGCGCCTGAGCGACCGCGCCGGTGGCGACGTGAGCTTCGATGACGTCCTCGACTGCGAGACGATCGAGCAACTCGCCGAGAAGGTGCGGCCGCATCTCGAGGACGAGGGCAAGATCGACGGACTCGTCCGGGTGCTCCGAGCGCGTCCCGAAGGCTCCTCAGCCGTACCGGTTTTCGTCTTCCACCCGGCCGGCGGATCCACCGTCGCGTACGAGCCGCTGCTCAAGCGACTCCCCGCAGGAACCCCGATGTACGGCTTCGAACGCACCGAGGGGCCGATCGAGGTCCGGGCCCGCGAGTACCTGCCGCTGATCACCGAGATCCAGGGCGACGGACCGTACGTGCTGTACGGCTGGTCACTCGGCGGCGCGCTGTCCTACGCGGTGGCGAAGCTGCTGCGTGAGCAGGGCAAGGACGTCCGGGTCGTCGGCCTGATCGATACCGTGATGGCGGGCGAGGAGGTCGAGGACACCCCCGACGAGATCCGCAAGCGCTGGCAGCGGTACGCCGCATTCGCGAAGAAGACCTACAACGTCGACGCGCCGCTGCCGTACGACAAGCTCGCGGCGGCGGAGTCCGACGAGGAGCAGATCGAGATCCTGATGAACCTGCTCAAGGTGAGCGGCGCGAAGATCCCGGGCGGGATCATCGAGCACCAGCGCACCTCGTGGCTCGACAACCGGGCGCTGCAGACCGTCAGGCCGGACCGCTACGACGGCCACGTCGTCCTGTACATGGCGGACAAGTACCACGACGACGCGATCGCGCTCGAGCCCGCGTTCGGGACGCGCACCCCCGACGGCGGGTGGGCGAAGGTCGCCGAGGACCTCGAGGTCGTCTACGTCGGCGGTGACCACGTCCAGATCGTCGACGAACCGTACATCGCGAAGGTGGGTGCCGATCTGACCGAACGGCTGGCCGCCATCGAAGCCGAGAACCGGAGTAACTGAGTGAGCACCACCACCGCCGAGAAGCTGGCCGAACTGCGGGAGAAGCTCGAGGTCTCGAAGGCCCCCGGCAACCCGAAGGCGATCGAGAAGCGTCGGGTGAAGGGCCTTCCGACGCCTCGCGAGCGCATCGACATGCTGCTCGACCCCGGCACCTTCGTCGAGTTGGGGCAGCTCGCCAGGCAGCCCGGCGACCCGTCGAACCCCTACGGTGACGGCGTCGTCACCGGTCACGGGCTCGTCGACGGCCGCCCGGTCGCGGTGTTCGCCCACGACCAGACCGTTTTCGGCGGTGCGGCAGGCGAGATCTTCGGCCGAAAAGTGGCTGCGGTCAACGACTTTGCGATCAAGATCGGTTGCCCCGTTGTCGGCATCAACGAGTCGGCGGGTGCCCGCATCCAGGACGCGGTGACGTCCCTGGCGTGGTACGCCGAAATGGGTCGCAGGCAGGAACCGCTGTCGGGGATGTGCCCGCAGATCTCGATCATCCTCGGCAAGTGCGCGGGCGGTGCCGTCTACGCACCGATCAACACCGACGTCGTGATCGCGACCGAAGAGTCGTACATGTTCGTCACCGGACCCGACGTGATCAAGTCCGTCACCGGCGAGGACGTCAGCCTCGACGAGCTCGGTGGCGCACGGAATCAGGTGGAGTACGGCAACATTCACCACGTCGCGCCCGACGAGAAGGCCGCGTTCGAGTGGGCGCGCAAGTACCTGAGCTACATGCCGTCGAGCTGCACCGAGCAGCCGCCGATCATCAACCCCGGCCTTGAGCCGGAGATCACCCCGGACGACCTCGAGCTCGACACGTTCATGCCGGACGCCGACAACGCGGGCTACGACATGCACGACATCCTGGTGAAGATCTTCGACGACGGGGACTTCCACGAGGTCCGCAGTCAGACGGCGCAGAACATCATCACCGGCTTCGCGCGGGTCGACGGCCGTCCGGTCGGTGTCGTGGCGAACCAGCCGATGCACCTGTCCGGTGCGCTGGACGCCGCCTCCTCCGACAAGGCCGCCCACTTCGTCCGCGTCTGCGACGCCTACGACATCCCGCTGGTGTTCGTCGTCGACACCCCCGGCTTCCTGGTCGGGGTGGAGCAGGAGAAGATCGGCGTCATCAAGCGCGGTGGCCGGTTCCTGTTCGCGTTCGTCGAGGCGACGGTCCCGAAGGTCACCGTCGTGGTGCGCAAGTCGTACGGCGGCGGCTACGCGGTGATGGGCTCCAAGCAGCTCGGCGCCGACATCAACTTCGCCTGGCCGACCGCCCGGATCGCGGTCATGGGCGCGGAGGGCGCGGTCAACATCATCGGGCGCAGGCAGATCGAGGCAGCTGGCGAGAACGCACCCGCGGTGCGCCGGGACCTGATCAACTTCTACAACGAGCACGTTGCGACGCCGTACATTGCCGCCGAGCGCGGCTACGTCGACGCGGTGATCGATCCGTCGACCACCCGCCTCGAGATCCGCAAGGCCCTCACCGTGCTCCGCGACAAGACCGTTTTCAAGAATCCGCGCAAGCATCACCTGCTGCCGTTCTGACCCCCATACAGGTTCCCTAATGTCACATTGGCGCACTCCACGATCCCCAATGTGACATTAGGGAACCTTGGGGCGGAGTCGAACCTTTGGGCGTGGTCGGGACGCAGCGTGCCCGTAATTGTCCCTGAGGTCTTGCAGTGCGAGTGCGGGGTTCTGGCGCAGCGTCTTCGGCAGATGGCACAGCACGACTATCCCCGCCGCCTGCATGCGCGCCCGACGGAGCACGGTTGCCTCGTGATCGGTCAGGGTCAGGTGGTGCTTGAGGGAGTCGATTTCCCAGGCCATCGCAACATCGTCGATCCAACCGTCCGGCGACGCGACGAATTCCCCGTTGTGGGTTTCGACCTCGCGGTTGTGCACCATCGTGGGCAGCCCGCTCCGCTTGTAGATGCGTTGGGCGTGGATCTCCTCGACGGAATGCGCATCGTCGGCAAGCTCTCTCAGGACGGATCTGGCCAGGGCGGTCCCACGACGGGAGCCCTCGGCGAGTTCGATCGCGAGCTCCTCGAGCGAGGTGTCGCCGCGCTGGATGACCTCGGCCAGCAGTGCGCGGCAGTCGTCGCGCCGACCGATTCGCCGCGCCGCGTCCATCGCTGCCCTGGTGACCGAGGCGTAGCGAACGGGTCCACGGTCGCTGATCTCGCTGGCGTCCGGCATGCGCCAGGTCCGTTCGACCTTGACGTACCCGGTCGGTGCCCGGTGCCGTGATGCGGGAATGAGGAGCAGGACGTCCGACATTGTCGCCGAACGACGGAATCCGTGCTCAGCGAGTGCGGCGTGACCGGACAGGACGCTGTCAGGTCCGCCGTACATCAGGGCGGCGGTCGCACGCTGTCGTGCACTGGGGACCCCGTTGTGCAGCAGAATGATCCCGGGAAGAATCCGTTGCCACGGACCGCCCGGAAGGCAGTAGCGGGCGAGGGTCTTCGGTGCGACGCCGAGACCGCGGAGGGTGCTCGACCGGATGGCTAGGTTCGTGCTGTACCCGACGAGCGTGTTGTAGTCGTCGGCCCATTTTCCGCGTCGCATGCCGTCAGTGTGGGTGGTCGCCGGCGCGGGAGGTCCCGTCCGAGCCCCGACTCCTGGCGTTCTGTGGATGAATCTCCGGCCTGTGGATAGTTGAGATTCCTCCACACCGGAGGTTCCCTAATGTCACATTCAGGATCGTGGAGTGAGTCAATGTGACATTAGGGAACCTCGGGCTATGGGTAGACGCGCATCATGCCGGGGCTCCAGAAGCCGGAGCGGGTCACCGTGGCCGTGTCGACGGTGGCCGGGGTGGCGTCGGGGAAGTGCCGGGTGTACCGCTCCAGCGCGCCCCAGTCCCGACCCCAGTCGTCCTTCATGTAGGTGGGGACGGTGGAGGATTCGGCGAGCATTTCGGTCCAGCCGAGCGGGCCGCCGTTCTCCGCGGCCTGCCAGGTGTCGGTGGAGCTGACGGCCAGCGGCCGGTCCGGCAGGATCCGGTAGCCCGGCATCTCCGCGACGCCGTAGCGGTGGTCGAACGGGCGTTGACACGGGAACTGCAACCCGACGGCCCAGTCCAGCAGCACCGGCTGCTCGGAGCCGAGATAGGTGTTCAGTGTCTGCAGCTGCGGCACCCGCGGCGGGGTGAACGCCAGCCACTGGTCACCGGAGAGGTTCGGGTCGTTGGCGGTGATCCGGACGGTGTCGGTCTCGGCGGGCAACTCGTCCAACGGGATCCGCAGATTCCGCCACGACGGGGCGGGCCCGATGTCCTTGGGCAGGTAGCTGCCGAGGATGGTGACGGTGCCGTCGGCCTCCCGATGGCCGTACTCAAGGCGCAGGGCCTGCCCGTAGGTCACCTCGCCGTCCTTCGACTCCGACCAGATGCGGCCCGCCGCCGTCACCACGACGAGCGGGGCGTCGTCGCTGCGGGCGGGCAGCGCGTACCAGCTCGACGTCAGCAGCGCGGGCTCCTGCACCCCGGTCTGGTAGCTGCCGAGGACCGGGGTGGTGGCCGGGTCGAGGCCGAACGGCAGCTTCGCGGTCGATCCGTTGACGCCGCGGGCCCCGGTGCCGCCCTCGGTGCCGGCACTGGCGCCGGTGACGAATTCCGGTCCGACGGACTGGTTGTCGGTGTTCGCCTGACCGGGCTTGACCTCGGTGTAGTCGGCGGTGAGGTCGGATGGAACCCCGTCGGGGCCGAAGCCGACGGCGTTCACGCCTGCGAGCGGATCCGTGACCCCGGGTTCCGGGAGTGGTTGCAGCCGACCGGCGTTCGGGTCGGCCTCGGTGAGCACGTGGTCGGCGAGCCCGCACGGCGACCCGGTGACGGCGTCGATGTTGGAGCGCGCCAACGAGTACGCCGGGTACTGCGCGACCGCGCCCTTCGTCAGGGACAGCACCTCGAACAGCACCATCAGTGCCGCGACGACGGTCAGCGGCATCGCGGCCAACGCCGTGATGCGGCGTCGACGGCTGCCCGACGCCCGCACCTGCTTGCCGATGAAGTCCTCGCGGAAGTACTGCCAGCCGACCAGCAGCACGCACGCCACGAACAGCACCAGCAGCACGGTGTTGACCTGGATCCCGGCCAGGGAGACGGTCTTGTCGAACCACGGGATGCCGTAGCTGGAGACGTACCACCAGCCGTTGATGCCGGAGAACGAGAAGGCGAGCACCAGCAGCAGACCGGCCGCGAACATGGTCCGGTTGCGACGCGAGCGCAGCGCCGTCGCGGACACCGCGACCGCGGTCAGCGCGGCGAGGGCGCCCGCGATGCCCGCGTACACGCCGAAGTGGTGGGTCCACTTCGTCGGGTTGAACATCATGAAGAAGACGGTGCCGAACACGACGCCGAGCAGACGCCACGACGGCCCGACGGCGGCGCCGGGAACCCGCTTGCGGCGCAGCAACACGAACAGCGTCGTGAACAGGCACAGCACCATCACCAGGAACGCGAACCGGCGGGAGACCGAACCGTCGACGGTCTGCACGAACAGGTAGTAGTAGCGCAGGAACTCCTCGTACCACTGCATGTTCGGGCCGATCAGGGTGCGCACCCGGGTGGCCTCGCGAACCCCGGCGAAGGTCTGGTCGGCGAACACCGCGACCAGCACCACCGCGCCGGACGCGAGCAGCGGCGCCACCAGCGGCCAGGTGCCGACGGCGCGGTGCCTGCGGACGACGATGCGGACCATCGGCCGGGCGCCCGCGAGCAACGCGGCGACGCACATCAGGCCGGTGGGGGCGGCGCCGAGCGAGAACGCGGCGATCATGATTGCGACGGCGGCAGGGAGCAGGCGGCCGGTGGCGATGGACCGTTCGACCGAGCACCAGGTGAGCAGGGCGCCGAGCGCGACGATCGGCTCGGGGCGCAGGCCGTTGTCGTAGGGCAGCCAGAACGCGAGGAACACCAGGCCGCCGGTCCACACCGCGGCCTGGTTCAGGCGGACGGCGCGGCCGAGCCGGGGGAGCACCTCCCGGCTGATGACCAGCCAGCACAGGATGCCCGCGATCAGGGCGGGCAGCCGCATCCAGGGGCTGGCGGTGGAGACCTTCGCCATCGCCGCGAGGACGTCGTAGTACCAGCCGAACGGCGCCTCGGGGACCCCGAACCAGCGAAAGTAGTTCGCCATGTAGCCGGAATGCTCGGACACCCGGGCCATCGTCAGCAGGTAGCCGTCGTCGGAGGTGTTCGCGCCGATGAAGTGCCACAGCACCAGGGTGCCGACGATCACCCCGTCCAGCGGACGGACCCGCCACCAGTGCGACGGGAAGAAGCGGCGGGCGCGGCGGCCGTCGATGCCGTCGAGGCGGTGCAGCGCGACCAGGGAACTGACCGTCAGCAGCACCGCGAGCACCATCGCGGCGAGCTTGACCAGGGTCGGGGACGACGAGAACCGGGAGTCGAGGTTGGAGGTGAACGTGAGGCCGTCGGGGGCGGCACCGGTCAGGTCGGTGAAGACGCCGACGACCTGCGGGCGCAGGTCGCCGGTGAGGGTGCCGGTGACGGGGTTGCCGTCGACGGTCAGGCCCTCGAAGGTGGCGGTGGTGGCGTCGATGTCCGAGCTGATGGCGATCGCCGTGCAGCCGCCGCCCGCGACCGCGTCCCTGGGCGCGGAGGCGACGACGACGTTCCGGTCGAGGACGTCGACGCTGGTCTCGGTGACCCGGACGGACATCGCGTTCAGCGGGGCGCCGCTGCCGTCCGGTGGTGCGGTGCCGAGCAGCAGCCCACCCGACGCGGGCAGGTCGTCGACCAGGCGGCAGGGGATCGACGCCCGCAGGTCGATCGGCACCTGCGCCATCAGCGGCGCCTCGACGCTGCCGACGGTGCCGGCCTGCGGCCAGTTCAGGGTCGCCGCGGTCTGCGTGATCGGCAGGAACGGGGTCGCCACCGCGAGCACGAACCCGAGCAGACCGGTCACGATCGCGACCAGCCGGGCGGTCCGGTACTGGGTGCGCGGGTCGGGTAACGGTGCTGGCGCGGGGGCGGGCGCGGTGGCGGTCAGGGCGTCGGACACGGTTGTCGATGGTATGACAGCCACCTGAGTGGCCCTCACAGCATCGACGAACCGGCGCCCGGGGTCAGCGAGCCGCGATCGGGCCCGGCGACCAGAGGCCGGACCTGGTCACCGTCTCGGTGTCGACCGTGGCGGTGCCCGCCGTCGGGTCGAGCGGGGTGTACCGCTCGAGCGAGCCCCAGTCCCGCGCCCAGTCGTGGTTCAGGTAGCTGGGCATGGTCTCCGCGGTCAGCAGCAGGTTCACCCAGCCGAGCGGGCCGCCGCCGAACGCGTCCTGCCAGGCGTTGGTGGAGTCGGCCCCGACCCGGTCGGGCAGGATCCGGAACTCGGGGACCTCCGCGACGCCGTAGCGGTGGTCGAACGGCCGCTGGCAGGGGAAGGACAGCCCGACGGACCAGTCCAGCAGCACCGGCGCCTGCGACCCGACAACGTCCTGCAGCGTCCGTGTCTGCGGCAGCCTCGGCGGGGTGACCGCCAGCCACTGCTTCGGGGTGAGGTCGTGGTCGTCGGCGACGAGGCGGACCGCGTCGGCGTCGGAGGGGATTGCGTCCATCGGCACCCGCAGGTTCCGCCACGACGGGGACGGGCCGATGTCGATCGGCGCGACCGCGCCGAGCACGTCGACCGAGCCGTCCGCGTTTCGGGTGCCGTATTCGACGTGCAGGTCCTGCCCGTGGGTTTCGATGCCGTCGGGGTCGACGTACCGGATCCGGCCCGCGGCGGTGACCACCAGCAGCGGGGTCGCGTCGCTGCGGTCGGGCAGCGCGTACCAGCCGGTGGTCAGGTGCGCGGGCCCGTCGCTGCCGGAACTGCCGAGGACCGGGGTGGTCGCGGGGTCCAGGCCGAACGGCAACGCGACGGAACTGCCGTTGACGCCGGTGCTTCCGGTGCCGCCGCCGGTCCCGGCGGAGGTGGTTCCGGTGGTGGTGGTTGACCCGGTGTCGACGGTGTTGGCGCCGCCCGCCGCCTTGGCCTCCTCGTCGGCGGTCAGGTCGACGGGCACCCCGTTCGGGGTGAACCCGGTGTTCTCGGCCGCGGCGAACGGGTCGGGTCCGGCGGTCAGCGGGGCCAGCATGCCCGCGTTGGCGTCCGGTTCGATCAGCACGTCGTTTGCGAGCGCGCAGCTGTCGCCGGTGAGGGTGTCCAGGTTGGACCGCGCCACCGAGTAGGCCGGGTACTGGCCGACGGCGGCCTTCGCGAGGGACAGCACCTCGACGAGCACGATGAACGCCGCGGCCAGCGTCAGCGGCGACGCGATCAGCGTCCGCAGCCCGGGCCGCACCGGCTGTTCCGGCCCCCGATACGGTTCGCGCAGGTGCTGCCAGCCCGCGTACAGCAGAACCAGGATGCTCAGCGCGAGGAACGCAGTGGAGAACGGTTTGCCGCTGATCGACGGCGGCTTGTCCCACCAGGGGACGCCGTAGCTGGAGACATACCACCAGCCGTTGGATCCAGTGAACGCCAGCGCCAGCAGGAACAGCACGCCGGACGCGAACAGCGCGCGGTTGCGGCGGGAGCGGGCGGTGGCCGCGGCGATCCCGACGGCGGTGACCGCGGCGATCGACCCGGCGAGGCCCGCGTACACCCCGAAATGGTGCGTCCACTTCGTCGGCGTCGACATCATCAGCAGCAGCGAGACGAACACGATGCCGAGGATGCGGCGGGACGGGCCAGCCGCCGCGCCGGGGATCCGGCCGCGCCCGCGCAGCAGCAGCATCGCGCACACGATCAGGCACAGCACCATCGCGAACACCCCGAACCGGCGGGCGAGGGACCCGTCCGGTGAGATGTTCAGCAGCGCCTCATACCGCTGGTACTCGCCGAACCAGGACACGTTCGGCCCGATCTCGGTGCGGACCTTGATCGCCTCGAGCACGACCGCGAGGGTCTGGTCGGCGAAGATCGCGATCAGCACCACCGTGCCCGCCGCGAGGACCGGCGCGAGCAGCGGCAGCACCCCGGTGCCGCTGGCGCGGGTGACGACCAGCTTCACCAGCGGCCGCAGGCTGACGATCAGCGCGGCGACCGCGATCAGTCCGGTCGGCCCGGCGGCGAGCGAGAACGCGGCGAGCAGCACACCGACCGCGGCGGGCAGCAGCCTGCCGGTGGCGATCGCCCGCTCGATCGAGCACCAGGTGAGCAGGGCGCCGAGCGCGATCACCGGTTCGGGGCGCAGGCCGTTGTCGTAGGGCAACCAGAAGGACAGGAACACCAGCCCGGCGGTCCACACCGCGATCCGGTTGCGGCGCACCGCGCGGCCGAGGCGGGGGATCACCTCCCTGCTGATCACCAGCCAGCACAGGATCCCGGCGACCAGGGTGGGCAGCCGCATCCAGGTGCTGGCGGTGGACACCTTCGCCAGCGCGGCGAGGACGTCGTAGTACCAGCCGAACGGCGCCTCCGACACCCCGAACCAGCGGTAGTAGTTGGCCATGTAGCCGGAGTGTTCCGACGCCCGGGCCATCGTCAGCAGGTAGCCGTCGTCGGAGGTGTTCGCGCCGATGAAGTGCCACACCACCAGGGTCCCGATCACGACGGCGTCGACGGCGCCGAACCGCAGCCAGTGCCGCGGCAGGAAGCGGCGGGCGTGGCGCCCGTCGGCGAGGTCCAGCCGGTGCAGCGCGGCCAGCGACAGCAGCGTCGCCGCCGCCCCGACGATCATCGCGATCACCTTGAACGCGGTGGGGCTCGACGAGAAGCGGGAGTCGAGGTCGGCGTGCACCTCGAGGCCGGCGAGGGCGGTGCCCTCACTCGTGCCCGGGGCGGTGCCCTCACTATTGCCCGGGGCGGGCCCGGTCAGGTCGGTGAACAGCCCCACCAGCTGGGGGCGCTGGTCGCCGGTGACCTCGGCGGTCACCGGCCCGGTCCCGTCGGCGGCGTTCAGCCCGGCGAACGTCGCGGTGGTTCCGTCGGCGTCGGAGTGCAGGACGAGGGCGCTGCACCCGGTCAGGTCGGCCAGCGGCGCCGCGACCATCCGTCCGCCGCGCAGGACGACGGAGACGGTGCGGTCCTCGTCCGTCCCGACGGCGACGGTGAGGCCGACCGTCTCGGCGTCGGGCGCGGAGGCAGGGACGGTGGACAGGACGGTGCCGCCGTCCGCGCCGAGGTCCGCGAACACCGGGCAGGGAATGTGGGCGTCGAGGGTGAGCGGCTCGTAGCTCACCAGCGGCGCCTCGACGCCGGTCAGCTCGCCGTTCTGCGGCCACGACAGGGTCGCGGCCTGCTGCGAGACGGGCAGCAGCGGCGTCGCGACCGCGAGGAGGAAGCCGAGCAGTCCGGCGACGGTCGCGATCAGCCGCACCGTGCGGGAGGCACGCTGATCCGGCGCCTGCGGGGACGTGGGGACGGCGGGGGCGTCGGACTCGGCTGGCACAGGGATCGATCGTATGGGATGGGCGGGCCGTCGCAGGCGAGCGTGGCCCATCAGTGGAAACGCCGCCGGTGATGCGGGGCGGCATCACCGGCGGCGGGTCGAGGGCCGGACGACGCCGCGAGGGAGCGGTGGCCCGGTCGGCCGGGGTCAGGAGTCGAAGGCGAAACCTCCTCCGCCCTCGGCGCCGCCGCCGGCCGCACTGCCGACACTCGGTCCGAGCAGCGACGCGATCAGCGAGAACATGGTCGAGAAGGACATGGGAGCTCCTGATGTCGCGGTCCGGCACCGGTCGGTGCCTGCTGCCATTCGACCGGGTGCTGGCGGCTCCCGCCGCGATTCGGCGGCAGGTTAGGGGACGGTGGGGGGCAGATCGGACATCCCCGACCCCCTATGTGCGCCCCGGGGCGGCGCTCCCGGGGGTGCCGCGTCTGATGTACTGGCCCCCCGACGAAGCGAGGTGAGAATCGATGGCGGGGCGCCACCGTGGTCTTCCGTACCTGGTCCGACTGGTCGTTGCCGGTCTCGTCTGTGTGACGGTTGCCCTCGCGGCGGGGGCGGGTGTGGTTGCGGCGCAGCCCTCGTCGGGGTCCACCGCCGACGAGGACGTGCTCGGGTACCTGCAGGCGCAACTGCGCGCGTCCCACGTCCCGTCCGCGGCGTACGCGATCGTGGCGGACGGTGGGGTGACCGGTTCGGGAGCGCTCGGTGCCGGCGTCACGGTCGACACGCCGTTCCTGCTCGGCTCGCTGAGTAAATCGTTCACCGCGCTCGCCGTGATGCAGCTGGTCGATCAGGGCAGGATCGCCCTCGATTCGCCGATCACCCAGTACATTTCGTGGTTCCGCACCGCAGGCGGAAGCGAGCCGATCACCGTCCGGCACCTGCTCGAGCAGACCAGCGGGTTGCCCACCGCTGCCGGAACGGTGGACCTGTACGAGCCGTCCGTCACCCTGGAGGACCGGGTCCGAGCCCTCGCCGACATCGAACTCGTCAGCACACCAGGCGCCGAATTCCACTACTGCAACAAGAATTACGCCACCCTCGGCCTGCTGGTGGAGACGGTGTCCGGGCAGGCCTTCGCCGACTACGTCCAGGCGCACATCTTCGATCCGCTCCGGATGACGCGCAGCTTCACCGACCTCGATGCGGCGCGCGAGGCCGGACTGGTCGAGGGCACCACCACCGTCTTCGGTGCGTCCGTCGAACGGGACACCCCGGCCTTTCCCGGCGCGCTCCCCGACGGCTATCTGATCTCCACCGCAGGCGATCTCGGCCACTACCTCGAGTTTCAGATGACGGGCAGCTTCGACGGCGTCCGCCTGCTGTCCGAGGCCGGCCTCGCGCTCATGCACGCCCCCGCGGTCCCGATCGCCGACGACGGCGCGCTGTCCGGCGTCGACGACTACGGATTCGGCTGGGGTGCCGGGTCGGTGGCCGGGCAGCCGGTCGTCCGGCACGACGGCGACCTGGCCAACTACCACTCCAATCTGGGATTCCTTCCCGACCGCGGCGTCGGACTGGTCGTTCTCACGGCAGCCAACCCGGTTCTGGTGGACAGCGGGACGGCGTTCGATGGTGCGATGGCGATGCTCGCGGGCGATGGCGCACCGTCGATCAGCAACGCCTTCACCGTCACCTACGTCGTCGTCGGCGCGGTCGCCGCGGTGGCCCTGCTGGCGATGGTGCTGGCGACACGGGGACAGGTCCGGCGCGCACGCACCCTGCCGCGGCGGTTGCGGGACAACGGTTTCGTCGCGGGCGCGCTGCTGCCGGGCCTGCGCGACCTCGCAGCCGCGGTCGCGGTGTATGTCGCGGTGTTCGTCGGGGTCGGGTATCTCGGTTTCGGCGGGCCGGTGTCGATTGCCGTCGCGTTCGGTGCGCTGCCCGACGTCACCGTGCTCGTGCTGGTGATCGTGGCGTTCCTGGCGCTCCGTGCCCTCGCATGGGTCGGCTACGGGATGCTGGTCCGGGCCAGGGCGGGGGTGCCGCGCCCGCTCCCGACCTGAACGGTTCGCGCCACCCGGCGACGGCGGCTCAGCGTGCCCGCAGGTCCCACACCCACACGTCGGAGGCCCGGTGCCCCTGGTCCCGGAGCAGGTCCTGCACCGTCAGCCGCAGCGCCCGCTCGTTGCTGCCGTGCGGCATGACGAGGACGTCGGCCCGCCAGTACGCCAGGTCGGCGGCGGCCTCGGCGCGCATCGCGTCGGTGACGTGCGGGACGACGCCGTCCTTCTGCACCCGCGCGAGCAGGCTCGCGGTCGGACGGTCGTCGGGGCCGTACTTGGCCTTCTTGTCCGGGCCGACCGGGCCGACGAAGTAGCCGCCAGCCAGCGGGAACCCGAAGCCGGCCTCGACCTGCCAGGTCAGGGCGCGGGCGTCCTCGGGGCGGGGCAGCGGGATGGTCACGACGGAGCCGCCGCCGACGTACTGCCGCCAGGTGCCGTCGGTGAAGAACTGGGGCGCGGGCGCGCGCTCAACGGCGTGCAGGGGCAGCGGGGTCAGCGGCAGCAGGGCGAGGACCAGCGCCGCCGTCCACGGCGCCAGGGTGGCCCGCTCGCGGCGGGCCCGGTCGATGGTCAACGCGAGCAGCAGCGCGATCGCGGGGATCGCCCCCATCGCGAAGCGGGTTTCGAGGACCGATTCGAGCAACGGCAGCCGCTCAAGCAGCGACCACGGCAGCCAGATACCGGTGCCGTCCCGGCCGATGGTCAGCTCGGCGCCGAGGGACAGCGTGCACAGCGCGACGACGGTGATCGCGGCGGCGCGGGCGATCGCGACCCGGCGCAGCCACACCGCGGCGGCGAGCGTGACGGCCAGCAGCGGCCAGCCGAAGTAGGCGTTCTCCTCGGTCGCGTTGATTGCGACGTCCTGACCGGGGGTGACGCGGCCGCCGACGGACTGGCGCGGGAACTGCAGCAGCGCCTTGAGGTCGTTACCCATCGGGCCGTGGTCGATGGAGCGGTAGCTCTGCGGGCCAAAGAACTGCCACCACAGCGGCCCCGCGGTCAGGATCAACGCGATCAGCGCGGCGAGCAGCAGCGGCTTCGTCGCGCGCCGTGCCGCGGGAAGGAACAGCCGGGGCCGGACCGCGTAGTAGGCGGCGGTGAACACCCCGAACGTGAGGGCGGTGATCAGCAGCGGCTCCTCACCGAGCGCGATCTGCATCGCGACCAGCAGGCCCAGCCAGACGGCGGTGCGGGTTCCGGCGCCGCGGGAGAGGCGGATCACGCAGCCGAGGATCACCGGGAGCAGCGCCAGCACCACGAAGTTGGGGTGCCCGTTGGCGTGCGAGATCACCGCGGGCGCGAAGCCGCAGAACAGGCCGCCGACGGTCGCCGCGACCCGGGACACGTCCGCGTAGCGGCGCAGGAACCAGTACCAGGCGTACGCGGTGGCGGCGAGCCCGAACGTCAACACCAGCGTCCAGGTGACGGTCGGGCCGAGCAGCAGCGTGATCGGCGCGAGCGGGACGCTGACCCCGAACATCGCGGTGTTCGCCATCAGGTTCACACCCTGCGGATAGTTCTGCAGCAGTGACCCGAGCGGATTGTCGAGGCGGGTGATCGAGCGGGCGGCGAGGGCGAAGAACCACTCCCACATTCGCTGATCCTGGCCGCTGCCGGTGAGGTACCCGGACGCGGGCTGCCGCCACTGATTGCCCATCACGACGACGGCGAGCGCGGTGAACCCGGCCGCGACCAGCAGATCGGGGCGGGCCGGTCGCGGGCCGCGGCGACGCGTCGCGGCCCGCGTGGTCGACGGTGCGACCACGGTCGATGTCGAGTCCGCTGTCATGCACCGTCCCTTCGATCGGTTGGCACCCGGAGCGGGCACCAACCGATCACGCTACCGACCGGCGTCGGGGACCGCCCGCGCCGACCGGGTCAGGCCCGGGCGGCGACGAACCGGTCCAGGCAGCGTTCGGCGATCGCGGTGATCGTCAGCGCCGGGTTCACCAACGCGGACGATCCGGGCAGCAGCGCGCCGTCAACGACGAACAGGTTGGCGTAGCCGTCGACCTTCCCGTCGTGGTCGCAGGCGCGGCCCATCACCATGCCGCCGAGGCCGTGCCAGGTGCAGCCGGACCCGAAGTCGACGAGCCGGCTGTAGACCGGGACGCCGGTGGCAGGCGAACCGAACCGCACCTCGGTCCGGTCGTGGAACCGGCCGGCGAACCGCTTCGCGCGGGCGTCGACGTCGCTGGACTCCTCGCTGTGCGGATAGTTCAGCTCGGCCCGCCCGGTCGCCGGGTTGTAGTCGACCGACCCGCGTTCGTCGCTGATCACCTGGATCAGGTTCGCGGACGTGATGCCGCCCGCGGCGTCGGGGAACGGTGACGCCTCCCACGAGATGGAGATCGGCCCGTCCGGATTGTCGTCGTCGTACATGACCGCGACACCCGGCCCGCCCTGCCTGGCGCCGTAGTCGCGGCGCAGCAGGGTGCGGGCCATCAGGAAGTCGCCGTTGTTGCCGTACCCCTTGCCGACCTGGTCGCCGAGCCGGGGCAGGGTGCCGCGCGCCTTCGCGGTGGCCAGCAGCGCCGAGGTGTAGAAGGAGCCCGCGGCCATGAACACGTAGTCGGCGACGAGCGTCTTGTGCGCGACGGCGGCACCGGTCTCGTCGATGACGCGGACCGCCACCTCGAACCGGTCCTGCCCGGACACCTCACGGATCTCGGTGACCTCGTGCATCGGTTCGACGGTCACATTGCCGGTGGCCTCGGCGGCGGGCAGATAGTTGTGGTCGACGCTGTTCTTGGCGCCCGAGTTGGAGCCGTACGGGCCCTCGCCGATCGAGTACGACGCGGGCCTGCGCCCGGCGAGTTCGTCGCGGACGAGGTCCCAGTCCACGCAGAAGTCGTGCAGCACCGGCTCGCCGCCGAAGTCGCGGATGTCGTCGAGCCAGGCCCGCGCTCCCCGGTAGGACGGGTGGGCGAGCAGGTCGGCGGGCAGCGGGGAGGTGCCGAGCATGGCCCTGGCCCGCGGGAAGTAGACGCGGTCGAGTTCGGTGTAGTCGATCTGGGTCGGGAAGACCTGCTCGAAGTCCCGGCGCCGCGGCTGCGGGGTGAACGCGCCGAAGGCGAGCGAGCCGCCGCCGACACCGGCGCCGTACAGGGCGTCGATGCCGTTGCCGCGGACCCGGTCCACGATGCCGGGGTAGCGCGGGATGGTCAGGATCTTGGTCGCCTGGTTGAGGTGCGGCCGGTCGGAGAACCAGGCGGAGCGGCCGTCCGGCTGGTTGATCGTGCTGAACGTGTTGCCGGCGGGGTCGATCGGCCAGCGGCGACCGCGTTCGAGGACGGTGGTGCGGACACCGGCCTGCCCGAGGCGCAACGCGGCGACGGCGCCGCCGAATCCGCTGCCGACGACGATCGCGGTCCGGCCGCGCAGCGCGGTGGGGGCGGGTCCGGCCTGCGCGGCGGCGGCCCCGGCGAGCCCGAGTCCGCCGAGGCCGAGCGCGCCGAGGCCGAGGGCGGCACCGCGCAGCACGGCGCGACGGCTGGCGGTGTGTGGTGTCGAGGGGGAGGTCACGGCGGGGAAGATACGGGGTCGACGCGGCGCTGTGGGGTGCGTCGCGGGAGACCGGGAGCCGGGTGAGGCCTGCGCGTCCTGGTCAGGACGCCACGTCGCGCTCGACCGGTGGGTCCGCGAGAACGTGCGCGACCCGGTCGAGGGACAGGCCGAGGACCCGGGCGAGCGCGGACACGGTGAAGAACGCGGGGGTGGCGATCCGGCCGGTCTCGATCTTGCGCAGCGTCTCGACGGAGATCCCGGCCGCGGTGGCGACGTCGACCATGCTGGCCGGGCGAGTCTGCGCGAACTGGACGCTGCTGCGGCCGCGGTCATCGCGGAGGCCGGGGCGCGTCCGGCCTTCCTCGGCTATCACCCAAACTGGGCGCCCACCCCCTTCCCCGGCGTGGTGTGTGTCAGCATCAATGATGCGGTCGTGCACGGGATTCCGACGGATGCGGTGCTCGCCGACGGGGACCTCGTCAGCCTCGACTGCGGGGCGTACCTCGACGGATGGTGCGGCGACTCGGCGATCAGCTTCGTGGTGGGCGACGCAGACCCCGACGATCTGAGCCTGATCACGGACACCGACGAGGCGCTGGCCCGTGGCATCAGCGCCGCGGTCGCGGGCAATCGGATGGGCGACATTGCCGCCGCCATCGGAACGTGCGCGCGGGCCCGTGGCCGCCGGGTGCTCGCGGACCACGGCGGACACGGCATCGGCCGCGCCATGCACGAGGACCCGGACGTGCCGAACGAGGGCCGTGCCGGCCGCGGAATGCGGCTGCGACCCGGGCTGGTGCTCGCGCTCGAACCGATGCTCATCGGCGGTGGCACCGGCGACTATCGGCACGACCCCGACGGGTGGACGCTGCGCACCCTTGACGGGTCGCGGGCCGCGCACAGCGAGCACACCGTCGCGATTACCGAATCGGGGCCGGTGGTTCTGACACTGCCCTGACACCGGCCGATGAGTTTCCGCCCGCCCACCGGTCTGTACTCCGATGGCCGATCGAGGAAGGGTGGGTGCATGAGCGACGCGACGACAGTCCGGGATGAGTTCACACCGCAGGCGGAGCAGTACCGGCGCGAGTTGCTCGCGCACTGCTACCGGATGTCGGGGTCGGTGCACGAGGCGGAGGACCTGGTGCAGGAGACGTACCTGAAGGCGTGGCGCGCCTACGACAAATTCGAGGGCCGGTCCTCGCTGCGCACCTGGCTGTACCGGATCGCGACCACGACCTGCCTCACCGCGCTCGAGTCCAAGGGGCGGCGCCCGCTGCCGACCGGGCTCGGCGCGCCGAGCTCCGACCCCGCCGACGACCTCGTCACCCGCGAGGAGGTGCCGTGGCTCGAGCCGATCCCCGACGAGATGCTCGGTGTCGCCGCCGCGGACCCGGCGACCGTCGCGACCTCGCGGGAAAGCCTGCGGCTGGCGTTGATCGCGTCGCTGCAGTTCCTGCCGCCGAAGCAGCGGGCGGTGCTGATCCTGCGGGAAGTGCTGGCCTGGCCCGCCGCCGACGTCGCGGAGCTACTCGACACCAGCACCGCCGCGGTCAACAGCGCGCTGCAGCGGGCCAGGGCCCAGCTCGCGCAGGCCGCCCCGGCGGAGGACGCCGTCGTCGAACCGGTCGACCCCGAGCAGCGGGCGTTGCTGGACCGGTACATGGCCGCGTTCGAGAACTACGACATGGCGGCGCTGACCGACCTGTTCACGAAGGACGCGGTGTGGGAGATGCCGCCGTTCGACGGCTGGTACCAGGGGCCGGCCGCGATCCGGTCCCTGATCGAGAACAACTGTCCCGCCACGGGTTCCGGTGACATGCGGCTGGTGCCGACGGTGTCGAACGGGCAGCCAGCCTTCGGTCTCTACATGCGCGCGGAGGACGGGGTGCACCGGGCGTTCCAACTGCAGGTGGTTTCCCTGGGGCCGTCCGGGATCGGGCATGTGACGGTGTTCTTCGACCTGTCGCTGTTCGCGAAGTTCGGGCTGCCGGACGTCCTGCCAGCCCCGGATCCGGCGACATGACGGCCGAGTGGACCACCGGGCCGCTCGCCGACCCGGTGCCGCTGCTCGAACGCGCGATCGCCTACACGGACGGCGCGCTGCGGAGCGTGACGGACCGGGACCTGGACCGGCCGACCCCGTGCTCGGGGTGGGATCTGCGGATGCTGCTCGCGCACATGAACGAGTCGCTGACCGTGCTTGAGGAGGTCGTGCTGGATCGGGCGGTGGTCCTGGTGCCCGCGTCGATCCCCGATGCGGGCACCGACCCCGTTGCCGCGCTGCATGATCGGGCCTGCCGAATGATGAGCGCGTGGCGTGGGTCCGGTGACCGGGGCGCGATCCGGGTGGGCGGCGTCCCCCTGCCGTCCGACATCGCGGCCGCGGCGGGCGCCCTCGAGGTCGCGGTGCACGGCTGGGACGTGGCCGCCGCGTGCGGCGTGCCGCGGGAGATCCCCGGCGGACTGGCCGATGAACTGCTGTGGTGCGCCCGCCTGTTGGTGTCGGACGCCGACCGGCCGGGACGCTTCGCGGCGCCCCGCCGGGTGTCGGCGTCGGCGGGCCCGGGTGAACGACTGCTGGCCTTCCTCGGCCGCTGACCGCCCTTGCCGGTCCGGGCCACCGGCAGGAGTGCCACTGCCGCTTCGGAACCCGCG
This sequence comes from Rhodococcus sp. NPDC058505, assembly GCF_042720095.1. Lineage (NCBI taxonomy): Bacteria > Bacillati > Actinomycetota > Actinomycetes > Mycobacteriales > Nocardiaceae > Rhodococcus > Rhodococcus sp. NPDC058505. Next base: position 107,889 of record NZ_JBHXNB010000005.1, read on the forward strand.
GGCGATGAGTTTGGGTGCGGTGCGGTGTCTATCTGACAACGGCTTCACGCACCCCGCGCGGAGCACCGGATCCGAGGAGTCCCCATGACCGCCACTCCGATCGCCGTCCAGTCCGCCCCGACCGGCGCGGTGTCCCCGCGCTCCCGACTGGCTGGGCTCGTGGTCACCGCCCTCGTGGTCGCGTTCCTGCTATTTGATGCCGTCATCCACCTCGCGAACATCGAGCCGGTGCGGGAGTCGATCGCCGAGTACGGATTCCCCGACTACGCGCCGTACGTGATGGGCATCGTGATGCTGGTGTGCCTGGCGCTGTACCTGCTGCCCGTCACGTCGCTCCTCGGGGCGGTGCTGCTCACCGGCTACCTCGGCGGCGCGGTCACCAGCAACATCCTCACCGAGCAGCCGCTGCTGTCCACGATCCTGTCGCCGGTGTACGTCGGCATCCTGGTCTGGGGCGGGCTGTTCCTGCGGGACGCCGAGGTCCGGCGGATCATGCCGCTGCGCCGCTGACGCCGCGCCGCGCGGGCCACCGTCCCGAATGGGCCATTTGGTCAGTTCAACTGACCAAATGGCCCATTCGGTACGTGGGGCGGGGCTCCGGGCGAAGATCAGGGTCGAAATCGGGGTGACACCTGATGCGCCGAGCCCGGTCCGGGCGACAGGATGTCGACATGACCTTCGACAGCAACACCACCAAGCCCTTCGCCCGCTCGACCTCGCAGCGCATGCTCGGCGGCGTGTGCGGCGGCGTCGCCGAGTACTTCGGGGTCGACGCCAACCTCGTCCGGGCCGGCGCCGTCCTCGCTGCCTTCGCTACCGGTGGCACCGCCGTCCTCGTCTACCTCGCGCTGTGGATGCTGTTGCCCGCGTGAGGTAGACGGATCAGCCGACCGGGACCGCCCGCGGCCAGCGCGGGTGCGCCGCGTCGATGACGACCGCGTGGGTGTGCCGGTAGAGGTCGTCCCCGACGAGGTCGGCCGCCGCCCGCTCGGCGGGGGTGAGCGACCCCGCGTCGTGCAGGTGCGTGATCACCTCCGGGTCGTGCCGCGGCCACATCCACAGTGCCGCAGCGAGTCCGGCGGCACCGATCACCGACAGCGTCACCCAGGTAGCGGTCAGCCCGGAGGCCGCGAGCCATCCCGCGATCGGGTAGGTGACCAGCCACGCGAGGTGCGAGAGCGAGAACTGTGCGGCGAACAGGGCGGGTCGGTCCGCCGGGCCGGACGACCGCCGCAGCACCTGGCCGGTGGGGGTGAGCACCGCGGCGGTGCCTGCCCCGACGACCGCCCACACGCCGACCGCGGCGGCCCAGCGCCAGTCGCCACCGTCCGCGAGCGAGAGCAGGATCGCCGCCCCGAGGCCGGCGAGCAGCGTACCGCCGCCTGCCAACATCACCGGCCGGGCCCCGACCCGGTCCAGCACCCGTGGTGCGGTGAGCGCGACGACCATCGTCCCGAATCCGTTGGCGGCCAGCAGAACCGCCACACCAGACTGGGTTCCCCCGAGGGTATCGCGGACGTAGTTGACGGTGTTGACCATGATCACCGACCCGGCCGCCGCGACCGCGAGGTTCAGGCCGAGGAGTCCCCGCAGGCGTGGGGTGGCCGCGAAGATGCGCAGGCCGACCGTGATCCGTTCCCGGAACGTGCCCTCCGTGGGTGCCGTGCTGTCGGGGATGCGGGTGGCGATCACCAGGGCGGCCGAGACAACGAATCCGAGTGCGGTGCCGACGAACAGCCAGTGGAAACTCACCAGGGTCAGGGCAACCGCGGCCAGCATCGGGCTTAGCAGCGTCTCCATCGTTGCGGCCAGCTGCGCGGCCGACAGCGCGCGGGTGTACTCGCGTTCGTCGGGGAGGATGTCCGGGATAATCGCCTGATAGGTCGGGGTGTACGCGGCGGAGGCGGTCTGCAGGACGGCGATCAGCAGGTAGATCTGCCAGACCTGATCGACAAACGGCAGCGCCATCACGATCGCCCCGCGAATCACGTTGAGCGAAATCAGGAACGGTCGTCGGGGGAGCCGGCCCGCGTAGGCGGCGACGACCGGGGCGACGGTGACATAGACGACCATCTTGATGGTCAGTGCGGTGCCGAGCACCGCTGCCGCGTCGGCGCCGGCGAGCTCGTAGGCGAGCAGACCGAGCGCAACCGTGGTCAGGCCGGTGCCGAACAGGGCCGACACCTGGGCGGTGAATAGCCGGAGGTAGTCGCGGTTCGCGAACAGCGACGTGAGGGTGGACTCGGACACGGTGGTGGGTTCCTTCGTCGATGGGGTGGGTCGCGGGTGCGCGGACAGCAGCAGTCGCACATCGGGTCGCCTCCGGTGGGTGTCAGTGGTGCTGGTGTGCGGCCGCGGTGAGGGTGAACGCGGCGGTGCGGACGGTGTCGCCGTGCTTGAAGTCGAGGAACAGGCGGTACGTTCCGACACCCGGTGCCGCGGTGTGGAAGGTGACGGCCGGTCCGGGTGCGGTGACCCCGTCGCCGGGCGCCCCGTTCGGGTGGACGTGCACGTAGGCGAGGTCGCCCGCGCGCAGCACCACCAGGTGTCCGTAGGCGCCGAGGTACGGCTGCAGGTCGGTGACGGGCACGCCGTTCCGGTGGACGGTGAGGGTCAGCAGGCCGCCCGCCCCGGTGGTCAGGTCCCCGTCGAGGGTGACCTCGTAGTCGTCGACGACGGCGGTGCGGTTCGGGGCGGGCGTCGGCCGGGGGTCGTAGGCGCCCGCAACGGCGAGATCGGCGCCGAGCGTGATGGTGCGTCCGAGCGCGGTCGGCGCGATGTCGGTGAACACCCGATAGGCGCCCGCCTCCGGCAGGTGCAGGCGCACCGACCAGGTGCCGTCGTCGGCCAGCACGGGGTGCACGTGCCAGAAGCCGGTCAGCTCGCGCCGCGCGACGATCAGGTGCAGGTCGCGGTCGTGGATCGAGGTGTAGTCGGTGACCGGGCGGCCGTCGGGGCCGAGGATGCGGAACCGGAGGTCGAGGTCGCCGGGCCGGACGACGGTCTCGGCCAGGTCCAGGGTGTAGCCGTCCTGTGTGATCTGCAGTCCGCCCGGCAGGCCCGCGGGATGGTCACCGCCGCCGTGCGCATGACCGGCGTGGGCGTGGTCGCCGTGACCGGCGTGGGCGTGGTCGCCGTGACCGGCGTGGGCAGCGTGAGCGTGGCCGCCGTGGGCGTGGGTGCCGTGGGCGTGCTGGTCGTGGGTGTGGGTGCTCATCGTCGTTCCTCTCGTCGCGGGGTGGTCCCAGGAACGAACATACATACCCCCAGGGGGTATAGCAAGGGGTGTGGAGAATCGGCGTGTGGGTGGGTCGGGTTTCCGCCGGGTGGGTGACCCGGCCGGGGGTCAGTGCCGGGTCACAACGGTGAACGGGCCGACCTCGGTCGCGGTGAACCGCGGATCGTCGAACAGCGCCTTCGGGAACTCGACCGTGTACCGCTTGACGTTCGGATCGTTCGGGTAGACGTCCGCGGCCAGTCGCAGGGTGTAGGCATCGTCGGCGGACCGGAACACGAACACGTCCGGCGCCCGCCACGGGGCCTCGTCCATCGCGGCGATCAGGGCGTCGGGGGAGTCCGACTCCGCCCAGCGGGCGATCGCCGCGGCGCGCTCGTCGAACTGCGCGAGCGGGTTCGCGTAGTGCGACGTCAACCCCTGGAACCCGAAGTACGGATAGAACGACAGGAAGCCGGTGTCGGCGGTGAGGACGACGGTGCCCGACCGCGGTCCGGGCCGCTGCGCGAGGATCTCGTCGTCGACCTGTGCGTAGTAGGCGGCGGCCCCGGCGGGACGCTGGTCCGCCCGCACCCCGTCCCCGTCGGTGTCGGTGTAGGCGATGGTGATTTCGGGGGCAAGGTGATGCGGGATCGACTGGCTGAACGCGACCGCGCCGAGGGCACCGACCGCGACCGCCGTCGCCTTGATCCGCGGATTGTCGCTGCTCGCCAGCAGGATCCACCGGGTGACGTCGACGAAGCCGAACACGCCCGCCGCGCCGAGCAGCACCAGCAGCACCGGCTCCAGCCGGAACGAGAGCAGCGTGCTGCCCGCCGCGGTGAACGCCATCGACAGCAGCGACCACAGGTACACGGCAATGACGCCGATACCGAGGGATTGTGCGCGCCGTGACGACCACGCGCGGCCGACCAGCCACACGGTCCCGAGCAGGCAGAGCAGCCCGACGAGGGAGGCGTCGAACATCGGCAGCGGCAGCGTCGAGCCGGACTCGGGCAGGTAGTGGGTCGCGGTGCCGGACCCGGCGAGGGTGTGGGTGCGCAGCGCGAGCAGGAACGGTGCCCACACGATCAGCGCGATCAGACCGGCGATCACCGCGATCGCGACAAGCCGCAGCAGCGGGTCGCGGGCCGCACGAATCCCGTTCGCGCGCACCGCGACCCCGGCCGCGATCAGGGCCATCAGCGTCACCGCGAACGCGGCGTACCCGAGATACAGGGTGTAGAAGGTCGCGGCGAGGCCGAGGAACAGGCCGGTCCCGACCACCGCGCCCCAGCCGCCGCCGCGGGTCGGGCCGACGCGGTGCAGCCCGCCCCAGGCCAGCACCAGCACCGGCGGAAGCAGGACCACCAGGACCGCGCTGTACGCCTCGGGGGAGGCGAACGCGACGGTGATCGCGGTCGTTGCGGCGGTCGCGACGACGGCGAGGTCACCGCGAATCAGCTTGGACCACAACACGAGCGCGACCGCAGCGGCCACCGCTAGGGAGCCGATCGCGTACGGCTTGAACATCTCCCAGCCGTCCATGCCGAGCAGGTTCGCGAGGCGTCCGCCGATCCAGAACCAGCCTGCCGGATAGAACGACGGCAGGTCGACGTACGTCATGTCGTCGAGGCGGGCGGTGTCGGTCAGCCGGGTGAGAAACTCGGTGCGGAACTCCTGGTCGACGGAGACGCCGTGCAGGTACAGCTTGGTCGCGGCCAGCGGCATGCCCAGGGTGACGGTGACGAACCCGGAAACCCCCACCCAGGATGCCAATTTCGCGACCAGCGGGGCACGTCCCGCCCGCAGCAGCCACACCGACACCGCCAGCAGCGCCAGCGTGGCCACCTGCCCGACCGTGGTCAGTGCGCGGGTGACGTTGGAGGAGTTGAACGCGGGCCAGTCGACCACCGAGAACGCGACCAGCCCGACGGCGGCGACCACCGCGGCGACGACGACCGCCGACGCCATCTCGCCGAGCGCCCCGATCGCCCGGCGGGCGGGTCGGACGGGGTCGGGGGAATCGGTGCTGGCGGTCGTCGGCGTCACGATTTCGGAGTCTAGGCGCTGCGCGCCCGTGAGTACTTTCGGTCCGTCAGGGGACCAAAAGGACTCACGGGCGGCGCAGCCGCCTACACCGGGAGCTTGCGGAAGACGGCGCGGGGGACGTGCCGCAGGATCATCATGACGAACCGGAACGGGCCCGGCGCCCAGACGATCTCCTTGCCGCTGTCGGATGCGGACACCGCCATCCGGGCGACATCCTCCTTGTTGACCGTCAGCGGGGCCTCCTTGACGTGGGCGCTGAACTGGGTGCGCACCATGCCCGGCCGAACCACGGTGACCTTCGGGCCGAACGGGGCGAGCGCCTCGCCGAGTCCGAGGTAGAAGCCGTCGAGGCCCGCCTTGGTGGAGCCGTAGACGAAGTTGGCCCGCTTGACGCGCTCGCCCGCCACCGAGGACATCGCGATGATCCGGCCGTAGCCCTGCGCCTTCATCTTCTCGCCGACGAGCACGCCGACGGAGACGGCGGCGGTGTAGTTGACGTTCGCGACCAGCACGGCCTTGCGCTGGTTCTGCCACAGTTCCTCGGCGTCGGCGTCCAGGCCGAACGCGACGATCGCGACGTCGACGTCGGACCTGCCCCAGGCCTCGTCGATCACCTTCGGGTGCGCCTTGGTGTCGAGCGCGTCGAAGTCGACGACGTCGACCTCGGTGGCGCCGGCGGCCGTCATCTGCGCGACGGCCTCGTCGCGCTTCGGGTCACCCGGCAGGGTCGCCAGGACCACCCGCATCGGCGCCTTGCGCAGGTACTCCTCGCAGATGGCGAGGCCGATCTCGGAGGTGCCGCCGAGCAGCAGCAGGGTCTGGGGGTTACCCACGGCGTTGATCATCAGCTCAGTTCCAGTCGTCGGGACATGTCGGAGGCGAAAACGCCTGTGGGGTCGTACTTGCGGCGGGTGGCGATCCACTCGCCGATCCGCGGGTACATCGAGTGGAAGGTCTCCGCGGTGGTGCGGGAGTCCTTCGCGGTATACAGCCTGCCGCCGAATTCGAGGACCCGCTTGTCGAGTTCGGTGACGAACTCGTTCAGGCCGGCCTTGATCGGGAAGTCGACGCACACGTTCCAGCCGCGCATCGGGAAGCTCAGCGGCGCCTGGTTGCCCTCACCGAACAGCTTGAACACGTTGAGGAACGACACGTGACCGGACCGCTGGATGTCGACGATGATCTTCTTGAACTCGTCGACGGCCTCCGGCGGCACCACGAACTGGTACTGCAGGAAACCGTGCGAGCCGTAGGCGCGGTTCCACTCCCCGAACAGGTCCAGCGGGTGGTAAAAGGCGGTCAGGGACTGGATCTGGCCGGTCGCGTTCTTGGTCTTCCGGTAGTACAGCTCGCCGACGATCGAGAAGTCGACCTTGTTGGCGAGGCCGTTCGGGAACACGTCCGGGAACGTGATCAGCGGCTTCGCGTTGAACCGCAGCGGATCCTTCTGCAGCTTCGCGGGCAGCTGATCCAGCGTCGCCAGCGAACCGCGGGACACCGCCGCCCGGCCCAGCTTCGGCGGCGCGGAGATCGCGTCGAACCACGCCGACGAGTAGTCGTAGTTGTCCTCGGAGCCGTCGCTGTGCAGCGCGATGGTCTCGTCCAGGCTCTCCGTGCGGACGCTGTCCGCGATGAAGTACGCCGTCTCGGTCGGCGTCATCTTGATCGTCGCCCGCAGGATGATGCCGGTCAGGCCGCAGCCGCCAACCGTCGCCCAGAACAGCGCGCCCTTCGGATCCTGCCGCCCGCCCTTCGGGGTCAGGGTGCGGACCTTGCCGTCGGCGGTCAGCAGGTCCAGCGACACGACGTGGTTGCCGAAGCTGCCCGCGCTGTGGTGGTTCTTGCCGTGGATGTCGTGGGCGATCGCGCCACCGATGGTGACCTGCCGGGTGCCAGGCAGGACCGGAACCCACAGCCCGAACGGCAGCGCCGCCTTCATCAGCTGGTCCAGGTTCACGCCCCCGTCCACGTCGACGAGTCCGGTGGCCGCGTCAATCCGGTGGATCTTGTTCAGCGCGTTCATGTCGATGACCAGGCCGCCCGCGTTCTGGGCCGGGTCGCCGTAGGAACGGCCGAGGCCGCGGGCGATGACGCCGCGGCGCAGGTGCGATGGCTTGCCCTCGTTCCTCTCCGCCACCTGGGCGACCGCGGACGCGATCACCTCGACGTCGGGAGTGGAGAGCACCTCCGCGGTGGTCGGCGCGGTGCGCCCCCACCCGGTGAGGGTTCGGGTCTGGGTTGTCAGAGGCTGCGGCGCCGCGGGAACGGCCGGGGCCTCGTCTGCTGTCGTGGACATCGGAACAGAGGCTACTCGCGCGGGCACTGTCCGTGTCGGGACCCGAGCCGCGTCGCCTACCCTCGACGCGTGCCCGGAACTCCGCAAACCAACGAACCGCACCTGCCGACCGCGGTCGACCTTCCGCTTCGCGACGAGACGGGGACGCCGGGCGTCGACCTGAAGACGCAGATCGTGCGGTTCGTGATCACCGGTGCGCTGTCCGCGGTCGTCGACTTCTCGATCACGATGCTGCTGCAGCTCGGGCTCGGGGTGCCGCGCGCGGCCGCCAAGTCCATCGGGTTCGTCCTCGGCACGACGACGGCGTACCTGATCAACCGGCGGTGGACGTTCAACGCCCCACCGAGCCGGGCCCGGTTCCTCGCCGTGGTCGCGCTGTATGCGGTCACGTTCGCCGTCCAGGTCGGCATCTACACCGCCCTCGGGCAGGTGTGGTCGGACACCCTCGTCTACAACGCGCTCGCGTTCGTCATCGCGCAGGGCACCGCGACCGTCATCAACTTCGTCGTCCAGCGCGCGGTGATCTTCAAGCTCTGAGCGAGGTCAGGGCGTCCCGGTCGCGAGCACGATCGTCGCGGTCCTCGGCTGCCCGCCGCCGTCCGTCCAGCCGAGTTCCACCCGGTCGCCGGGGTGTCGGCCGTTCATTTCGACCGTGAGGTCGGTCTGGGAGCGGATCGGGCGGCCGTCCCAGCTGATCACGACGTCGCCGCGCACCACCCCGGCCCGGTCGGCGGGGCTGTCCGCCCCGACCGCGACGACCTTCGCGCCGCCCTGCGTCTGCCCGACGTCGGTGACCGCGACCCCGAGCAGCGGCGTCGGCCCGATGTGCACGGTCGCGGAGCCGCGGCCGGTGCGGATCTGCTCGGCGATCGCGACGGCGTCGTCGATCGGCAGGGCGTAGGACTCGACCGGGATCGGTGTGCCCGTCGTCCGTTCGGTCGGGTCGGGGCGCATGCCGGTGTTGCCCGCGGTGCTGACGCCGACCACCCGGCCGAACGCGTCGACGAGCGGGCCGCCGGAGTCGCCGGGCCGGATGTCGGCGTTCACCTCGATCATCCCGGTGAGCCGGTTGCGGGTGCCGTCGGCCGCGTTGCGGGCGACGACGGACTCGCCGAGCGCGGTGACGATCCCCGGCGCGGACTGCGGGACGCCGTGACCGTCGGCGTTGCCGATCGCGGTGACGGGATCGCGCAGCCGCACGCCAGCGGACCTGCCGAGCTCGGCGACCGGCAGGGGGTCGGCACCGAGGAGTCGCAGCACCGCGACGTCGCGGAACCGGTCGTAGCCGAGGATCTCGGTGTCGTGGTCGGTGCCGGTGGCCATCGCGGTGGCGGTCACCTCGGTCGCGCCGTCGACGACGTGGTGGTTGGTGAGGATCAGGCCGTCGCCGATCACGATGCCGGTGCCCGCGGTGGTGAGCGGTCCCGCGGTCGCCTCGAGGGTGACGATCGTCGGGATCACCCGGGCGGCGAGGGCGGCGGGGTCCAGCGGGACGGGCGGCGGCGGGGGCGGGGTCGCGACGGTGGCGGGCACCTCGGACGGGGCGACGGGTCGCGGCAGCTCGTGCCCGACCAGCAGCAGCGCGCCCAGCGCGAGCAGCACCAGGGCCGCGGACAGCACCCGGCGGCCCGGCGGCCGATCCCTGTCCGGTGTGCCGTTCATCGATTCCGTTTCCCGCGTCTGCGCACTGTGCATCGACGGTACTGCGTCCCGCAGTTGGACGCGGGGTGGTCTGCCGGGCGAACGACACCGTCCCGGGATACGAGTGAAGCCGCCGGTGCGGTACGCACCGACGGCTCCGACGCGACAACGCCCGCCATATCGCCTCTCGGCAAGTGGTCGCTCGCAGCGACGAAATAATTTGGTACCCGGGGTATGCCCGGACGCTGTCGCACGGTCCAACCTACTCGCTGCCCGGGTTATTCCACGAGTCCGTGCGAATCAGTACAGCCGGGCCTCGTGCACCGCCCGATCGAAGACGGGCAGCGGGCCGCCCGCCCGCACGGTCCGGGCCAGCGCCGGATCGGCGAGATGAAGCCTGCCGACCGCGACGAGGTCGAACTCGTTGCCGTCCAGCCTCCTGAGCAGTCCGTCGAGGCCGACTGGCTCCGGAGTTCCGGCCTCGCGGAGGGCGGTACTGAGCCCGACGCTGCCCACCGCCATGCTCACCGCGCCGGTGAGCTTCTTGGCCCACCCGGCCAATGTGAGCTCGCTGCCGTCGAAGGCGGGCTGGTCGAACCGCCGTGCGCTCGCGTCGAACACGTCCACCCCGGCGTCGCGGAGCGGGACCAGGATCCGCTCCAGTTCCCGCGGGCCGTCCGCGATGCGGGCGCCGAAGTCCTGCTGCTTGTGCTGCGAGAAGCGGTAGAAGATCGGTGGCCGCGGTCCGATCTCCCGCCGGATCGCGCGGACCACCTCGACCGGGAACGCGACCCGGCGCGCCGCGTCGCCACCCCACCGGTCGGTCCGCTGATTGGTCGGTTCCCACAGGAACGCGTCCAGCAGGTAGCCGTGCCCGGCGTGGAGGGCGATGCCGTCGAATCCGACGTCGAGCGCGGTGCGGGCGGCCCGCACGTAGGCCTCGATCACCTCGCCGATGTCGTTCTCGGTCATCGGGGCGGTCGGGACGAGGGCGCGGTCGAGGTAGCTGTCGGGGTACACGGTGCGTCCGACCAGGCCCCATAGCCCGGACGGGCGCATCGGCTTCAGATTCGGGTCGACATCGCCCATCGCGCCCCACAGCGGGCCGACATGCCACAGCTGCGGCACGATGCGTCCGCCCGCGGCGTGCACCTCGGTGACGACGCGCCGCCAGCCCGCGACGGCGGCCTCGCCGGTCAGCCGTGGAACGTCGGGGCTGTCGACCGCGGTGGGGTGGTCGATCGCCACCCCCTCCGTGATCAGCAGGCCGGTGCCGCCCTCGGCCCGCCGCCGGTAGTACGCGGCGACGTCGTCGCCGGGGACACCGCCCGGCGAGCGTTCCCGGGTCATCGGCGACATCACCAGCCGGTTGGGCAGATCGAGCGATCCGACCGTCAGCGGGGTGAAGATCGGGTTCACAGCGGGGTCAGGAAGTCGAAGAACCCGGGGGTGGTGTCCTCGCGGAGGCGGCTGAGCCTGCGGTAGGAGATGAGCCAGCGGCCCCCCTCCAGCCGGTACTCCTCGTGGTAGTGGCCGTAGCCGTGGAGGTGTTCCTCACGGTCCCCGTTGGTCCACCACAGCTTGTCCTCCATCGCCCAGGTTCCGCGGGCGGTGGTGTCGGAGGTCAGTTCGATCTCGGGCATGTGGCCGTGGTGGACGGTGGTGAGCGCCGTCGGGCCGTCCAGCATCGCGCTGATGGCCGTGGTGAGCTTCTCCCTCCCGACGACGCGATTGGCGATGCCGTCCGACTGTGGCTGCTTGTCGCTCGGCAACCCGCCCCAGGTCTCGGACACCACGTCGTCGGTGTGCAGCGTCGGATAGATGTCCCACTGCTTCTCGTCCATGCAGCGGAGCCGGGCGGCGAAGGTGCGTTTGATCTGCTCGATCGCCATGAGTTGGTCGGCAACGGTCAAGGTGAGGGTCGCGGTCATGGTCGGGACACTGGCAGCGCAGGAGCGACTCGGACAACTCGCGTTTCCGGCGAACGGAACAGTCACAGTTCAGCGCGCCGGGTCAGCGTTGCTGGACCGGCGAGGTGGTCGACAGGTGCAGGGCGAGGGCGGCCGCCGCCATCCGGACCGGTGCGGCGTCCCGCCGGTCGAATCGGATGTCGCCCGACGGGGCGGTGACGGAGATCCCCACCGCGGCCCCGGCGAGGACCCCGACATGCGCCCCGATGCAGGAGAACCCGGTCGGGCAGGTTCCGAACGCGACGCCGCGATCGCGAACCTGCGGCGGGCCGCCCGCCGCGTCCGGCGCGGCGACCGACCGCGGCGACGGCGGGGCGGGGAGCGTCGTCGGCATCGTCGCCAGGATGGCCTTCCCGATCGTCGACGATCGAGCAGGGACCCGTGAGCCCACCCGGGTCATGAGCCCCTGCTCGTCGTCTCCGCCGATCTTTCGCAGGTAGAGGACGTCCTTGCCGTCGAGCACGCCCATGTGGACGATGTGCCCGGTGGCGTGGTGCAACTCGGTGAGCAGCGACGTCACCGACGCGTCGAGGCGGGTGCGGTACGCGGCGAGCAGTCCGATCTCGGTGAGGGCCGGGCCCAGCTCGTACCCGATCTCCGCCCGGCGAAGCCATCCCACCCGGACCAGTCGTTCGATCGACCGGAACGAGCTGGTGCGCGGGATGCCGGTCAGGCGGGACACCTCGGTGAGCGTCAACCGGGCGTTGCCCTGAAAGGCACCCACGATCAGGGTGACGCGGTCGACGACCGACGAGGGGATGGCCCCGTGTGCTTCCGTTGCGATCGACATCGTCACTCTCCACTGCGCGTACCGAGGGTGGGCCGGGGTGCCCGATCCGGGCCGGGCACCCCGCGATTGATGAGCATGAATTACCTGCTCATGGTGCCTCATTCGGCGGCTCGCGCAAATCCGTGCCCCGGGTTTCCGACGCCATCCAGACCGCGAGAATCGTGATGCCCGCGGTCGTGACGACGACCAGGCTGAGGGGGAGGCTCGACCCGCCCGCCGCCGCGACGAGGGAACTGGCGATCAGCGGTGTGAACCCGGCGCCGATGAGGCTGGCCGATTGGTAGCCGAGGGACACCCCGGAATAGCGAACGGTGGTGCCGAACATCTCCGACAGCATCGGCGCCAGCGGTGCGTACATCAGGTTCTGGATGACCTGGGCGACGATCAGCGCCACGGTCAGGAGCAGGTCCGACTTCGAGTTGATCAGCATGTACAGCGGGAAGGCGTACAGCAGCGCCAGCACCGCGCCGGTCAGGCTCACGGTGCGGCGGCCGATCCGGTCGGACAGCGCGGCGAAACCGGGGATGCACACCAGCGCAACGACCGACATCAGGACGAGAGCGCGCATGACCACCGGCACGTCGTAGCCGATCGACTTGGCGTAGGCGATGATCTGCGCGGTCGTCAGGGCGGTCAACGCGAACGGGCCGATGCCTGCGGCGCAGGCGAGGAGGAGCGGGCGCGGGCGGCGCAGCACCTCGAGCACCGGCAGCGTCGCCCGGGTCTCGCTCGTTGCCGTGTCCGCGGCCTGCTGGAAGACCGGGCTCTCGACCACGCTGAGCCGCACGTACAGGCCGATCACCAGCAGCAGCGCGCTGGCGAGGAACGGCAGCCGCCAGCCCCAGGAGTTGAAGGCGTCGCTGGGCAGCAGGCTGACCAGCATCACCGCCAGCGTGGACGTCAGGAAGCCGATCGGCGATCCGAGCTGCATGATGCCGGTCCAGGCCCCGCGACGGCGCGGATCGGCGTGCTCGGCGACCATCAGCGCGGCGCCGCCCCATTCGCCGCCGACCGCGATGCCCTGAACGACGCGCAGCGCGACCAGCAGCACGGGGGCGGCGATGCCGATCTGCTCGTAGGTCGGCAGCAGACCGATCGCGAGGCTCGCCACACCCATCATGCCCATGGTGATCACGAGCATCGACTTGCGTCCGAGCGTGTCACCGAAGTGTCCGAACACCACCCCGCCGAGCGGGCGGGCGACATAGCCGGCGGCGAGGGTGCCGAACGCGGCGATGGTCGACACCACGCCGTTGCTGGACGGGAAGAACAGGTCGCCGAGGACGAGAGCCGCCATCGTCGAGTACAGCAGGAAGTCGTAGTACTCGATCGCGGTGCCCAACAGGCTCGAGAGCGCGACCTTGCGCAGCTGCGACGGTGCCTCGGTGGGGTCGTCGACGGTCGCCGGACGACCGGCGCGGTCGTCGACGGTGTCGGTGGGTGAGCTCATGCAGCACTCCTGAAAGGCGCGTCGGATGGAAAGCGTGTGACCTTCGCCACACGATGCTCAGGCTTCCAACGCGCGTTTCGGCGGGCAATTCATGCGTCCGCTGAGCGGAACACCCCGATGCCGCTCGGCGAACGGGGCCCGTCCGTCAGTGCTGCGGTAGCGCCCCGTCCGCGAGCAGCCGCGCCAGCGACGGCGCCGCGGCGTCCTTGTCCGACAGTCGGTACTCCAGCGGGCGCCCGTCGCGTCCGACCGTCGGCCAGTCGATCGCCAGGTCCGGGTCGAGGGGGTGCAGGTCGCGGTCCAGGTGCGGGCTGTATTCGAGCGAGCACAGGTACATCACCGTCGACTGGTCCTCCAGCGAGAGGATCGCGTGCCCGAGCCCCTCGGACAGGTAGACGGCGCGGCGGTCGACGTCGTCGATCAGGACCGAGTCCCAGCGCCCGAATGTGGGCGAGCCGACCCGCAGGTCGACGATCACGTCGAGGAACGCGCCGCGCACGCAGGTGACGTACTTGGCCTGCCCCGGCGGGGAATCGGTGAAGTGCACACCGCGCAGCACGCCCGCCGCGGACACCGAGCAGTTGGCCTGCCGCAGCTCCAACGGGACGCCGACCGCCTCCCGGAACGCGGAGTCCTTGAACCATTCGAGGAACACCCCCCGGTCGTCGCCGAACCGGCGGGGGGTGATCTCCCATGCGCCTGCGATGCTCAGCTCGCGAAACTCCACGTCACCAGTCCTTGCCGCGGTCGAGCAGTCCGAGCAGGTAGTCGCCGTACCCGGATCGGACCAGGCCCTCCGCGCGGTCGCGGAGGGCGTCATCGTCGATGTAGCCGCGCCGCCACGCGACCTCCTCGGGGACCCCGATCTTCAGGCCCTGCCGTTCCTCGATGGTCCGCACGTAGTTCGACGCGTCGAGCAGGGAGTCGAAGGTGCCGGTGTCGAGCCAGGCGGTGCCGCGGGGTAGCACCTCCACCTGCAGGCGCCCGGCGTCGAGGTAGGCGAGGTTGACGTCGGTGATCTCGTATTCGCCGCGTGCGGACGGGGTCAGGTCGCGGGCGATTGCGACGACGTCGCTGTCGTAGAAGTACAGGCCCGGCACCGCGAACCGGGACCGCGGCGTCGCGGGCTTCTCCTCCAGGGACACCGCGCGGCCGTCGGCGTCGAACTCGATCACGCCGTACGCGGAGGGGTCGGACACCCGGTACGCGAACACCGCACCGCCGGAGAGGGATTCGAATCGGGTCAGCGTGGTGCCCAGTCCGGGGCCGTAGAAGATGTTGTCGCCCAACACGAGTGCGACGGTGTCGCCGCCGATGTGGTCGGCGCCGATGACGAATGCCTGTGCCAGCCCGTTGGGTTCGGTCTGCACCGCGTAGTCGATCGCGACGCCGAACTGGGAGCCGTCCCCGAGCAGCCTGCGGAACTGCGGCGCGTCGTCGGGGGTGGTGATCACCAGGATGTCGCGGATTCCGGCCAGCATCAGCGTCGAGAGCGGGTAGTAGATCATCGGCTTGTCGTAGACCGGCACCAGCTGCTTGCTCACCCCGATCGTGATCGGGTGCAGCCGTGACCCGGTCCCACCGGCCAGAATGATTCCGCGCATGCTGGGCAGTGTGTCACGGTGGGCGCGGACGGCGGCCGCCCCGCCGGGGCGCCATGTCCGTATTGTCCCGATTTGGCTATCATCGGCGGCGATGACTGACGCATATCCGGCCGACGACGCTTCCGGCCTCTTTTCCGCGGTTGCCGACTGGTCGGTGGAGTTGATGGACTCCATTGGCGGGCTCGGCGCCGGGATCGCGATCGCGGTCGAGAACCTCTTCCCGCCGATCCCCAGCGAGGTGATCCTGCCGCTGGCCGGCTTCGCCGCGGCTAGGGGGTCGATGTCGGTGATCGAGGCGATCGCGTGGACCACCGCGGGATCGCTGGTCGGCGCGCTGGTGCTCTATGCGATCAGCCGGATGATCGGCATGGAGCGGATCTGCCGGATCGCCGACCGGCTGCCGCTGGTCTCGTCCGACGATCTCCGCAAGGGGGAGCGGTGGTTCCGCCGGTACGGCAGCGCGGCGGTGTTCCTCGGCCGGATGGTGCCGCTGGTGCGCAGCGCGATCTCGGTGCCCGCCGGGGTGTCCCGAATGCCGATCGGCGCGTTCGTGCTGTACACCACGCTCGGCAGCGCCATCTGGAACTCCATCTTCGTCCTTGCCGGCTACTTCCTCGGGGAGAACTGGGCGGTGGTCGAGGAGTACGCCGGGGTGCTGCAGTACGTCGTGCTCGCCGCGATCGCGGGGGCGGTGGGCTGGTACGGCTATCGCAAGATTGCGGCCGCACGCCGGTGACCCGGCCGCTCGCCGCGGGTCTCGGCGACCGGCCCGAACGGTACTGTTCGACCGCATGAGGCTCCTCGTCACCGGCGGCGCCGGGTTCATCGGCGCGAATTTCGTGCAGCAGACCGTGACCGAGCGGCCCGACGTCGACATCACCGTCCTGGACGCGCTGACCTATGCGGGGAACCGGGCGTCCCTCGAGCCCGTCGCGGACCGGATCGACTTCGTGCACGGCACCGTCACCGACGCTGGCCTGGTGGACCGGCTGGTCGGCTCGGCGGACGCGGTGGTGCACTTCGCGGCCGAGTCGCACAACGACCAGTCGCTGGCGGATCCGTCGCCGTTCGTGCAGACCAACGTGGTCGGCACCTACACCCTGCTTGAGGCGGTGCGCAGACACGACGTGCGCTACCACCACATTTCGACCGACGAGGTGTACGGCGACCTCGCGCTCGACGATCCGAGCAGGTTCACCGAATCCACCCCGTACAACCCGTCGAGCCCGTATTCGGCGACGAAGGCGTCGAGCGATCTGCTGGTGCGGGCGTGGGTGCGGTCGTTCGGGATCCGCGCGACGATCTCGAACTGCTCCAACAACTACGGCCCCTACCAGCACGTGGAAAAGTTCATCCCGCGGCAGATCACGAACCTGCTCGACGGCGGCCGCCCGAAGCTGTACGGCCGCGGCCTCAACGTCCGGGACTGGATTCACGTCGACGACCACAATCGGGCGGTGTGGGAGGTGCTGGGCCGCGGCCGGTCCGGGCAGACGTACCTGATCGGCGCGGACGGCGAGGTGGACAACCGGACGGTCGTGGCGCTGCTGTTGGAACTGTTCGGCCGCGACCCCGGCGAGGTCGACGTCGTGCCGGACCGGCCGGGCCACGACCTGCGGTACGCGATCGACTCGACGCTGCTGCGCACCGAACTCGGTTGGGCGCCGCGCTACCGCGACTTCCGGGCCGGGCTGGCCGCGACGGTCGAGTGGTATCGGGAGAACGAGTCGTGGTGGCGGTCACAGAAGGCGGCGACCGAGGCGTTCTATGCGGACAATGAGAAGCGACCTCGATAGTTGAACGCGCAACCGGTGTGCGGCGTGCCTCCGCCACCCGCGCAGCGGCCGCGGGCCGGAAAGGACGTTGTCATGGCCGGCACACACCGGGCACCCACCCGATGGACCACCGCGCGCCGCGGCGCCGCACTCCACACCGTCGCGGTGGCCGCGACGCTCGGCGCGATCGGGGGCACCGGCATCGCGCTCGCCGCCCCCACCGACCCGCCGACCGAGACCACGGTCGCCGGCCCCGCGGCGCAGGCCCCCGACGCCGCTGCGACGGCGGACGCGACCGTGCCCGCCGAGACGGCGGACGCGGCCGTGCCCGCCGCGGCGCCGGCGGACGACGCCCCGAGCGGCCCGGACACCGAGGCGGCCGCGCCCGCCGACGAGCCCCTCGGCACCGACCCGGACCCCGGGTTCGTCGGCCTCGGCAGCGTCGGTGACGCCCTCAACGACGGCGCACTCGACTGGACCAACGTCGGCACCGGCAACATCGGCTCCTCGAACGTCGGCTCGGACAATGTCGGCTTCGACAACATCGGCTGGGCCAACACCGGGTCCGCGAACGCGGGCTCCGTGAACGCGGGCTGGGACAACATCGGCTTCGGCAACACCGGGTCCGCGAACGCGGGCACCGGCAACGCTGGCTGGTTCAACGACGGCTTCGCCAACACCGGGTCCGCCAACTCTGGTTCCGTCAACACCGGCTGGAACAACGTCGGCTCCGCCAACACCGGCTCCGCGAACGCGGGCTCCGCCAACACGGGCGCGGGCAACGCGGGCTGGGCCAACACCGGATCGGCGAACGCCGGGTCCTCGAATACCGGCGGCTTCAACCTCGGGTCGTCGAACAGCGGCTGGTTCAACATCGGCAACGGCAACGCGGGCTGGTTCAACGTCGGCTCCTCGAACGACGGGTTCGGCAACGCCGGGTCGCTGGACGTCGACTCCGGGTCCGACAGCACGGGGGCGGCGGAAACGGCGGCGCGGTCGGGGGTCGATGTCGAGGCCGACGCGGGCTGATTCCGGCCCCGACACGCCGCACTTCACCGCGCACCCCCGCAGGTGCGGCGGTACCGTCACGTCCGCAGGACCGGATACACCCAGAGTTCGCTCGAGCAAGGAGCACTCCATGTGGGCTGTCACTCGCGGAACCCCCGGCGTCAGGCGCGCGCTCGTCGTCTGCGCCGCGCTGACGCCGCTGATCGTCGCCGGGACCGGGCTCGCGCACGCCGATCCCGACTCGATTGACCCAGGCTCGATGGACCCCGGCTCGCTCAGCCCCGCCGCTGCCGTCCATGCCTGCGCGCCGCTCGGGCTGTCCGACATCGCGGTGCTGGTGCAGGTCGTCGCCCCCGGCGCGGTGCTGCCGTGCCGGGACGTCGCGGGCGGCCTCGGGCTCGGCGGTGGCTCGGCGGGTGGGGGCTCGGCGACGTCGGCGAGCGCGATCGGCTCCAACAACATCGGCGAGAACAACACCGGGTCCTTCAACGTTGGCCCGGAGAACACCGGCTCGAACAACGTCGGCTCGCAGAACACGGGCTCCGGCAACGTCGGCTCCGCGAACACCGGCTCCGGCAACGTCGGGTCGGCGAACACCGGCTCCGGCAACATGGGCTCCGCCAATACCGGGACCGGTCAGGTCGGATCGGCCAACACCGGCAACCTGAACCTCGGCTCGGCCAACACCGGGTCGACCAACATCGGTTCCGCGAACACCGGCTCCTCGAACACCGGCAGCGGCAACACGGGGTCCCTGGTGGAGGGCTTCGGGCTCACCGGACTCGGCTCCGTCGCCGTCGGCTCGACCGGGATCAACTGGAACTGACACGCGCGACGCGGCACCGCCCCCGGCCGCCACCGTTGGTACTGTTCACCGCGAAATACCTGGCCGAGGACAGCGTTGGCCGGGTCGGGACACACGGTTGGGACCTACTCGATGGATCAGGCATTTGCGGTTGGGGGTGCGCCCGTCGAGAACAACGACGAGGCGCTGCAGAATGCGCTCGTCGAACCCGCCCCGCGCGACCGACTGGTTGCCCAGCGCGGGCTGTTCGCTGCGCCGTCCCCCCGGGTGCCGCGGAAGATGTACGTCGAGGTCAAGGGCCACGCGGACACGGACCGCGACACCCTGACGCTGCGTGCGGGCGCGCACGCGGACACCAACACCTACTTCGGTCGCTTCGCCGCGTCCTTCTGGCAGCGCTGGACGGCCGTCACCGTCGTCCGACTCGAACTGGACCACGAGACAGCGGGGTCGGCGACGATCGCGTTGCGCGCCTCCGACGCGAAGGGTCGTAAGCGCCTGATCACGCAGGAACAGGTCACCGGGTCCGGCACCCTGACGGTCGAGGGCCGTCTGGACCGTTTCGTCGACGGCGGCGCGATGTGGTTCGACGCGGTCGCGGACGCCGGCGACCTGACCGTCACCAACGTGCGGTGGACCGTCGACGCGCCCGACCACCTGCGGCCCGCCGCGGTCGTGATCTGCACGTTCAACCGCGCCGACGACTGCGCGACGACGGTCGGCACCCTGGCGGCGGACGCGGGAGCGATGGCCGACATCGACACCGTCTGCATCGTCGACCAGGGGACCGACCAGGTCCGCTCCCGGCCCGCGTTCGCCGAGGTCGAGGCCGCGCTCGGCGGCAAGCTGACGTACCTCACCCAGCCGAACCTCGGCGGGGCTGGCGGATTCTCCCGCGGCATGCACGAGATCACCTCGGCGCCGGGATCCGCGCACGCGAACGTCATCCTGATGGACGACGACATCCTCTGCGAGCCGGAAACGGTGCTCCGGATGAACGCGTTCGCGAACATGACCGTCAAGCCCGCCATCGTCGGCGCGCAGATGCTGTCGCTGAGCAACCCGCAGGTGCTGCACGTGAGCGCCGAACGGGAGGTGCTCGACGAGATCACCGCTGGCGCGTTGACGCCCGGCGCGATGATGGGCGTCGACCTGGTGAAGAAGAAGCAGGAGCAGCGTTTCGACGCGGGCTGGAACGGCTGGTGGACCTGCCTGCTGCCCGCCGAGATCATCGCCGACTGCGGGCTGCCGCTGCCGCTGTTTTTCCAGTGGGACGACATCGAGTACGGCATCCGGGCCCGGTTCGCGGGGCACCCGACGATCACCCTGCCCAACGCGGGCGTCTGGCACGCCGACTTCCACCTCAAGGACTACGACGACTGGGCGCGGTACTTCAGCATCCGCAACGGCCTCATCGTGTCGTCGATCTACGGCCGCTTCGACGGCACCACGATCGCCAAGTACCTGTTCCGCAAGATCAGTGAGCTGATCGTGTCGATGCAGTACGGTCTGGCCGCCACGTTCATCAAGGCCGCCGAGGACTTCCTGGCAGGCCCGGAGTTCCTCGACGACGGCGGCCAGGCGGTGCTCGGCGAGATCCGCGCACTGCGCGCGAGGTATCCGGAGACGGCGCCGCGACCGGCGGTCGAGGTCGGCGCCGAGGCCGATCCGCACACCCAGATGGATGTGTGGGCGTTCGAGCCGGACGAGAAGCGGGAGGGGCTGGTGCTCGCCAAGCGGGCGGTGCAGCAGTTCCTCGGTCGCGTGGACGGGCGGCCCGTCACCATTCCCGCGCACTACGCCAACTGGTGGCATGTGTCGCTGTTCTCGCAGGCCACCGTCACCGACGCCTCGCAGGGCGCGGTCCGGGTGCGGCGCAGGGACAAGCAGACCGCGCTCGAACTGACCCGGCAGGCGGCGAAGGTGTGCTGGCGGCTGCGCAAGGAGGCGCCGCGGATGAAGGACACCTACACCGAGGCGCTGCCGCGGATCACCAGCAGGGAGAACTGGACCCGGCTGTACGGCACCGAGGCGTGATGGGTGCCGGCCAGCGCTGAGCAGCCGCAGGCACGGCGGCGCGGGCAGCGGACGCTGCCGGGTCCGCTGCTGCCGCTCGGGGCGGGGCTGCTCGCGACGCTGATCGGCATCGCGGGATCCTGGATTCCGTCGTTCTGGTGGGACGAGGCGGCGACGGTGTCGGCCGCCGACCGGCCGCTGCCCGCCCTGACGGAACTGGTGCTCGACCGCATCGACGCGGTGCACGGGCTGTACTACCTGCTCATGCACGGCTGGTTCGCGGTGTTCGGGTTCGGGGAACTGTCGGCCCGGATCCCGAGCGCGCTCGCGGTCGGCGCCGGGACGGCGGCGCTGGTCCAGCTGGCCCGGACCCTGGCGGGGATCCGGGTCGCGGTACTCGCGGGCGCCGTGTTCATGATCCTGCCGCGGATCACCTGGGCCGCGACGGAGGCCCGCTCGTACGCGCTGGTCGCGGCGATGGCCGCGGTCACCGGTCTGGTGCTGGTCGTCGCGTTGCGGTCTGCGCGGCGCGGGTGGTGGGTGCTGTACACGGTGGTCACCGCGGTATCCGTGGTCCTCTTCTTCCACAGCGCGGTGCTCGTCGTCGCGCACGCGATCACCGTCGGGGTCGGTCGCAGGCATCGGCTGCGGTTCGCGGCGGCCGCGACCGCTGCCAGCGCGCTGGTCGCGCCGTTCGCGGTCCTGGCCATCTCCCAGTCCAGGCAGATCGGGTGGGTGCCGCCGCTCGACTCCCGGATCGCCGAGACGATCGCCGTCGACCAGTGGTTTCCCGGTGCGGCCGGGTTCGGGGCGTTGTGCCTGCTGATCGTTGCGGCGGCGCTCGTGGTCCGGCTGGTGCGGGGGCCCGCGGCGGCCGGCGCCGCCGCGGGCCCGGTCGGGGTGCTCGCCGTCGCGGTGCCGTGGCTGCTGGTGCCGATCGTGCTGTTCCTCGGCTACTCCGCCGCGGTCGACAACATCTACCTCGGGCGCTATCTCATCTTCACCACGCCCGCGCTGGCGCTGATCGTCGCGGTCGCCGCCGCCCGGGTCGCCCCGTCCCGGGTGGCGGCCGCGGCGCTGGTGCTGGTGCTGGCGGCGGCGGCGCTGCCCGCCTACCTTGCGCAGCGGCAACCGTGGGGAAAGCCGGGGGGCATGGACTACAGCGCCCTCGCCGACGACCTCGCCGCGCGCGCGGAGCCCGGCGACTGCGTCGCGTTCCAGCCCAGCGTGTCGTGGCAGCCGACGTCGCTGCGCGCGATCGAACAGGTCCGGCCCGACGCGTTCGCCGGGCTCGTCGACGTCGGGTTCGGTGAATCGGGAACCGACCGGGTCAGCCTGTGGGACGCGGACGCCCCCGCCGAGGTCGTCGCCGCCCGAGCGAGGGACTGTGCGGTGGTGTGGGTGGTCACCGACGGCGACCGCACAACCCGCAGCCGGTACCTGCACCCCGCCAACGTGTGGTGGGAGTTCGCGCCGTTCCGGTTCACCGACTCCGAGCTGTACCGGGCGCTGGCCGGTGCCGGGTTCGTCATCGCCGAGCGGGTGCCGGTGCACCACACCCAGCTGGTGCGGATGGTTCGGTGACCGTCACACCCAGTAGGCGACGCGGGACCGGTAGTTCCGCATCGCGAACAGTGCGACGGTCCAGCCGACGACGGTCACCGCGAGGACGATCACCCAGTGGTAGAGCTGCTGGTCGCCGCCGAGCAGCGGGGTGCGGACGATGTCGAGGAAGTGGTACAGCGGGTTGAGCTCGGCGATCTTCGCGCGCTCCGCGTTCCCGGTGCCCTCGAGGGTCTTCTCGGTCCAGATGATCGGGGTCATGAAGAACAGCAGCTGCACGATGCTGCCGAGCAGCGGCGCGATGTCCCGGTAGCGGGTGGACAGGATGCCGAACAGCAGCGACACCCACACCGCATTGATTGCGATCAGGAACAGCGCGGGGATCGCCGCGATCGCGGTCCAGCTGATCGGCTGCGGGAAGATCGCGAAGATGACCACGTAGATGACGATGTTGTGGGCGAACAGGATCATCTGCCGCCACACCAGTCGGTACACGTGCACGCTCAGCGGTGTCGGGAGCTGTTTGATCAGCCCCTCGTTGGACATGAACACGTCCGCACCCTCGAGGATGGACCCGCTGATCAGGTTCCAGATGATGAAGCCGAGGGTGACGTAGGGCAGGAACTCGGCGATGTCCATGTTGAACAACGTGCCGTACAGCAGGCCCATCGCGACCGCGGAGACACCGGTCGCGATCGTGATCCAGAACGGGCCGAGCACCGAGCGGCGGTACCGCTGCTTGATGTCCTGCCAGCCAAGGTGCAGCCACAGTTCGCGGTGCCGGAATCCTTCCCGGAGGTCCTGGAAGGCCCGCCGGAAACTCCGGGAATCGGCGTGCACGGTGTCGATCGGGGCTGCGGTGGGCGTGTCGGGCACAGGGGACGAGACTACTCGCCCGTCCGCACCCGTCGTCCGCTCCTGTTCCAGGTCCACGTCACTGCCGCTCAAAGCGTTCCTCCCGGCCGAGTTTGCGAAGACGCACCCATTCCCGCAGGCCGGCGGGGTCGCGTCGGGTGATCAGGAAATACCAGCCGAAGCGCAGCCACTCCTGGGGGAGCAGCCGCCGCATGCCCGGCTGCGCGAGCAGATAGCCGCGGTTGCGGTAGGTGAAGAAGCGCTTGGTGTCGTTGTCCGGGTACTGGGTGTGCATCCGCCCACCGAGGATCGGTTTGAATTCGTCGGTGCCGCACGGGTGCAGGTACGCCGTGGTCAGGCAGGTGCCGAACGGCAGACCCGACCGGACCAGCCTGCGGTGCACCTCCACCTCGTCGCCGCGGACGAACAACCGCAGGTCCGGGACACCGACGGCGTCGATCGCGGCCGCCGAGAACAGGGCACCGTTGAACAGTGACGCGATCCCGGGCAGCAGGTCGCCGTCGCCGAGCTCGGAGCGGGTCCGCCGCCATTCCAGGCCGCGGCGCAGCGGAAACGCCAGCCGGTCCGGCTCGTCGATGTTGCACACCACCGGCGACACCTCCGCCAGCGCGTTCCGCTCGGCGCAGGCGAGCAGGGCGGCGAGCACGTCCGGGCCCTCGGGGCGGCCGTCGTCGTCGGCGAGCCACACCCAGTCCGCGCCGAGCGCGAGGGCGTGCAGCATGCCGAGCGCGAACCCGCCCGCCCCGCCGAGGTTGTGCTTGGAGCCGATGTAGGTGGTCGGCACGCTCGCCGACTCGACCAGCTTCCGCACGTCGGCCTCGTCGGCGTTGTCGACCACGACGAGGTGGTCCAGCGGTCGCGTCTGCGCGGCGAGCACCCGGAGGGACGCGGCGAGCAGCTCGCGTCGCCGGTGGGTGACGACGACGCCGATGATCGTGCTCACACGGTGCCGTTCGGCGAGGCGGTTTCGGTCTTCTCGCGCTCGATCTCGCGGATCACGTGCGCGACGTGGTCGCCCGCATCGTCGCCCTCGTAGGCGCGCACGACCTCCTCGATGCCGCCGCTCATCCGGATCTGCCCGTGGTCGATCCACATCGCCCGGTCGCACAGCTGCGCGAGGAACTCGTTGGAGTGGCTCGCGAAGACGAGGATGCCGGAGCGTTCGACCAGCGCCTGCAGCCGGGTCCGTGCCTTCTTCATGAAGTCCGCGTCCACCGCGCCGATGCCCTCGTCGAGCAGCAGAATCTCGGGGTCGATGCTGGTGACGACGCCGAGCGCGACCCGAACCCGCATGCCGGTGGAGTAGGTGCGCAGCGGCATGTTCAGGTACTCGCCGAGCTCGGTGAACTCGGCGATCTCGTCGACCTTCGCCAGCATCTGCTTGCGGGTCATGCCCATGAACATGCCGCGGATCAGGATGTTCTCGTAGCCGGAGATCTCCGGGTCCATCCCGACCCCGAGGTCGAAGACCGGTGCGACGCGGCCGCGGACGCGGGCGGTGCCGCGGGTCGGCTCGTAGATGCCGGACAGCAGCCGCAGCAGGGTGGACTTGCCCGCGCCGTTGTGGCCGACCAGGCCGACGCGGTCACCCTCCTTCAGGGACATGGTGATGTCCCGCAGCGCCTCGACGACCACGACATCGGAGCTGTTGCGGCCGATCGCGCCGCCCGCCTTCCCGAGGAACGCCTTCTTCAACGACCGGGTCTTCGCGTCGAAGATCGGGAAGTCGACATACGCGTTGCTGGTCTCGATGCTCACGTGGTCAGTCAAGGTGCGCCTTTCAAAGCGGGTTCAGCCCGCCGGCTGGGCCCGCGGCGGCTGACACGGTCGCCCAGCCTACCGCCCCACCGGATGCGCCCCGGCCGCGGGGGGGGGGGGGCCGGGGGGGCCCCCCCCCCCCGGGGGGGGCGCCACGGGGGTGCGCGGGGGCCCCCGGGGGGGGGGGGGTTCCACGCGCCCCCCCCCCCCCCCCCCCCGCGGTGGCCCCCCGGCCGGGGGGGGGGCCCCTGCGCCCCCCCCCCCACGCGCGGGGGTGGCTCACAGGTACTGGCCGGTGCCCGCCTGCGGCTGCTGCTGCCCCGACTGCGGGTGCGCGCCGCCGCCCAGCCCGGGCGGCAGCGCACCCTGCCGCATCTGCTCGAGCTGCGCCCGCGCGGCCATCTGCTGCGCGAACAGCGCGGTCTGGATGCCGTGGAACAAGCCCTCCAGCCAGCCGACCAGCTGGGCCTGCGCGATCCGCAGCTCGGCGTCCGACGGAACGCTGCCGTCGGTGAACGGCAACGCGAGCCGTTCCAGTTCCTCCCGCAGCTCCGGCGCGAGGCCCTGCTCGAGCTCACGAATCGACGACTTGTGGATTTCCTTGAGCCGGGTGCGGCTGGCGTCGTCGAGCGGCGCCGCCCGCACCTCCTCGAGGAGCTGCTTGATCATGGTCCCGATCCGCATCACCTTCGCCGGCTGCTCGACCATGTCGGCGAGGGTCTCCGAGGGCTGCTCCTCGCCGCCCTCCGCTGGCTCGTCGGTGCCGGTGCCCGCGGCGTCCGCTGCGGCGTCGGCCGCCGAGCTGCCCGGCGTCAGCGCCACGGGCCTGCCATCGGGTCCGATCACGACAACGTGCTCATTCTCCGGTTGCGTCATGGCTCCATCTTCGCGGTTTCAGCGCGGAACCGCGAAGAGGCAGCTCGACCGCCGCGCGGCCGCGGTCAGATCGGCTGGCCGGGTGTGCAATCCGTCATCCCGATCACATCGCCGGGAAATCAGGTCTTAGGCTGTCGGTCATGGCTTACGACGTCGCCCGGGTGCGGGGACTGATCCCGTCGCTCGGGGACGGATGGATCCATCTCGATCCGCAGGCCGGAATGCTGCACCCCGATTCCGTGTCGACGGCCGTGTCGACGGCGTTCCGCGGCTCCGCGTCCTCGCACGCCGGACGGCATGCCGGCGCCCGCCGCGCCGCCGAGATCCTGCAGTCCGCCCGCGAGGCGGTCGCCGACCTGGTCGGCGGCGATCCGGCGGGCGTCGTCCTCGGGCCGGATCGGGCGTCGCTGCTGGCGTGGCTGGCTGAGTCGCTCAGCTCCCGGCTCGGGCTCGGCACCGGGGTGGTGCTGTCCCGGTTGGACGAGGAGGCCAACGTCGCGCCGTGGCTGCGGGTGGCGAACCGGTACGGCGCCCAGGTCCGGTGGGCGGAGGTCGAGATCGACACCTGCGACCTGCCAAGCTGGCAGTTCGCCGAACTCATCGGCCCGACGACCCGGCTGGTCGCGTTGACCGCGGCGTCGCCGATCGTCGGGTCCGCGCCCGATGTGCGGGTCGCCGCGGACCGGATCCACGAGATGGGCGGCCTGCTGGTGTGCGACGCCGTCGCCGCAGCGCCGTACGCGCACGTCGACATCCACGAGCTCGGCGCCGACGTCCTCGCCGTGAACGGGCCCACCTGGGGCGGACCGCAGGTCGGGGCGCTGGTGTTCCGGGACCCCGGTCTGATCGACCGGATCCCGCCGATCTCGCTGAACCCGCACGCGCAGGGCCCGGAACGCCTCGAACTGGGCGTGCACCAGTACGCACTGCTGGCGGGGCTGACGGCGTCCATCGACTACCTGGCCAACCTCGACGAGTCCGCGAGCGGCACCCGGCGGGAGCGCCTCGAGACGTCGATCAGCTCGCTGCAGGACTATCACGACCGGCTGTTCGAGCGGCTGCTCGCGTCGCTGCGCAGGCTGCCGCAGGTGACGCTGATAGGGACCTCGCACAGCCGGGTGCCGACGCTCAGCTTCACGATCGCCGGTGTCCCGGCGGACAAGGTCGCCGACCACTTCGCCGAACGCCGGATCGGCACCGTCGTCGGGGGCAGGGGCAGCAGGCTGCTCGACTCGCTCGGCGTCAACGAGGAGGGCGGCGCCGTGACGATCGGCCTCGCCCCGTACACCACGCGCTACGAAATCGACCAGCTCGTCCGTGCCGTCGCCTCGCTCGGCTGACCGTCCCCTCCGCCGGGGTTCCCTAATGTCACATCGGGTCACTCCACGATCGCTAATGTGACATTAGGGAACCCCGGCGCGGCTGTCAGGGGAGGGTGAGGACGATCTTGCCGACGGTGTCGGCGGAGTCCAGCAGCTCGTGCGCGGCGGCGGCCTCGGTGATCGGCAGCTCCGCGTGCACCACCGGGCGAACGGTGCCGTCCGCGATCAGCGGCCACAGCGACCGCGTCACCTCGGCGACGATCTCCGCCTTGCTCGACCGACCGGTCTCCGGGCGGCCGCGCAGGCCGGTCGCGAACACCCGGCCCCGCTTGGCGATCAACTTCCCGAGGTTCAGGTCCCCGATCGCGCCGCCCTGCATGCCGATCACGCAGAGCTGCCCGTCCTTGGCGAGCGCGTCGACGTTGCGGTCCAGGTACTTGGCGCCCATGTTGTCGAGGATCAGGTCGGCGCCGCGCTGCGGGGTGTCGCGGACCGCGGCGACGAAGTCGTCCTCGCGGTAGTTGACGGTCAGCGTCGCGCCGAGGTCGCGGCAGGCGGCGAGCTTGTGCTCGGAGCCTGCGGTGACGGCGACGGTGGCGCCGAGCGCGCCGGCGACCTGGATGGCGTGGGTGCCGATGCCCCCGCCGCCGCCGTGGATGAGCACCAGCTGCCCGGAGTGCATCCCCCCGATCATCACCAGGTTCGACCACACCGTGCAGGCGACCTCCGGCAGCGACGCCGCAGCGACCAGGTCAAGGCCGTCGGGCACCGGAAGTACCTGCGTGGCCGGGACAACCACCTGCTGCGCGTAGCCGCCGCCGGCCAGCAGCGCGCACACCCGGTCGCCGACCCGCCAGTCCGTCACGCCCTCCCCGACCGCGGCGACCGTGCCGGAGCACTCGAGCCCCAGGATCTCGCTCTCGCCTGGCGGCGGCGGATACAGCCCGCGGCGCTGCAGCACGTCCGCGCGGTTGACGGCGGTGGCGGCGACGTCGACGAGCACCCGGCCGGGGCCGGGGGACAGGTCGGGAACTTCGGACCAGGCGAGAACCTCGGGCCCGCCGGGAGCGGTGACGGTGATCGCATGCATGGCTCGACGCTAGCGAACACGCCGGGGCGGTGGCGACAGTACCGGCGGACACACCGGTTACCGTCTCGCCGTGACCTACTTCGGCAACATGCAGAACGAGATCTACTTCGCTGGCCTCGGCGGGACGGTCCCCACGCTGCCGATGACGGCGGCCGGGCTCGAGGACCTGGCCCGGGAGCGGTTGTCTCCGGAGGCATTCGGCTACATCGCGGGCAGCGCGTCCACCGAACGCACGGCGGCGGCGAACCTGGCCGCGTTCGACCGGCATTCGATCGTGCCGCGGATGTTGCGGGGCACCGCATCCGCCGACGCCCGGGACCTCGGTGTCGAGGTGCTCGGGACGCGGCTCGCGGCACCCGTGCTCACCGCGCCGGTCGGGGTGCTTGAGCTGGTGCACCCGGACGCCGAGGCGGCGGTCGGGGCGGTGGCGGCGGAACTCGGTGTCGGGTCGGTGCTCTCGACGGCGGCGTCCACTCCGATCGAGACGGTCGCGCAGGTGTCCGGCGACGCCTGGTGGTACCAGCTGTACTGGCCGTCGGACGACGAGGTGGCCGAGTCGCTGGTGCGGCGCGCGACCGCGGCGGGTGCGAAGGCGCTCGTGGTCACCGCCGACACGCCCGGGATGGGTTGGCGGCCGCGCGATCTCGAGCTGGGTCACCTGCCGTTCCTGCGCGCCAAGGGGATCGCGAACTACCTGTCCGACCCGGTGTTCCGGTCCCGGCTGGCGACCCCGCCGGAGGAGAGCGTCGAGGCCATGCAGATGGCCGTGCTGACCTGGGTGTCGATGTTCGGCAACCACTCGATCCGGGCGAACGACATTGCGCGCCTGCGGGAGTGGACAGATCTCCCGATCGCGGTGAAGGGGGTCGTGCATCCCGACGACGCGCGCGCGGTCGTCGACGCCGGCGCGTCCGGTGTGGTGGTCAGCAACCACGGCGGACGCCAGGTCGACGGTGCGATCGCGGCACTCGACGCGCTCCCCGACGTCGCGGCGGCGGTGGGGGAGCGGGCCACCGTGCTGCTCGACTCCGGGATCCGCAGCGGCGCCGACGTCGTCAAGGCCCTTGCGCTGGGGGCGGACGCGGTCCTGTACGGGCGACCGTGGGTGTACGGGCTGGGACTCGCAGGCGCGGACGGTGTGCGGCACGCGCTCCGGATGCTGCTCGCCGACCTGGACGTGACCCTCGGCCTCGCCGGGTTCGCGTCGGTCGCCGAACTGGATGCGTCGATCCTGCGCAGCATCTGATCGGAGGTTGGTCACTAGACTGGCGAGGTGGCAACAGAGATCGCAGACGCAACCGACGCGGCGCCCCGGTGGCTGAACGCGGCGGAGATGCGGGCGTGGCGAGGGTTCATCGAGGGCAGCCAGCGCCTAATGGAGGTGCTGGGCCGAGAACTGCAGTCCGGGCACGGGATTTCCCTGGCCGACTACCGGATCCTCGTGATGCTGTCGGAGTCCCCGGACGGGTCGGTGCGGATGAGCGAACTCGCCGACGGGGTGCTCTCGTCTCGCAGCAGACTGACCCATCAGGTGCGGCGGCTGGAGACGGAAAACCTGGTCACCCGCAGCACCTGCGTCGAGGACGGTCGCGGCGTCCTTGCCCTGATCACCGACGCCGGGCGCGCGAAGCTCGCCGAGGCGGCGCCGACCCACGTGCGCGGGGTCCGCGGGTATCTGATCGACCTGCTCGACGCCGATGAACTGGCCGGGATGGCGACGGTGTTCGACAAGGTCGACGGGGCGCTCGACACCCGGCCCGGCGCCTGACCGGCGCCGAGTTGGTCCCGCGGTGCTCCCGGCGGTTAGGATTCGCCACGGAAGCGTGGCAGAGCGGCCGAATGCACTCGCCTTGAAAGCGAGCGTGGCGTTAAACCCACCGGGGGTTCAAATCCCTCCGCTTCCGCCGAACGCCCCCACCCGGATCGGGTGGGGGCGTTGTCGTGCGGAGGTGGCGCCCCGCGGTGTCGGTGCCCGCTGCCACACTGGGGCCCGGCAGCGTGGCCGCGTCGAACATCGGAGGAGCGAGATGCGCAAGGTTCCTGGCGGCTGGGTGGGTGCCGCGGTGGTGTTGGTGCTGCTGGTGACCTTCTGGGCGCTGATCGTCGGCACCGTGCTGGTCGGGATCGCGGCGTGGGGCACCTACAAGCTGGTCGGGATCGGGCTCGCGCGGCGGCGTGATCGGCTGACCGGGCAGCGTGCGACCGCGTCCGGGCTGGCGGCGCGTGCCCAGATTCAGCACGAGCAGTACCTGGCCGGCGACGCGCGCGGCGTGTACGGGGAGTACCAGCCGGTGCCGCTCCGATGATCGGGGTGACGGCCGGAACGCGGTGGGCGGTGATCGCGGCGATCGCGATTGCCGGTGTCGTCGCCGTCCGCTGGCTGCGGGCCGGTGCCGCGATGAACTCGGCCGACTGGGCGACCGCCGATCCGATCGGTCCGGACGACCTCGCCGGCTAGCTATCCGGGTGTGTTCAGGTACGTCTCGATGGCCTGCTGGGCCTTCGGGTTGCCGTTGCCGATGCCCACCGCGGCACCGATCGCGGCACCGGTGGGGGCGCCGATCATGCAGCCGGCGAGGCTGCCCGGGAACATCGACACGCAGCCGATGCCGAGTCCGACGGCGGCGCCGATCGCGGTGCCCGCCGCGCCGCCCTGCGCCCACCCCATGCCCAGTTCGGCGAGCATGTTGTCGAGGGCCTGCTGTTTGGTCAGCGGCGGGGGCGGGGCGGGGTCGGCGTGCGCGGTCCCCGTGCCGACGAACATCGCCCCGGCAACGAGAGCCGTGGCCGACATCTTCGTGATCAGCTTCATCGCGATCCCACCTTGCGGACGAAGAGACGAGTCGGGACCGACTGTAGCC
Source organism: Rhodococcus sp. NPDC058505 (assembly GCF_042720095.1). Classification (NCBI taxonomy): domain Bacteria; kingdom Bacillati; phylum Actinomycetota; class Actinomycetes; order Mycobacteriales; family Nocardiaceae; genus Rhodococcus; species Rhodococcus sp. NPDC058505. Next base: position 138,856 of record NZ_JBHXNB010000005.1, read on the forward strand.
CCGCGGACCGACTTTCGTCGGGTGAACGCCCGCGCGCGTCCTCGATCAGGACGCCGCCCGCAGCACCATGCCGCCGAACTCGACGACATACTCGTTTGAGGACTCGTCGAAGCGCGCGGAGTAGGTGGTGGGGTAGTACCCACTCTTCGCGTAGGCCTCGGGCTGCCTGATCTGCTGCTCGACGCTCTGCCTCGTCAACATCCAGTCGCGCGTCATCATCGGTTCCATGAATGTGTATGCACCGTCCCATGATCCGGCGATCAGCACCTGCTGGAAGTCGAAGCCGGGCCCGATCCTGTCGGTGCTGTCGAACCAGTGCATTCCCATGTCGGGCACCGTGTTCAGCACGGCGGGGCCGGGTGCCGGTGCGTACCCGGCAGGCATGTAACGCGCAGGCGGAACATTCGACGCGCGCGGGATGAAATCGAGTCGCATCGGGGTGATCTCGCCGACCGCGGCGGAATCGATCATGTAGAAGTGCATGTCGAAATGGGGTTTGGTGAAGACGCCCGCCGGTTCGTGCCCGTGCGGGTTCCAGTCGACCGTCAGATGGTCGAACACCGTCTCCGGCGCGTCCTGCGGCAGCGCGAGCCGGAACACCTGCATCGGGACGTCCGCCGCGGAGGTCAGCCCGTCGAGCGCGGCCGCGGTCATCCGGATGCCGGTGGCGGTCGGCGTGCCGTCCCCGCCGACCGTGACGTACGAGTGGGCCGACCCGTCGCCGATGGTCACCGTTGGTCCGTCCCGGGTGTCGCCTGCGGCCGCGGCGTCGGGAGCGAGCGCGCACACCCCACCCACGACCAGGGACGCGGAGGCGGCGAGGGCGAGACCGGTGGAGCGGAGGCGACGCTGAATCCGCATGAGGCACCTCGTTCACGCAGGTGATGGGCGACACGATGATAGCCCGCTTTGCGCTGGTGGATTCCCGCGAGCGGATCGACCGGGTCCCGCCGCCGGGCGCCCGACGGGCGCTCGTGTCGCGCTGCGCGGGGCGCCGGTCGTCGGATACCGTGGCCGCGGCGGCTCGTCCGCAACCCGGCGGGGGCGCCGCACGAGGTGGGCCCATGAAGCTTCTCGTGACGCTGGCACTGTCCGCGGCCCTCTGCGGCCTGATCACCCCCGTGTCCGGTGCCGCGCCGCAGGCGTCGCCCGGGCAGCAGTCCGCGACCGTCGATCGAGTCACGATGCTCACCGACCGGCGTGCCGCGGTATTCGTGCGGTCGCCGTCGATGCGGGAGATCATCCAGGTCCAGGTGCTGCTGCCGCCGCAGGGCACCGGTCCGCGGCCCACCCTCTACCTGCTCGACGGCGCGGGCGGTGGTGAGGAGTCGAACTACCGGGAGAGCACCTGGACCCAGAAGACCGATGCCGTCGCCTTCTTCGCCGACAAGCCGGTCAACGTGGTGCTGCCGGTCGGCGGCACCGGGAGCTACTACACCAATTGGCTGCGGCCCGATCCGACGCTCGGTGTCGACGAATGGGAGACGTTCCTGACCCGGGAACTGCCACCGATCATCGAGGCCCGATTCGCGGGCAACGGCGTCAACGCGATCGCGGGCCTGTCGATGGGCGCACACGCCGCGCTGAACCTCGCCACCCGCCATCCGGCGATGTTCGCGGGGGTGGCGGCCTTCAGTGGATGCCCGGACAACAGCCAGTCGAACTCGCGGCTGTCGGTGCGGGCCACCGTGGCCTGGAAGGGCGGCGACGCCGACAACATGTGGGGGCCCGAGGGCGACCCGGCGTGGGCGGCGAACGATCCGATGCGCAATGCGGATGCCTTGCGGGGCAAGGCCGTCTACCTCTCCACCGGCAACGGGGTGATCGGCCCGCTGGACGACCCCAGCACCGTGGACGGGCTGAGCGCGATCACGCTCGGTGCCGCGTTGGAGGCCGCCGCGCTGCAGTGCACCCGACTGTTCGACGCCCGGCTGCGGCAGCTCGGCATCCCCGCGACCGTCCGCTACCGCGACACCGGAACGCACTCGTGGCCCTACTGGCAGCTGGACCTGCACGACGCCTGGCCGACGCTGGCCCGCGCACTGCGGGTGTGACCACGACCGGCCGGTCAGTCCTGCGCTGCCTTCCGGATCGCGAGGCCGGTGCCGGTCGCGAAGGCGAGGAAGGCGTCGTTCTCGACGGGGTCGCCGATGGTCACCCGGACGCCGTCGCCGGCGAACGGTCGCAGCACGACACCCTCGCTGATGCTGCCCTCCGCGAACTCCGTCGTGCAGGCGCCGAGCGGCAGCCACAGGAAGTTCGCGTTCGACGGGGGCACCTCGTACCCGGCCGCGAGCAGCGCGTCCCGCACCCGCGTCCGCTCGGCGACCACCGCATCGGTGCGGGCCAGCAGCGCGTCCTCGACCGCGAGCGAGGCGATGGCCGCGGTCTGCGCGATCGAACTGACCGCGAACGGCAGGTGCACCTTGCTCAGCGCCGCCACGATCTCGGGGTCGCCGACGGCGTATCCGACGCGGATTCCGGCCAGGCCGTACGCCTTGGAGAAGGTGCGCAGGACAACGACGTTGGGTCGGCCCTCGGCGAGGGCGACACCGTTGACGGCGGTCCCGTCCGCGCCGGGACGCATGTATTCGTAGTAGGCCTCGTCGAGGACGACGAGGATGTCGCCGGGGACCGCGTCGAGGAATCGTTCCAGGGCGGCCGCGGCGACGACCGTCCCGGTCGGGTTGTTCGGGTTGCACACGAAGATCAGCCGCGTGCGGTCGGTGATCGCGGCGAGCATCGCGTCGAGGTCGTGGACGTGGTCCGCGGTCAGCGGAACGCCGACCGGGGTCGCACCGACGACCTGCGCGAGCACCGGGTACACCTCGAAGGCGCGCCACCCGAACATCACCTCGTCGCCGGGGCCCGCGGTGATCTGGACCAGTTCCTGGCACAGGCTGACCGAGCCGCAGCCGGTCGCGATCCGGTCGGCGTCGACCCCGAGTTTGTTCGCCAGCGCGTCCCGCAGTGCCACCGATCCGTTGTCGGGGTAGCGGTTGGCGCCAGCGGCCGCCTCGGCGATCGCGGCCACCACGCCGGGAAGCGGTCCGGCGGTGACCTCGTTGCTCGCCAGCTTGTACGCGCCCGGGTAGCTGCGGCCGGGGGTGTAGGGGCTGATGGCGGCGAGGTCGGGGCGGATGCGTGCGTTCACAACGAACCATTATGCGCGGAGAGGCCTGCTCGGACGTCGGACTGCCGAATTCGGTCCGGCTCGCGGTCGGCGACCAGCGGGAACGGCGGATTCACCAGCCGTTTTGCAGAATCGAGCGGACCCTGTGTAATCTTTCGTCCCGGCGGTTCGAAAGGACCTGAGCCTAGGAAGCGTGCCAGAGCGGCCGAATGGGACTCACTGCTAATGAGTTGTCCTCCTTACAGGGGACCGGAGGTTCAAATCCTCTCGCTTCCGCCACGTCGGTTCGCCGACACCGTCGATCTTTGGATCGGCACAACTGAAGACATGCGCCCGTAGCTCAACGGATAGAGCATCTGACTACGGATCAGAAGGTTAGGGGTTCGAATCCCTTCGGGCGCACCAAGGAAAGCCCCGCGTCGGCACTGCCGGCGCGGGGCTTTTCCGATCCGCCGGGGGATCGGTCGCGCCCGAACGGGCGGTTACCGGAACATCGGCCGAGAGCCGCGCTCGGCATCCGCCCGTTCGATGTCCGTCCGGGTCACCAGCTGCAGCCGCAGATCCCGGTCAGCGACTGCACCTGGAAGCACTCGCCGCAGGTCGTGAGCAGCTCGCGGCGCCTGCTGAGGTCGCGTTTCTGGGCCTTCGCGCGGGCCTGCACCACGCTCGGGGCGAGCGTCGCGACGCCACCGTCGACGGGCAGGTCCACCGCGCCGAAGTGTCGATAGCACCGCAGTCGTTCCTCGGCGGCATGCAGCTCGAGGTCGTCGGCCGCGATGCCGTACGTCGCGAGCACGGCCTTCGCGTAGCCCTCGCCGACGGTGCCGTTGACGCTGACGCACAGCGCGGACAGCAACGGTTCGCCGCGTGCCGCGCAGTCCGCCCCGACCCGGCTGAGGGTCTTGCCGATCCAGTTCTGCAGAAGGTTGCGGGTCCGCACCCCGGACCGCTCCTGGATCTCGTCGGCGAGTTCCTGATAACTGAGGGTGCGCTGGTAGGTGCCGGCCACTTCGATCAGGACGCGGCGGGCCTCGGCGGACCAGATCTCCTGATTGTCGGGCATCGATAACCTCCTGGGGCTGAAATCCGATCAGCCCCATTCTGTGACCGATGTGTTATCGAATGCGCAGGTTTCGCTGTTCCCGACCACGACGGACGCCCGTGCTCCACAATGTTCGGCCGGCACGCTGGCGGTGGCCTCGGCTGCTGAACCGCGTTGCGTCGCTTACCGTAGACAGGTGACCACTCCTGCGCAGGGCGCCGACACCGTTTGGCCCGCGGTCCTCACCTGGCGGGCGCACCACGCGCCCCGGATGGAATCGGTGCGAGTGCAGTTGGTGGGCAACCGGATCAAGGCGTCCGGCCGGATCATCGGCGGTCACTGCGACGAGCATCCCGCGTTCAGCGCGTCCTACGATCTCGTCACCGATGAGGCGGGTGTGACTCGCAGGCTGTCCCTGCGGACCAGCCTCGCGACCGGGGAACGGCACGTCTCGATCAGCCGGGACGCCGAGGGCTACTGGATGGTCGAGGACGGCAGCAGTCACCACCGGTCCGCGTTCGGCGGGGCGCTCGACGTGGACGTGGTGCTCAGCCCGTTCTTCAACACCCTGCCGATCCGGCGGTTCGGGATGCAGCGCGACTCCGAGGACGTCCAGGTTCCGGTCGTGTACGTGTACCTGCCCGACCTGAGCGTGCGGCCCGCGGACCTGACCTACAGCTCCGGCCCCGACGGCATCCACGTGCTCTCGCCGGTGTCCAGCTCGTCGATCACCGTCGACCCCGACGGATTCATCCTCGACTATCCGGGCCTCGCCGAACGCATCTGAGCGGCTCCGCCCGTGAGTCCTTTTGGCCCGCACGCGGACCAGAAGGACTCACAGTGCGCGGAGCGCGCCACCCCGGCGACCCGCCTCCCGCAGGGCCTCCGCCCAGCCGGGGGCGCCGATCTCGATGCCGGTGATGTCCCAGCGGTCCAGGTCGTCGTGACGCTGCCGGGCCCGGTACCCGGCCTCGACGAGGGTCTCGGTGCTCCCCGACTCCGCCAGCGCCCGGCGCGCCTCGGTCAGCAGCGCCAGCGCCTCGTCGAGCGCCACCGTCAACGCCGGGGCGTTGGCCTCGCACATCGCCCGGACCAACGCGGGTGCGGTGCCCGCGACCCGGGTGCCGTCCCGGTACGACCCCGCGGCAAGGGCCAACGCCAGATCGCCACCGGCCGCGGCGGTCACGGCCAGCGCCTCGGCCAGCAGGTGCGGCAGGTGCGAGATCCGGGCGACCGCGGAGTCGTGCTCGGCGGCGCAGGCGGGCACGACCACGGACCCACAGTCCAGGGCGAGGCGCGCGACCCGCGTCCACGCGTCCGGGGCGGTGTCGTCCTCGGCGGCGACCACCCACGCCGCCCCGTCGAACAGGCCAGGGAACCCGGCCGACCATCCGGACTCCGCGGTCCCGGCCATCGGGTGCCCGCCCGCGAACCGCGCGGCGAGGCCGTGCCTGCGGACGGCAGCAAGGACCGAGCCCTTGACGCTGATCACGTCGGTGAGCGTGCAGGCGGGCGCGTGCGCGGCGACCTGCGTCAGGACGCCGTCGAGGGCGGGTTCGGGGACGGCGATCACCACGATCGCGTCGGTGTCCGCGGCGCGGATCAGCGCCGCCCGCAGGTCGGTGCCCGCGTCGAAACCGTCGGCGCGGGCCTCGTCGGCCGGGCCTGCGGATCGGTTCCACCCCCACGCCTGCCGTCCCGCTGCGACGGCGGCCCGCAGCAGCGATCCGCCGATCAGTCCGAGGCCGAGCACACACACCGGGGTAGCAGTCGATTCAGCGGACACTCGCCTAGGTTGGCACATTTGCCCGCTGAACTTCATGTAGGGGCCGAACGCGGACTACGGTTGCCGCATGGCTGCTCAGCGCGCGGGGAACAACGCCCCCTCGGACCAGTTCGAAGACCTCGACGGCTTCGGTGTTGCAGTGGTGCTCGACGACGGGAAGTGGAAGTGCACGGCCCTCACCGGGGCGGCGCTCGCGAGCCTGGAGCAGGCCGAGAAGGAACTGCTCGCCATGCGCGCCTCGGGTGCGGTGTTCGGTCTCCTCGATGTCGACGAGGAGTTCTTCGTGATCCTGCGGCCCGCCCCGACCGGGACCCGGCTGCTGTTGTCCGATGCGACGATGGCCCTCGACTACGACATCGCCGCCGATGTGCTGGAGGCGCTGAACATCGAGACCCCCGACGTCGACCCGGACGATCTCGACGACATCGAGCCGTGGGAGGAGGGCGACCTCGGCGTCCTGTCCGATCTCGGCCTGCCCGAGCCGGTGCTCGGGGTGATCCTCGCGGAAACCGACCTGTACCCCGATGAGCAGTTGTCGATGATCGCGCAGCGGCTCGGGTTCGGCTCGGAGCTGTCCGCGGTTCTCGACGCCGCTTCCCGGTAGTGACGCTGCCGCTCGCCCGCGACGAGGCGATGGTGCGGGCCGCGATCGAGGCGGCGGGTGCCGCGGACGCCGCGGATGTTCCGGTGGGGGCGGTGGTCTTCGACGCCGACGGGGTGGAGCTCGCGCGGGCCGCGAACGCGCGGGAGGCGGCCGGGGACCCGACCGCGCACGCGGAGATCGTGGCGCTGCGGCGGGCGGCGAAGGTGCACGGCGACGGCTGGCGTCTGGAGGGCGCGACGCTGGCGGTGACCCTGGAACCGTGCACGATGTGCGCGGGCGCGTTGGTGCTCGCGCGGGTGTCCCGGGTGGTGTTCGGGGCGTGGGAACCGAAGACCGGCGCGGTCGGGTCGCTGTGGGATGTGGTCCGCGACCGCAGGCTCACCCACCGCCCGCAGGTCCGCGGCGGTGTCCTGGAAGCGGAGTGCGCGGCCCTGCTCGACGACTTCTTCCGGACCCGCCGCTGACCGGGTCGCTCACGGTGGCAGGAGCCCCGACACCAGGGCGTCGATGATCTCGTCCGTCGGGGTGTCGGGCATCAGGGGAGTGGTCAGCCGCTCGAGAAGTAGGCCGTCGACGGCGTAGTGGAACAGCGCGATTTCCCGCGCGCCGCCCGGCAGCCCGGCCGCGGTGTTGAACGCGACATCCGCCTCGAATCCGGTTCGGCCCCAAGCGGACATCATTGCCGCGACCTCGGGTCGTCGGCTGCTTTCCAGTCGGAGCTCGAACAGCGCGAGCGTCACCTCGCGATTCTCGGTGAGCCGCCGGACGATGTCCCGGACATAGTCGGCGAACAGTTCGCGGCTCGGCTCGCGGTCGGCCAGCGTTGCCAGGGCCTCGGCGCCGGGGATCAGTCGTTCGCCGATCCGTTCCACGAGGCCGGCGATGAGGGCGTCCCGGCTGCGGAAGTAGTTCGATGCGGTGCCCAGCGGGACGCCCGCCGCACGATCGACCGCCCGGTGGGTGAGGCCCCGGGCGCCCTCGGCGGCGAGGACGGTCAGGCCCGCGTCGGCGAGCAGCTGCCGACGTTCGTCATTGCGTGCCATGCGACGAATCCTAGCGCAACCACGACACCTGTTGTATGTTCGTGGCAACCACAACAACTGCAGTGATTGGAGTCCGGCATGCGTGAACTCGTGTACTACGTCGCCGCGAGCCTCGACGGCTACATCGCGGGCCCCGACGGTCGATACGACGCATTTCTGATGGAGGGCGACCACATGGCCGACCTCGCCCGGTTCGCCGACGCCATCCCCACCGACGGTGCCGCGCACCTCGGAATTCCCCAGCCGGGCACCCGATTCGACACCGTGCTGATGGGGTGGAACACCTATGCGGGCGGCGCGGCCGAAGGCGCGACCAGCCCGTATCGGCACCTGCGCCAGATCGTGTTCTCGCGCAGCAACCACGCCGATGCAGAGAACCTGGAGGTCGCCGCCGCCGACCCGGTGGAACTGGTGCGTGAACTGAGGCGCACGGACGGCGCGGACATCTGGCTGTGTGGCGGCGGCGCACTGGCCGGTGCGCTCGTCGACGAGATCGACAGACTGATCGTGAAGCGTCACCCGGTGCTCTTCGGTGCCGGTGTCCCGCTCTTCGGTGGGGTCGCGTATCGGCCCGCGGTGTTCGACGTGGTGGACACCCGGACGTTCTCCTCGGGCGTCGAGGTGGTCGAGTACGTGCCGCGAAGGGCCTCGGCGACTTCGCCTGTTTCTGCAGGTTGAGGCACGATTTCGTTCCCGCGGGGGCATTCGGGTACTGTTTCCCGCGGTGGCGTGTCCGAGCGGCCGAAGGTGCAGCACTCGAAATGCTGTGTACGGTAACCCCGTACCGAGGGTTCAAATCCCTCCGCCACCGCCAAGGCTCCCCAGCTGTGTACGCAGGTGGGGAGCTTTTTTCGTGCGGGTGTCCCCGTCTCGGCGCGGTGGACCGGCCATTCTGGTAACCATGGTGGCCGTGAACAAGGCCTCGATCGTGATTCCCCTCGCCGGTGCTGCGCTGCTGGCTCTCGCCGGATGCTCGTCGGACGAGTCGTCCGGTGCCACCGAGGACGGCTTGCGGGCCGCGCTCGACGCCCAGTACGCGAACCTGCAGCAGGGCGACTGGGCCGCCGATTACGACAACCTGTCCGCGCGCTGCCAGGAGAAGTTCGGGCGGGAGGAATACACCGAGGCGGCGGCGACGGCGTACGCGGGCCGGGACTTCTCCGGCCCGCAGCAGGTCGAGATCACGATGGACGGTGACTCGGCGACCGTCGTCGCGACCTCGTTCGACGGCAAGGGCAACAAGGCGCCGATGACGTGGACCTACCTCGACGGCGAATGGCGATTCGACAGCTGCTGACCCACCGCGAGTGCGTCGCCCGGAGTGCCGTGCGACGCACCCCGGGCGCGGCCGGTTCCCCTGGGGATCGCCGCCTGTGGACGGCCGATTCCCCGCCCCGATCAGCGCTAGCGTGCGGCTGAGCACAGCGGAGTGCCGGAGGGGGTAGCCGATGTCGGGGGAGATGAGCGTCGACGTCGCGGCGGTGGAGACGCTGGCGGCGGCGTTGGCCGTCGCGGCGGGCCGGACGGCGGGCGGTGACCCCGCGGCGCCGATCGCGGCCGCGGCGGCGGCGTTGCCCGGGTCGGACACCGCGGCCGTGCTGGTGTCGCTGTCCGTGGGCCTGTCCGGTGCGGTCGGGGATGCCGCCGCGCGGCTCCAGGAGATGGCCGCCACCGCACGACGGTCCGCGGCCGGATACCTCGCCGCCGACGATGCGACGGCGGCCCGGCTGCGCGGCGAACTCTGATGCGTCCCACCCTCACCCAACTGCGCGCCTGGACCCCGGAGGCGCTGACCGGGCATGCCGCCGTTCTTACCGCGCTGAGCGAGCACCACCTCGCGAGCGTCGCCTGCGCGGATGCCCGGGTTCGGGACGTCGCGTGGACCGGGGTCGCCGCCGTCGCCGCGGCGGAGCGGTCGGATCGAGAAGTCGCCGCGTCGAAGGCGTTGTCCGCGCACCTCGACGCCGTCGCCGGGGCGCTGCGGGAGGCCGCGCACCGGGTCGGTGCCGCCCGCGCCGCGGCGCTCGCCCTCGCGGACGAGGCGGTCGACCGGTTCGGGCTGCGCGTCACCGACTCCGGGCGGGTCGCCGCGCCGGCGACGTCCCGGCTCGGCAGCCTGCTCGTCACCGTCCTGATGCGGGTCGCGCTCGCCGAGCTGGCCCGGATCCAGGACGCCAGGTTGGCGGCGGCACTCGATGCGGTGGACGCCGCCGACCGCGCGGCAGCGACGGCGCTCCGTGGCGTGGACCATGCATCGGTCCCGCCGGGCGATGCGTCCCCCGAAGACAATTCGCGCTATTGGCGGCGGCTGACTCCGGCACAGCGCGGTGCCGTGCTCGCCGAGCATCCGGACTGGATCGGCAACCGTGACGGCATCCCGGCGGCGGTCCGTGACACCGCGAACCGGGCGGTGCTGGAGGCCGACCGGCGCGGCCTCGCCGACCGCATCGAGGAGATTCGGGCGGCGGGCCGGTACCGGGATCCCCTCGGTGGCGCCAGCTGGTGGGCCCGGGCCGAGGTGTCGGCGGCGCGGGCCCGTCTCGACGAGATCGACTCCGTGGCACGGGCTCTCGACGACCCGGAGCGACGACTGCTCGTCTATCGCGGCGGCGCAGAGGTGCGCGCCGCGGTCGCGGTCGGCGATGTCGACCGCGCCGACCACGTCGCGGTGTTCACGCCGGGCGTGAACTCCACCGTCGGGGGCGACCTCGGGAGGTACGCCGATGCCCTGACCCGGGTGCGGGCGAGCGGTGCCAGGCAGCTCGGCGCAGTCGGCCGCGACGAGTCCGTCGCAACGGTCGTGTGGATGGATTATCGTGCGCCGCAACTGGACCCGGCGGAGCCGTTCGATGCGCTGCGGGATGCGGTGGTCGACCTCGCGGGTGGTGCCGCGGCTCGGTCGGGGGCCGAGTCGCTGGCGTCCTTCCTGCGCGGCCTCACCGCGGCGCGGTCCGGGGAGATGCACCTGACCGCGGTCGGCCACTCCTACGGATCGACGGTCACCGGGTTGGCGCTGCAACACGGACCGGCAGGCGTCGACGACGCGGTGTTCCTCGGCTCGCCCGGCGTCGGCGCCGACGACGTCACCGACCTCGGGCTCGCGCCGGGTCGGGTGTTCGCCGCGGACGCCCCCGGCGACCTGATCGCCGACCTCGGCGTCTACGGCGCCGACCCGGACACGCTCGCCGGCGTCACCGTCCTGCCCACCGCCGCCCGCGACTCGCTCACCGGCGTGACGGGCCACAGCGGGTACCTCGATTCGGGCAGTGCCAGCCTCGACAACGTCGCCGCCGTCGTCGCCGGACTACCCGGATGAGGCGGCCTTGCCGGTTTCATACCTGGATGGTAGGAATTTGCGTTGGCGACGGGTCCGACGAGGGGTGGGTGGCGTGCACATCAGCGCGAAGGTCGACTACGCGGTGCGCACCCTCGTCGAGATCGCCGCCGCGGACACCACACCGGTCAAGGCCGAGCACCTGGCAGGCGCCCAGTCCATTCCCCACAAGTTCCTTGAAGCCGTTCTCGGCGACCTGCGCCGCGCAGGCCTGGTGCACAGCCGCCGCGGCCCCGACGGGGGCTACTGGCTGGCCCGGCCCGCGGCGGACATCGCGGTCGCGGACGTGATCCGCGCCGTCGAGGGACCCCTCGCCTCCGTGCGCGGGGACCGCCCCGAGGAGGTCACCTACGGCGGCGCCGCCGCGCCGCTCCGGGACGTATGGATCGCGGTCCGGGTGAACCTGCGTGCCGTGCTCGAGGCCGTCACCGTCGCCGACATCGCCGCGGGCGACCTGCCCGCGTTTGTCGCCGACCTGACCGCCGACCCGCAGGCGTGGCACCGCCGCTGACCGTCCCGCCCGCGCGCCCGCCCGACGACAAACGAGCAGGTTGGTAGCCTCTTTCGATATGTTGTACTCACTGCTGCGGACATACCTGCGGCCGTACCGGGCCGCCCTCGCGGGTGTGATCGTCCTGCAGTTGATCTCCACGATGGCATCGCTGTACCTGCCGAGCCTGAACGCCGACATCATCGACAAGGGCGTCACCAAGGGCGACACCGGTGTGGTGCTGTCCACCGGCGGCATCATGCTGCTCATCACCTGCCTGCAGATCGCCTGCAGCATCGGCGCCGTGTATTTCGGCGCCCGCGCCGCGATGGGGCTCGGCCGTGACCTGCGCGCCGCCGTCATGTACAAGGTCGGCGACTTCTCGTCCAGGGAGGTCGGCTTCTTCGGCGCGCCGTCGCTGATCACCCGCAACACCAACGATGTCCAGCAGGTGCAGATGGTGGTGGTGATCTCCTGCACCATCCTGGTCGCCGCGCCGATCATGTGCATCGGCGGCATCGTCATGTCGATCCGGCAGTCCCAGGGCCTGGCATGGGTGCTCGCGGCGGCGGTGCCCGCGCTGGCGCTGACGATGTTCCTGGTGATCCGGAAGATGATCCCGCAGTTCCGGTCCATGCAGGTGCGGATCGATGCGATCAACCGGGTGCTGCGCGAGCAGATCACCGGGATCCGGGTGGTCCGCGCGTTCGTCCGGGAGCGGTACGAGGTGGAACGCTTCGGGGAGGCCAACGACTCGCTCGTGTCGGTCGCGCTGCGGGTCGGGCGGCTGATGGCGTTCATGGCGCCCGCGGTCATGCTGATCGCGAACCTCACCAGCATCTCGGTGCTGTGGTTCGGCGCCCACCTGATCGACGACGGGAAGATGGAGATCGGCGCGCTGACGGCGGTGCTGTCCTACATCATGCAGATCCTGATGTCGGTGATGATGGTGACGGTGATGACCGTGCTGCTGCCGCGCGCCTCGGTGTGCGCCGAACGGATCAGCGAGGTCCTCGACACCGAGCCGTCCGTCCGGGAACCGGACTGGACCCTCGACTCCTGGCGGGAGCGGGGCATCGTCGAGATGCGCGACGCGTCGTTCGCGTTCCCCGGCGCCGACGAACCGGTCCTGCGCAACATCACCTTCCTCGCCGAACCGGGCATGACCACCGCGATCATCGGCGGCACCGGGTCCGGCAAGTCGACGCTGCTCAACCTGATCCCGCGGCTGATCGACGTCACCGACGGCCAGGTGCGGGTGGGGGGCGCGGACGTCCGGTCCATCGACCCGGACCGGCTGCGGGGCTCGATCGGTCTGGTGCCGCAGAAGCCGTTCCTGTTCTCCGGCACCATCGCGACCAACCTGCGCTACGGCAACCCCGACGCCACCGACGCCCAACTGTGGCGCTCCCTGGAGATCGCGCAGGCCGCGGACTTCGTGCGGGCCGCACCCGACGGGCTCGACACCCCCGTCGCGCAGGGCGGAACCAACCTGTCCGGCGGCCAGCGTCAGCGCATCGCGATCGCCCGCGCCCTCGTCCGCAGCGCCGAGATCTACCTGTTCGACGACTCCTTCTCGGCGCTCGACCTCGGCACCGATGCCCGGCTGCGGGCGGCGCTGCGCCCGGTCACCCGCGACTCCTGCCTGATCCTCGTCGCGCAGCGGGTCTCGACGATCATCGACGCGGACCAGATCCTGGTGCTCGACGACGGCCGCATCGTCGGTGCGGGCAGGCACGATCAACTCCTCGAGAGTTGCCCCACCTACGCGGAGATCGTCGCCTCCCAGTTCACCGCCCAGGAGGCGTCGTGAGTGCAGCGCAGGCCGGCGCGATGCCGGGGAAGAAGGCGCTGAACTTCGGGCCGTCGCTGCGGCGGCTGCTGCGCCGGTTGGCGCCGCACCGCATCGCGGTCGGCACGGTCATCGTGCTGGCCACGATCAGCGTCGTGTTCAGCGTGATGGGCCCGAAGATCATGGGCCACGCCACGAACATCATCTTCGACGGCATCGTCGGGCATCAGCTGCCCGCCGGGTTGACGAAGGACCAGGCCGTCGACGCGCTGCGGGCGGACGGGCAGGACACCTTCGCCGACATGGTGTCCTCGATGAACGTCACCCCCGGTGTCGGCATCGACTGGACCGCACTCGGGCAGGTGCTGGCGCTGGTGCTCGGCCTGTACCTGCTCGCCTCGCTGTTCGCGTGGCTGCAGGCGTACCTGCTGAACAACATCGTCCAGGGCACCGTCCGGCAGCTGCGCGCCGACGTCGAGGCGAAGATTCACCGGCTGCCGTTGAGCTACTTCGACACCACCCAGCGCGGTGACCTGCTCTCCCGCGTCACCAACGACATCGACAACGTCGCGCAGACGGTCAACCAGACCATCAACCAGATGCTGACGGCGCTGCTCACGGTCGTCGGCATCCTGGGGATGATGCTGTGGATCTCGCCGCTGCTCACCCTGATCGCGATCCTCACCGTTCCCGCGTCGATCGCGGTCACCGCGGTCATCGCGAAGCGGTCGCAGAAGCACTTCGTCGCGCAGTGGCACACCACCGGCGCGTTGAACGCCCAGATCGAGGAGACGTACACCGGGCACGACCTGGTGAAAGTGTTCGGCAGGCAGCGGGAGGTCCGGGCCGCGTTCGACGAGAAGAACGACAAGCTCTACCAGTCGGCGTTCAAGGCACAGTTCATCTCCGGGCTCGTGCAGCCCGCCGTGATGTTCCTCGGGAACCTGAACTATGTCGCGATCGCGGTGATCGGCGGCATGCGGGTCGCGTCGGGCACCATGAGCCTCGGCGACGTGCAGGCGTTCATCCAGTACTCCCGCCAGTTCACCCAGCCGATCACGCAGATCAGCTCGATGATGAACCTGATGCAGTCCGGAGTCGCGTCCGCGGAGCGGGTGTTCGAACTGCTCGACGAGGAGGAGCAGTCGGCCGATCCGGAGGAGGCCGCCACCCCCCGGACCAAACGGGGACTCGTCGAGTTCCAGGACGTGTCGTTCCGCTACAAGGACGAGCAGCCGCTGATCGAGGACCTCAACCTGATCGCCCGTCCCGGGCAGATGGTCGCGATCGTCGGGCCGACCGGTGCGGGCAAGACGACACTGGTCAACCTGGTGATGAGGTTCTACGAGGTGAACTCGGGCCGGATCCTGCTCGACGGCGTCGACATCGCGACGATGACCCGCGACGACCTGCGCTCCCGGATCGGGATGGTGCTGCAGGACACCTGGCTGTTCGGCGGGACCATCCGCGACAACATCGCCTACGGCCTGCCCGGCGCGACCGAGGAGCAGATCCTGCAGGCCGCGCGGATGAGCCACGTCGACCGCTTCGTGCGGACCCTGCCGAACGGCTACGACACCGTCATCGACGAGGAGGGCAACAACGTCAGCGCGGGCGAGAAGCAGCTGATCACCATCGCCCGCGCGTTCCTCGCCGAGCCGTCCATCCTGATCCTGGACGAGGCGACCAGCTCGGTCGACACCCGCACCGAGCTGCTCGTGCAGCACGCGACCGCGGCGCTGCGCAGCGACCGCACCAGCTTCGTGATCGCGCACCGGTTGTCCACCATCCGCGACGCGGACCTGATCATCGTGATGCAGGACGGGCAGATCGTCGAACAGGGCACACACACGCAGCTGCTGCTCGACCCCGACGGCGCCTACTCGGAGCTCTACAACAGCCAGTTCGCCGGCCCGGCCCAGGTGCAGGCGTGATCGAAGAGACGGACCACGTGACAGACGACAACACTCCGGTGCCCACCCCGAACGACCCGTTCTTCACGGTGCGGACCCGGATCCCCGGGCAGCTCGGGCGGACGGGCACGATCCACACCCCGCACGGGGACATCGCCACCCCGGCGTTCATCGCGGTCGGCACCAACGCGACCGTGAAGGCCGTGCTGCCGGAGACCATCCGGGAGGCGGGGGCGCAGGCCGTCCTCGCCAACGCCTACCACCTGTACCTGCAGCCGGGCCCGGACATCGTCGACGAGGCGGGGGGCCTCGGCCGGTTCATGAACTGGCCCGGGCCGACGTTCACCGACAGCGGCGGCTTCCAGGTGATGTCCCTCGGTGTCGGCTTCAAGAAGGTCCTCGCGATGGACGCCGTCGGGGTGCAATCCGACGACGTGATCGCGCAGGGCAAGGAGCGGCTCGCGCACGTCGACGACGACGGCGTGACGTTCAAGTCGCACCGGGACGGGTCCCGGCACCGGTTCACCCCCGAGGTGTCGATGGGCATTCAGCATCAGCTCGGTGCGGACATCATCTTCGCGTTCGACGAACTGACGACGCTGTTCAATACCCGCGGTTACCAGGAGCAGTCGGTGCAGCGGACGCAGGCGTGGGCGGTGCGGTGCATCGCCGCACACGAACGGCTCACCGCCGAGCGCAGGCACCGGCCGTATCAGGCGCTGTTCGGTGTCGTGCAGGGCGCCCAGTACGAGGACCTGCGCAGGCAGGCGTGCCGGGGGCTGGAGTCGATCGTCGGCGAGACGGGCCGCGGCTTCGACGGTTACGGCATCGGCGGTGCGCTGGAGAAGCAGAACCTCGGCACGATCGTCCGCTGGTGCAACGAGGAGCTGCCGGAGCACAAGCCGCGGCATCTGCTGGGCATCAGCGAGCCCGACGACCTGTTCACCGCAGTCGAGAACGGCGCCGACACCTTCGACTGCGTGAACCCGTCCCGGGTGGCGCGCAATGCGGCGATGTACACCGAGGGCGGCCGGTTCAACGTCAACACCAGCCGCTTCAGGCGGGACTTCAACCCGATCGACGAGAACTGCGACTGCTACACCTGCCGCAACTACTCGCGGGCCTACCTGCACCACCTGTTCAAGGCGAAGGAGATGCTCGCCTCGACGCTGGCGACGATCCACAACGAGCGGTTCACGATCCGCCTGGTGGACCGGATCCGGGAGAGCATCGACGGCGGCTACTTCGACGACCTGAAAGCGCAGACGCTGAGCAACTTCTACGCAACCGCCCGCGCCTGACCCGCACCCTGGACTCGTCCCGAATGGCCCATTCGGTTACTTCAACTGACCGAATGGGTCATTCGGGGCAGGGACGGGGAATCCGGTGGCGTCAGGACGCGAGGACGTACGTCGGTTCGCGCTTCTTGACGTAGGCGATGACGCGGTACGTGACGGGCATGACCAGCACCTCGACGAGCGTCTTCCAGAGGAACCCGACGAGCAGGTAGTTCAGGAAGTCCTCCCAGGTGGAGATGCCGATCGCGCCCGCGGCGATCGCGCAGAAGATCAGGGTGTCCGCGAACTCGCCGACCACGGTCGAGCCGATCAGCCGTGCCCACAGGTGCCGCTCCTTGGTGCGTTCCTTGATCGCCACCATCACCAGGGAGTTCAACAGCTGCCCGACCAGATAGCCAGACAGGCCAGCCAGCAGCAGCCGCGGGTAGACACCGACGACCGCCTCAAGGGAGGACTGGTTCTCGTAGAAGTCGGCGGACGGCAACTCCAGCAGGATCAGGAAGCACACCGACGCCAGGATCAGGGCGCCGAATCCCAGGTAGATGGCCCGCCGGGTGGCCTTGAACCCGTACACCTCGCTGAGCACGTCACCGACGACGTAGGCGAGGGGGAACAGGAAAAACCCGCCGTCGGTGATGATCGGCAGGACCTGAAGGGGGCCGATCGTCAGGTCGGCGTCGGGGAAGAACGCGACGCCCTTGGTGGCGCAGATGTTGGAGATCAGCAGTACCGCGGTGAACAGCGCGACGAGGGTCGGGTAGTAGCCGCGGGCGACGTACGCGAAGGAAGCCTGCTCTGGCTGCTTGCCTGCCTGGTCTGAAGCTGTCACGTCGGCCATCCAAGCACCGCGACGACGTCGGGCGCGAACCCGGCGAGGGTTCGCGCCCGATGTGCGAGGTTTGCGATCAGGGGCGCCGCTTGAGCTCCTTGACGTCCTCGGAGATCTTGATGACGGCGACGTAGAACTCGAGGCTGATCCGCATCAGGGCCAGCAGGACCAGCCCGAGCAGCGGCGCGCCAATCATGATGAGCAGCCCGAGCGGTTCCCCGTTCGCGATGCCCGCGATGCCCGCGATGATCCCGAACACCGTGTACAACCCGACCATCACGGTGAGCAGGATGTAGAGGATCTTGACGACCTTGGGCGTCACGTAGCTGTTGAAATTGAAGTCGAACAGTGCCCCGAAGAACCCGCCTGCCTGGGCGCCGGCCGTCGGCGGTGCCGGTGGGGCCGGCGGGAAGCCGCCGAACGGGGCGTGCCCACCCGGGTGGCCCGGCTGGCCGTACTGCGGCGGGGGCGGCGGGTAGCCTGCCGCCGCGTAGTCGGGCTGCGCTGGGTACTCGGGCTGCGCCGGGTACTCGGGTTGCGCCGGGTACTCGGGCGGCGGCCCGGCATAGGCGGGTTGCCCGGTGTGGCCGGGCTGCTCGGTCGGGCCGCCCTGTCCGGGCTGGCTGGTGGGTCCGCCGGTGGTCATCTCTCCCCCTGGGGTCGTCGCGGTCGGATGACCGCCGGGGGCAGGATACGGACCTCCTCGGCCGCGTGTCAGCGGCACACGCCGCCGAGCAGCACCGACGTGTCGGAGATCGCACCCCGCCGGGGACGGGCGGCTCAGGCCGCGACGCGGCCGCCGACCACCACCCGGTACGCGTAGGTCGACGCGATGATCGTCAGCGGGACGGTGATCAGCAGGCCCAGCCCGCACAGGATCAACCCGACGATGTTCAGCCCGACCAGCGCCAGTGCCAGCAGCACCAACTGCCCGACATTCGCCGAGATCGCCTCGAAGCTGGACTTGATCGCGGTGATCGGGTCCTGGTCCTTGTCGATGACGAACTGCAGTGTCCAGTAGGTGAGGAAGGCGATGATGATGCCGGGAATGATGAACAGCAGGAACCCGATGCCGGTGATCAGCCCGACCAGGAAGCTGGCGATGATGATCGCGCCGACGTTGCTGAACTGGAAGAACGCCCCGAAGCTCGGCTTGGTTCCGTTCAGTTCGCCCAGCGCCCCCCGGACCAACGCGGCGCTGATCAGGTAGCCGACGACGGTGGTGACGATGCGGCCGATGATCCCCCAGAGGCTGAAGTCCCAGAATCCCGCGTAGTCCGCGAAGTCCATGTCCGCGTCGGCGTCGGTCACCCTGGACCAGTCGGTGAAGATCGCGGCGACCGCGCCGCTGATGATCGCGGCGACGATCAGGATTCCGATCCACACCCCGGCGTTGGCCTTGAACTTGCTCCACGCGTAGCCGAGGGCGTCACCGACCGTCAGCTGCGGGCTGCCGCCGGGGCCGCCGAACCCCGGGGCCGGCTGCAGCGGTGCCCCGTATCCACCGGTCGGGGGTGGCGGCGGGTAGCCGCCGGGCTGCGGCGCCCCGTATCCCGGTGGCGGGGGATAGCCGCCGGGTTGGCCGTACGTCGGCTGGCCCTGGCCCGGCGGGGGATACCCCTGGTTGGGCGGCGGGGGATACCCCTGGTTGGGCGGCGGCGGAGGAGTGCCGGATCCGGGCTGTTGCGGTGTGTTCGGGTCCGGAACTCCGGGCGGGTTGTCGCTCACGGGCATCCCCTCGTCGTGCAGAGTCGGTGGTGCAGTGCGGTCGTACCGTGTGCCGTGCTGGCATGACAGTACGACGCCCGTCGGACACTCGCACGGCGACAAGCAGGTGTTTCGTACCGATTCGGCTACGGCGGGGCGTCCGGGACGAACACCCACGGGTCGCGGGGGAGCACGTCGGGATCGAACCGGTCGAGCAGGTCAGGCATCGACGGACGCTCGCCCGGTTCTGCCAGCCCGAGGGTGCGGGCGAGCAGGCCCCGCACCGCGTGCGGGTCGCGTCCGGCGGCCCGCTGGTCCGCGAGGGTGACGGCGCCGTCTCGTTTCGCGAGCCGTTGGCCGTCCGCATTCAATGCAAGGGGGACGTGCGCGTACACCGGCACCGGCAACCCGAGGAGGGACGCCAGATAGGCCTGACGTGGTGCCGAGCCGAGCAGGTCGTCGCCACGGACCACCTGGTCGATGCCCTGCGCGGCATCGTCGACGACGACGGCCAGGTTGTATGCGGGGACTCCGTCGCCGCGGCGGAGCACCACGTCGTCGACGAGTCCGGTGTGCGGGCCCCGCAACAGGTCGTGCACCGTGAACGCGGCGAGGTCGGCGCGCAACCGGAGCGCCGGCGGGCGTCCGCTGTCCCGCTTCTCCTGCCGCTGCGCCGCCGTCAGGTCGCGGCAGGTGCCCGGGTAGTGCCCGTCCGGTCCGTGCGGCGCGGTGACGGCCTGCTGGATTTCGCGTCGGGTGCAGAAGCATTCGTAGGTCAGGCCGGCAGCGTCGAGCGTGTCGACGGCATCGGCGTACCGGCCGGTTCGCCGTGACTGGTGGACGAGGTCGCCGTCCCAGTCGATGCCGATCGCGGTGAGGTCGGCGAGTTGGCGCTGCTCGGCGCCGGGCCGGACCCGGTCCAGGTCCTCGATCCGCATCAGGAAGGCGCGGCCGGTGCTGCGGGCGAAGAGCCATGCGAGGAGTGCGGTCCGCAGATTGCCGAGGTGCAGGTCACCGGACGGACTTGGCGCGAACCGACCCGCTCCCGGGACCTGCGAACTCATGCCGCCAGCCTAGGGTGCCCGGCGGCCCGGCCACGACAGCGGAGGCGAACTCCGGGAGCGGTGTCCGGGCCTTCCCGCGGTCAGGGTCTGCGCCCGAGGATCCCCAGCACTCGGGACTGCTCGTCGGCACCGGCGGGCACCTCGACGGCCGGTCCGCAGACACCCGGGCTGCGGATCGCGTCGCCCATCCGCTCCGCGAGACCCGAGGCGATGGCGAGGTCCTCCGCGGGAATGGTCTCGTCGAGCCCGGTGGCGCGGGCGAGGTCCCAGCGGTGAATCACCAGGTCGAAGGCCATGAACGCGCCGAAGGTCGCGGCCACGGTGGTCCGGCCCAGCCTGCTGTCGTACTCGCGGCCGGCCCGCTCGGGGTCCTCGAGGATCTCCAACACCGCGTCGCGGGCCGTCGCCCACGCCGCGACCGGATCCGCCGCGACGTCCGGGCCGGACGGCAGGCTCAGGCCTGCCGGGGTGAGCGGAAACGACTGCGTCTCGATGACGTGCCCGACCACATCGCGTGCGGTCCAGCCCTCACAGGGGGAGGGGGAGTCCCAGCGGTCCGCGGGGATTCGGGTGACGGTGTCGGTGAACCTGTCCGCGAGGCGGCGGTACGTCTCGGCTGTGTCTGTGATGTCCATCGCATCATTGTGCTCCGGGGCACCGACACGATCCCGAGACGCGGCGCGGGCACCGCAACGGTTGCCAGGAAACGACCGTGGCCCCCGATCCGAAGATCGGGGGCCACGGTGTGGCGGAGGATAGGGGATTTGAACCCCTGAGGGCGTTAACCCAACCCGCGTTCCAGGCGAGCGCCATAGGCCACTAGGCGAATCCTCCGTGGGCGAGCATACCGGTACACCCCCCAGGAACGAAAAACGGGCCGTGTGAGGTGCCCGACCCCGGCCGGTTACCCGTCCCGCCGCGCCGATCGCTACACTCGTCCATGGATCCCGCGCGGCGCGCATCCTGTGAACTCCCCCAGGGCCGGAAGGCAGCAAGGGTCAATGGGCTCTGCCGGGTGCGCGGGGTCCCCTTTATTTTGAGCTCCGCTCCCGTCACCCCGGTGTGAAAGGTCTTTCCCGGATGCCTACCCAAACCCAAATTGGGTTGATGAGCCACGAGGAACTCCGTTCCGAGCACGAGCGGCAGTCCGAGAAGTATCAGCAGCTCAAGGCGGAGAAGCTGGTCCTCGACCTCACCCGTGGCAAGCCGGCACCCGAGCAGCTCGACCTGTCCGAGGCGCTGCTGGCGCTGCCCGGTGAGGGCGACCACCGTGACGGCAGCGGCACCGACGTCCGCAACTACGGCGGACTCGCCGGTCTGCCGGAACTGCGCGCGATCTTCGCTGAGCTGCTGAACATTCCGGCTTCGAACCTGCTCGCCGGAAACAACGCCAGCCTCGAGGTCATGCACGACCTGATCGTGTTCTCCCTGCTGCACGGCAATGCGGATTCGCCGCGGCCGTGGACGCGGGAACCGGCGATCAAGTTCCTGTGCCCGGCACCCGGCTACGACCGGCATTTCGCGATCACCGAGTCGTTTGGCATCGAGATGATCCCGGTTCCGATCCGGCCCGACGGACCCGATGTCGCCGCGATCGCGCACCTGGTTGCCGACGACCCGCAGATCAAGGGCATGTGGATCGTGCCGACGTACTCGAACCCGACCGGTGCGGTGTACTCCGAGGAGGTCGTGCGGGCGCTGACGTCGATGCCCGCCGCCGCCCCCGACTTCCGGTTGTTCTGGGACAACGCCTACGCCGTGCACCCGCTGACCGAGGAGTTCGCTCCCGCTCACGACGTGCTTGGACTGGCCGCCGAGGCGGGCAACCCGAACCGGCCCTACGTGTTCGCCTCGACCTCGAAGATCACCTTCGCGGGCGCGGGCGTCAGCTTCTTCGGCAGCTCCGATGCGAACCTCGCCTGGTATCAGAAGCATGTTGGCAAGAAGAGCATCGGCCCGGACAAGGTCAACCAGCTCCGCCACCTGCGGTTCTTCGGTGACGCCGACGGCGTGCGGGCGCACATGGCCAAGCACCGCGAGATCCTCGCACCGAAGTTCGCGGCCGTCCTGAGGATCCTCGAGGATCGGCTCGGACCGACGAAGATCGCGTCCTGGACCGAACCGCGGGGCGGCTACTTCATCAGCCTGGACGTGGTCCCTGGCACCGCGAAGCGGGTCATCGCGTTGGCGAAGGACGCAGGCATCGCGCTGACCGCCGCCGGGTCGGCGTTCCCGTACGCCACCGATCCCGACGACACGAACATCCGTCTTGCCCCGAGCTTCCCGTCGATGACGGATCTCGAGACCGCGATGGACGGCGTCGCGACCTGTGTCCTGCTTGCCGCAACCGAGAAGGCCATCGCCGACGCCTGACGCGTCGGCTGGCCGAACGCCCGGCTGGGTGGCGGAAGCGTCCCGTGCCCGGGGACGGCATTGGTGTCAGAATCGAGCAATGGCTCTCACCCTGCACCTGGCCGGAGACCCCGCCGCCGACGCACTGCTCGCTGCCGACCCGCTCGCGCTGCTGATCGGCATGTTGCTCGATCAGCAGATCCCGATGGAGGTCGCGTTCACCGGCCCCCACAAGCTCGACGAACGCCTCGGCGGGCTGGACGTGCACACGATCGCGGAGATGGACGAGGAGGCCTTCCTCGCGATCTGCGCGACTCCGCCTGCGGTGCACCGCTTCCCGGGTTCGATGGGCAAGCGGATCCAGGACCTGTGCCGGTACCTCGTCGAGCACTGGGACGGGGACGCGACGGCGATCTGGTCCGAGGGCGACCCCGACGGCAGGGAGATCCTCAAGCGCCTCAAGGCTCTCCCCGGCTACGGTGACCAGAAGGCCCGAATCTTCCTCGCCCTGCTCGGCAAGCAGATCGGTCTTCAGGCCACCGGCTGGCGGTCGGCCGCGGGTGCGTACGGCGAGGAGGGGTCGCGCCGGTCGATCGCGGATGTCGTCGACGACACCACCCTCGCCGAGGTGCGCGAGTTTAAGAAGGCGGCGAAAGCCGCAGCCAAATCAGCGAAGGCGTGACCGTTCCCGCGCGTGCCGTCGAGGACGTCGCAGGCGGCGCGCGCGGGAGTCGGCTTACTCGAAGTGCGACTTGGCGATCTGGCCGTGTACGCCGACGGTGCGGTCGACGACCTGGGAGACGGTGAAGTCCGCCGCCGCCGACAGGTACGCGTAGGCGGTGGCGCGGTCCATGCCCTTGTCGTGTTCGAGGAAGTCGAGGGCGTTGACCACCGCACGCCGCATGGCCGCGTCCAGGTCGCTGTTCTGCCCGCCGACGGACCCGTCGGGGTCAGATAGCCCGATCGGAATCCAGGACTCGTCGGTTTCGCCGAACGGGTGCGAGTAGGCAACCGACGGCGCGTCACCGGATCCCTTCTTGCACACGGTGAGCCGGAAGGTGCCGCGCAGCGACCCTTCCATCGCGGTCAGTGCGGCCTCGCCGTCGCCCATGCTCATGTGCGGGTCGCCGACATAGAACAGGGCGCCCTCGGCGAACACCGGCAGGTACAGCGTTGAGCCCTGCCCGAGCAGTCGGATATCGATGTTGCCGCCGCCAAGCGTGGGTGGGATCGAATTTGCGCTCGCTGCCGTCGGATCGGCGTCGGTGGAGAAGGCGACACCCATCATTCCCATGAAGGGGCGCAACGGGAATCGGACCTTCCCTGCGCCGAACGGCATGACGCCCTTACCGTCTTCGATCGCGGTGAAGGTGGAGACGGTGCCGTACCGCATCGGGTCCCTGGTTGATCGTCCGTCGGTGGCGATCGGCGGCATCACCTCGTCGAGACCGATGCCCGCAGGGGCGGAACCGTCGGCGGTGATGGCGAGCGATCCCTTGCCGTGTCGACTCGACACCACGCCGTAGGGCACCCGGGGAACCGCCTCGAGGGTCTCGATCTTGAGTACGTCGCCCGGTTGGGCGCCCTCGACGAAGACCGGTCCGGTCACGACGTGCGGGCCGTCCTTGTCGAAATTGCGCGTGGTGCGGTTGTATTCGGACGCGATGGCGACGGCGTCGTCGAGGATGTCGGACCGGTCGACGCCCCTGCTTCCGAAGTACTCGACCGGATCCCGGCCCTGGTCCTCGAGGATCCCCTCATGGGAGACCGCGTCGATCGTGACGGTACGACCGGACGCCATGCGCAGTGCTGGCGTGCTGTGCACGGTGGGCACGTACCCCCACAGCACCTGATCGGGGACCGAGCCGAGGTAGTGATCGCCGGAAACGGTTCCGGTCCCGGGCTGCAGAATCTCAAGGGCGCCCGCAGGGAGGCTGGAGGATGATCCCTGCGCGGTGGCGTGGGAGCAGCCGGTCACCCCTGCGACGCCGATCCCGGCACGAGGCTTCCGTACCTGCCGTGTGCACAGACCTTTTCGTGCGTGTACAGAGGAATTGTGCGTCGAAAGGGTCTGTGCACACTCGAAAATCTATGTGCGTGACATGAATTGGTCCGCCACTGGAAGACCGCCCGTTCGATCAGCCGCGGGTGGGGCCGACGTCGTCCAGGTCCGGGTCCTCACGATCGGGGCGGTCGTCCCGTCCGGCGACCATGCCCGGATGGCTACCGAAGATCCCGGACCCCAGTCCTCCCGGGCCGCCGTGCGCGAGGACCGCGTGCTCGTACGCGGATTCGGCATGCAACGCCAGGTCGATGCCGCTGGTCTCCTGCTCGGCGGTGACGCGGAAGCCGACGACCCGGTCGATCACCTTCCCGATCGCGTAGGTGACACCGAACGCGTACAGCCCGACCACCGCGACCGCGAGCGCCTGCTTGCCGAGCTGCCCGAGGCCACCGCCGTAGAGGAGTCCCTCCGGGCCGTGCGTCATCACCTGCGCGGCCAGGAGGCCGATTGCCAGGGTGCCGACGATGCCGCCGACCAGGTGCACTCCGACCACGTCGAGCGAGTCGTCGTAGCCGAACCGGAACTTCCAGCCGACCGCGAACGAGCAGACGACGCCGGCGAGGGTGCCGACCACCGCGGCGCCAAGGATGGTCACCCACCCGCAGGACGGGGTGATCGCGACGAGGCCGGCGACGACGCCGGACGCCGCGCCGAACGTGGTCGGGTGGCCGTCCCGCCGCTGCTCGACGATCATCCAGCCGAGCATGCCGGTGCAGCCCGCAACCAGGGTGTTGACGAAGACGGCGGCGGCGGTGCCGTTCGCGCCGAGCGCGGACCCGGCGTTGAACCCGAACCAGCCGAACCACAGCAGGCCGACACCGAGCAGCACGAGGGGGAGGTTGTGGGGGCGCATCGGTTCGCTCCGGAACCCGATCCGTTGCCCGAGCACCAGCGCCAGCGCGAGTCCCGACGCACCGGAAACGATCTCGACGACCAGTCCGCCCGCGTAGTCGAGCGCCCCGAGTGCCGCGATCCAGCCGTCCGGTCCCCACACCCAGTGCGCGACGGGCACGTAGACGAGCAGCGCCCACACCGGCACAAACAGCATCCACGACGAGAACTTCGCGCGGTCCGCGATCGCACCGCTGATCAGGGCGGCGGTGAGGATCGCGAACGTCAGCTGAAAGGTCGCGAACAGCAGTTCGGGAACGGTGCCGTGCAGGGTGTCGGGTGAGATCCCGGCCATCCCGATGTGTTCGAGCCCGCCGAGCAGTCCGCCGCCGATGTCGTCGCCGAAGACCAGGCTGTATCCGACCACCAGCCACACGACCGTGACCAGTGCGATCGCGACGAAACTCATCATGATCATGTTGAGCACGCCCTTGGACCGCACCATGCCGCCGTAGAAGAGGGCGAGACCCGGGGTCATCAGCAGCACCAGCGCGGTGCTCACCAGCAGCCAGGCGGTATCGCCAGCGTCGATCGTCTGCACGTCAGCCTCCTCTGCGTGCGGTCGGCTCGCACGCCGCAGCCGACAATCCGCTGCCGGGGTTTCGCATGCACTGCCGCGGCGTTGCGAGTGTGTTTCGCCTTCCTCACACCCCCGCTGCCGTGGTGAGTCGATCCCGCGCGGCCGACGACCCGCGGCGCGGGCGCCAATGGGCCGGATGTCGGACCCCGCCGGTACCCTCACGGCGTGGCCCTCTACCGGAAATATCGACCGGCGACCTTCGCGGAGGTGGTCGGGCAGGAGCATGTCACCGAGCCGCTGAGCACTGCCCTTGACGCGGGACGCATCAACCACGCGTACCTGTTCTCCGGACCGCGCGGCTGCGGCAAGACCTCCTCCGCCCGCATCCTCGCCCGGTCGCTCAACTGCGTGCAGGGGCCGACGTCGACGCCGTGCGGGACGTGCCATTCGTGTGTCGCGCTCGGCCCCGGCGGCGCAGGCAACCTCGACGTCATCGAACTGGACGCAGCGAGTCACGGCGGCGTCGACGACACCCGCGAACTTCGGGACCGCGCCTTCTATGCGCCTGCCGAGTCGCGGTACCGCATCTTCATCGTCGACGAGGCGCACATGGTCACGACGCAGGGCTTCAACGCCCTGCTCAAGATCGTCGAGGAGCCGCCGGAGCACCTGATCTTCGTGTTCGCAACCACCGAACCGGAGAAGGTGCTGGCGACAATCCGGTCGCGCACCCACCACTATCCGTTCCGGCTGCTTGCCCCGAACGCCATGCGCGGGCTGCTGGAGAAGATCTGTGAGCAGGAGCAGGTTGCGGTGGCGGACGCCGTGTATCCGCTGGTGATCCGCGCCGGGGGCGGTTCGCCTCGGGACTCGCTCAGCGTGCTCGATCAGCTGCTGGCCGGCGCAGGAGATGAGGGCGTCACCTATGCCCGGGCGTTGGCGCTGCTGGGGGTCACCGACGTCGCCCTGATCGATGAGGCGGTCGACGCGCTCGCGGCCGGGGATGGGGCAGCGCTGTTCGGCACCGTCGACAAGGTGATGGACGCCGGGCACGATCCACGGCGGTTCGCGGTCGACCTGCTCGAGCGGATCCGCGACCTGATCCTGATGCGTGCGGTGCCCGCCGCGGGTGAGCGTGGACTGGTCGACGCTCCAGGGGACGTGCTCGACCGGATGCGGGAGGAGTCGGAGCGACTCGGCCCCGCGACGTTGGCGAGGTACGCGGATCTGCTGCACGCCGGTCTCGGGGAGATGCGGGGGGCGACGGCGCCGCGACTGCTGCTCGAGGTGATCTGCGCCCGGATGCTGCTGCCGTCCGCGTCCGACGCGGAGTCGGCGGTCCTGCAGCGGCTCGAACGACTGGAAGCGGGTGGGGGCGCGGTGCAGGCGTCGGCTCCGGCGCAGACCCGGCAGGCGGACGAGGCGGCGCCGCGGTTCCAGCGGCCGTCCCAGCGTCGGCAGGCGGAGCCGGATCCCGCACCGACGGCCCCCCCGGCCCGCGAGACCGCCAGCGACGAGGCCGCGGAACGCGTTGCGGCGGCCGCCGCCCGTGCGCAGGCCGAGGCTCGGGCCCAGGTGGCGGCTGCGGAACTGGAGGCAGCGGCCCTGGCGAAGGCCGCGACCGAGGTCGCGGCCGCAGCGACGGCCGCGGCCGACCGCGCCCGGGCCGCCGCCGCGGCACTGTCCTCGTCGGGCCCGGCCCCCTCCGCCGTGGGATCGGCGCAGCCCCGGTCCACCGGCCCGACGCCGCCGGCGGTACGCCCCGGGTCCGAGGAAACCGGCACGGTGCCCACGGTTCCGGTCGCCGCGGAGTCCGTGCCGACGAATGCCATGCCGACGAATGCCATGCCGACGGACGCCGTGCCGACGGACGCCGTGCCGTCGGACACCACGACCTCGGGACATGCTCCCGCGGAGCCCCCGCCGCCGCTTCCCGTGCAGCCGGAGCTCGTGCCGTCCGAAACCCCGTCGTCCGAAACCCCGCCGCCCGAATCCTTGCTGCCGGAGCCCGCGTCGGCCCCCGAGCCGGAACCGGCACCGGCGGTCGCCACTGCGGCGCCGGACGCCGACGACATCGCCCAGCCGGTGGTGCATTCCGGGGACACCCACGCCACCGCCGACCTGGCCGATCCGGAAGCGGCAGCCCTGCAGACGCCGCCTGCCGAATCGGAGCCGGAGAGGGCCGAGTCGGCGTCGACCGGGGGAACCGCGGACCTAGCCACCGTCGCCGCACGGTGGTCGGAGGTGCGCAGCAAGGTGCGCGATCAGAGCAGGCCCGTCGAGGCGATGCTGTCCGGCGCCACCGTTCAGGCCGTCGAGAACGGCACTGTGGTGCTTGCCCACGCCTACGCACCGGTCGCCAAGCGTCTGATCGAATCGCGCAACGCCGACATCATCCGACAGGCGATGCGCGAGGTGTTCGGTGGGGATTGGGCCGTCGACCTTCACGTCGGTGCACCCGATCACGACGCCCCGAGCAGGCCCGCGGCGCCGCGGGCCCAGCCGAAGGCGGAGGGCACCCCGCGGTTCTCGCGGCCGAGCCAGTCCGGGTCCGCGCCGCAGGAGGCACGCCCCCGGCTCGAACCGGCGGCACAGTCCCCGGTCGACGACATCCCGCCGCCCGAGGAACCCGACTACCCGGACGATCCGGGGCCGCCGCCGGACGTCGACCCCCCGTCCCCGCAGTCGGTGACGGCGGAGGACGAGGAAGAGATGATGGCGGAGGCCGCGGAACCGGCCGATCCGTCGGTACGCCGTGATCCGCAGGAGGTGGCGATCGAGCTGCTGTCGGACATGCTCGGCGCGAAGCCGCTCGACGGGTAGGCCCTGCCCGCGACGATCCCGGCGCCCCGCCTCGATGTCGAGACGAGACGGGTCAGGCCGATGCCCTCCGCTGCGACGCGAGGTTGGCGCGGGCGAAATCGACGCTGAGCGCGACGAGGTCGCGGCTCTCCCGCAGGATCGTGCCCAGCACCGGGAAGGCGTGGATCTGCCCGCTCCACAGGTGCGTTTCGACCGGGCGCCCGGCCTGTTCGAGCCGGGTGGTCAGCAGTTCGACGTCGGGGCGCATCAGTTCGTACTCCGCGCAGGAGAGGAACACCGGCGGCAGCAGCGCCGGGTCGGCGTCGACGGGGGAATCCACACCGACGATGGCGTCGGGCCCGCCGAGCCAGCGGTCCTTGAGCTTCGCCACCTGGCTCATCGGCAGATACGCGTCCTTGCGCATGAACCGGGGGTCGTGCCGCTCAAGGTGCACACTCAGCAGCGGGGAGTAGCCGATCACCGCCGCCGGACGCGGCAACCCCTGCAGCGCGGCGAGCTCGGCGACCTTCATCGCGAGGTAGCCGCCCGCGGAGTCGCCTGCGACGATCACCCTCGTCGGGTCCGGGCAGGACTCCAGCACCGCCCGGTACGCGGCCATCGCGTCGGAGATGGAGGTGCCGACCCCGCCGCCCGGCAACTGCCGGTACTCCACCGAGATCACCGGCACCCCGGCGCGGGCGGACAGCAGCGCGCACAGACTGCGATGGGTGCCGCGGCCGCAGAACACGAACCCGCCGCCATGCAGGTACATGATCGTGCCGTCGGTGAGCGCATCGGTCGCCGCGGCACCGTGCACGACCCGTTCGCAGGGCACGCCGCCGAGGGTCACGTCGGTCACCTCGGTGTGCGGCGGCGCGGGCAGGCCGTCCACGAAGGTCTCCAGCCGCGCCAGCATCCGGATGCCCGCGTCGGTCGTGGGCCACGCCGTGAACAGCGGCTTCATGACGACCTTCGCGAATCCCGAGATCAGTCGCGCGCGGGCGCTGACGTCCCAATGCCAGACGGTGTTCTCGCCGGTACGCATGGGCGACCCCCTACCTGTATGTGACCGTGTGTCACGCACACGATAGGGCGCCCGGGCCGGGTCCGTCGGGTAACCGCCGGAGTCAGCCCCGCAGCACCTGGGACGGCGAGGTGCCGTACCTGCCGCGGTAGGCCGCCGCGAACCGTCCGGGGTGGGTGAACCCCCACTGCCGCGCGATGTCGGTGACCGTGCGGCTCGGTTCGGCGGCCACGAGCTCCTCGTGCGCCCGTTCCAGGCGGATGTCGAGCAGGCACTCGGAGGGGCTGCGGCCGACGTGGCGGCGGAACCCTGCTTGCAGTCGACGGACCCCGACCCCCGCGCATTCGGCCATGTCGCCCGCCGTCCACGCCCGCCCCGGGTCGGCCTGCAGGGCGTCGAGCACCCGTTTGACGATGCGGGGCCGTGGGGCCGGGGCAGGCGCCGCCGGTGTCGCGGCGAGGATCAGCGCCGACGTCACGGCGCCTGCGAGATGCTCGGCGACCAGCGGATTGCTCAGCACCCCCGGATCGTCCGACAGCTGCCGCGCGAGCGAGGTGACCAGGCGCAGCCAGCTCGCGCCCTCCGGCGTTGTGAGGTCGATCTGCAGAGGCAGCCGCCGTTCCGTCTCGAGTACCCGCAGCATTTCGCGGTCGAGATGGGCGCGGTCGATGCCGACACCCAGAATCCGGCAGGCCCGGTTCCATCCCGTGATGTGGGTGTCGGTGTCGGGTGGGCAGACGGTCGCCCACCCGACCGGGGAGGTCACCTCCACGCCCGCGGTGACCGACGTCAGGTGACCCGAGATCGGGATGTTGACGGCGTAGCCGCCGGGATGGGCGGACTCGACCGTGACGTCGGCGCCCCAGCCGATACCGGCCAGTCGGATCGGACCCAGCTCCGCGGTGTGGACCACTGCCCCCGCGGTGCTGTCGCGGGACAACCGGGTCAGCGTGTGCGGGAAGTACGCGTCCGCGACGAGCCGCGATGCCGCGCCCCAGTCCGTGGGGACGACGCGGGGTGTGACCACCGGTGACCTCCCGTCCGATGGCCATCCCGGCGGGGAGCGGCCGTCATTCCGTTGACCGACAGTCTCCTTCGGGGGGACCGCCGTCGTTCCATTCCACCACCGACCCGCGGCACGCACCCGCGAACCGGACGAACCCGACCGCCCGAATCGGCTGCGCAATGTGTCCAGCGGCCGCGCGCGGCGGATCGCGGCCGCGGTCGTCATGCCGTAACGTCGGGGAACACTCGGCCCGGGTTCGATGGGCGATGCCACGACGAGGGAGGGCGTGACATGCCGTTGCACCGACTCGAGTCCTCGGGCCCGAATGGCGACGAGTCACCGAGTCGGGCGAGGCTGACGCTGGTCCCCGCGCCGGAGCCGCCCGCCCGGCGGGTGGGCACGCTGCGCATGCTCGGCGTGGTCCGAGGCCATGCCGGTGAGCCGATCCACGGTGCGCGGCTGGAGTGGTGGCATCCCGCCGACGACGCCCAGCTCGACACCGGTCGGACGGGCCAACCGAACGGCTCCGCTGCCACCTGTGAGCGTGGCGGCTTCGACCTGGTCGCCGGTGACGCGGACGAGCACCTGCGGGTGGTCGTGCGGGCCGAGGGCTACGCACCCCTCGATGTCCGCCTCGTCCCGCTGCCCGGGCTGCCGCCGATCTCGCCGCCCATCTCGCGGTCCGGGCGGGCTCCGCTGGCCGTGCGGCCGGGCGCTGCCGGGCGGGTCGAGTGCTGGTGCGAGTTCACCCTCACCTCCCAGGGGCTGCGCTCGATCTGACGGTCGCGGCGATCGCAATGGTCATGGACCTCGCTCGCTTCGGTCCTGGACCTCTTTTTGGAACACGTTCTACTATGGCGAGCATCGGGGTGTCTGCCTCGGGCCGGGGCACACGGCGCCCGGCACCCGTTGGACCTGCAGAAGACCGCACGCCCGCGGCCGCCGCGCCGCGCACAGGAAGGAACACCGTGACCACAGAGGCATTCATTTATGAAGCCATCCGCACCCCACGCGGCAAGGGAAAGGCCAGCGGCTCGCTGCACTCGGTGAAGCCGATCGACCTGGTCACCGGCCTGGTCGCCGAGCTGCGCACCCGCTTCCCGAACCTGGACGAGAACCGCATCTCCGACATGGTCCTCGGCGTCGTGTCCCCGCTCGGCGACCAGGGCGCCGACATCGCCCGCACCGCAGTGACCGTCGCGGGCCTGCCCGAGACGGTCGGCGGCGTGCAGATCAACCGCTTCTGTGCCTCCGGCCTCGAGGCCGTGAACATGGCCGCGCAGAAGGTGCGGTCCGGCTGGGACGAACTGGTCATCGCCGGCGGCGTCGAGTCGATGTCCCGGGTGAAGATGGGCTCCGACGGCGGCGCCTGGATGCAGGACCCGGCCACCAACTTCGACACCTACCTGGTGCCGCAGGGCATCGGCGCCGACCTGATCGCCACCATGGAGGGCTTCACCCGCGAGGACGTCGACACCTACGCGGCCCGCTCGCAGGACCTTGCGGCGAAGGCGTGGGCGGGCGGCTACTTCGCCAAGTCCGTCGTCCCGGTCAAGGACATCAACGGTGTCACCGTCCTCGACCAGGACGAGCACATGCGTCCCGGCACCACTGTCGAATCGCTCGCAGGCCTGGCTCCGGCGTTTGCCGGCATCGGAGAGATGGGCGGCTTCGACGCGGTTGCGCTGCAGAAGTACCACTGGGTCGAGAAGATCAACCACGTCCACCACGGTGGCAACAGCTCCGGCATCGTCGACGGTGCCGCGCTGGTGCTCGTCGGCTCCGAGCGGGCAGGCAAGGAGATGGGCCTGACCCCGCGGGCCCGCGTCGTCGCGACCGCGACCTCCGGCGCCGACTCCACGATCATGCTCACCGGACCGACCCCGGCAGCGCACAAGGTGCTCGCCCAGGCCGGGCTGACCGTCGACGACATCGACCTGTTCGAGATCAACGAGGCATTCGCCTCGGTCGCGATGAAGTTCCAGAAGGACCTGAAGATCCCGGACGAGAAGCTGAACGTCAACGGCGGCGCGATCGCGATGGGCCACCCGCTCGGCGCGACCGGCGCCATGATCACCGGCACCATGGTCGACGAGCTCGAGCGCCGCGGCGCCAAGCGCGCCCTGGTGACGCTGTGCATCGGCGGCGGCATGGGCGTGGCCACCATCATCGAGCGCGTCTGACGCTCACGACACCGATCAGGAGAGACGAAACAGTGAGCGAACAGAACATCATCGCCTGGGAGCAGGACGCCGACGGCATCGTCGTGCTCACCATCGACGACCCGAACCAGGGCGCGAACACCATGAACGACCGGTACATCGCGTCGATGCGCGCGACCGTGGACCGGCTGCACGCGGAGAAGGACACCATCACCGGTGTCGTGCTCACCTCCGGCAAGAAGACCTTCTTCGCCGGCGGCGACCTGAAGAACATGATCAAGGCGGGCCCGGCCGACGCCGAGCACATCTACCACCACAGCCTGAACCTCAAGGCCGACCTGCGTCGCCTCGAGACCCTCGGCAAGCCGGTCGTCACCTGCATCAACGGTGCCGCGCTCGGCGGCGGCCTCGAGATCGCCCTCGCCACCCACCACCGGATCGCCGCGGATGTCCGGGGCGTCAAGATCGGTCTGCCCGAGGTCACCCTCGGCCTGCTGCCCGGCGGCGGCGGCGTGGTCCGCATGGTCCGCAAGTTCGGCATCATGACCGCGCTGACTCAGCACCTGCTGCAGGGTCAGCAGCGGGCGCCGCAGCAGGCCCTCGCCGCTGGCGTCATCGACGAGGTCGTCGCCTCCGTCGAGGAGCTGGTCCCCGCGGCGAAGGCGTGGATCACGGCCAACCCGGACAAGGGCACCCAGCCGTGGGACGAGAAGGGCTTCAAGATCCCCGGCGGCACCCCGTCCACCCCGGCGTTCGCGGCGAACCTGCCCGCCATCCCGGCGAACCTGCGCAAGCAGCTCAAGGGCGCCAACATGCCCGCACCGCGCGCGATCCTCGCCGCCGCGGTCGAGGGCAGCCAGGTCGACATCGACAACGCGCTCAAGATCGAGTCCCGCTACTTCACCTCGCTGGTCACCGGCGACGTCGCGAAGAACATGATCCAGGCGTTCTTCTTCGACATGCAGGCCATCGGCTCCGGCGCGTCGCGTCCGAAGGACATCCCGAAGCGGGAAATCAAGAAGGTCGGCGTCCTCGGCGCGGGCATGATGGGCGCGGGCATCGCGTACGTGTGCGCGAAGGCCGGAATCCCGGTGGTGCTCAAGGACGTCGAGCTCGCCGCCGCTGAGCGGGGCAAGGGCTACGCGGAGAAGATCGAGGCCAAGGCGCTCTCGCGCGGCAAGACCACCGAGGAGAAGTCGAAGGCCCTCCTTGACCTCATCACCCCGACCGCGGACGCCGCCGACTTCGCCGGTGTCGACTTCGTCGTCGAGGCCGTTTTCGAGTCGCCCGAGCTGAAGAAGAAGGTCTTCGCCGAGATCGAGGACATCGTCGACGCCGACGCCCTGCTCGGCTCGAACACCTCGACGCTGCCGATCACCGACCTGGCGACCGGCGTCAAGCGGCCGGAGGACTTCATCGGCATCCACTTCTTCTCCCCGGTCGACAAGATGCCGCTGGTCGAGATCATCCGCGGCGAGAAGACCACGGACGAGACCCTCGCCCGGGTCTTCGACTTCGTGCAGAAGATCCGCAAGACCCCGATCGTGGTCAACGATTCGCGGGGCTTCTTCACCTCCCGCGTCATCGGCACGTTCGTCAACGAGGCGATCGGGATGGTCGCCGAGGGCATCGAGCCGGCCACCATCGAGCAGGCCGGCATGCAGGCCGGCTACCCGGCGGCGCCGCTGCAGCTGTCGGACGAGCTGAACCTGACGCTGATGCAGAAGATCCGCGCCGAGTCGAAGGCCGCCGCGCTCGCCGAGGGCAAGACGCTGCCCGCCGACCCGGCAGGCGACGTCATCAACTACCTGGTTGAGGGCAACGACCGCAAGGGCCGCCTGGGCGGTGCCGGCTTCTACGACTACGCGGACGGCAAGCGCACCGGCCTGTGGCAGGGCCTGCGGGACCACTTCGAGTCGGGTTCGGCGACCCCGCCGATCCAGGACCTGATCGACCGGATGCTGTTCATCGAGGCGATCGAGACGGTCAAGTGCTTCGACGAGGGCGTCATCACGTCCACCGCCGACGCCAACATCGGCTCCATCATGGGCATCGGCTACCCGGCCTGGACCGGCGGCGTGAGCCAGTTCGTCACCGGCTACCCGGGCGGCAAGGCGGGCTTCGTCGCCCGCGCCGAGGAGCTCGCAGCGAAGTACGGCGAGCGCTTCACCCCGCCCGCGTCGCTCAAGGGCTGACCGCAGTCGGGGGCCCTCGTCGTCCGGATTCCCGGCCGGCGAGGGCCCTCGATTCGTCGGTTCTAGGGCTTCCACCAGGGGCGGAGGGGGACGTTCGCGTTCCCGTCGCGGCCGACCCTGACGGCGAGGACCTGATGCAACTGCACCACGTTGCGTTCGAAGCCGAGCTGCGATCCCGCCATGTACAGGCCCCACACCTTCGCGGTGCCCTCCCCGACCTCGGCGACGCACTCGTCCCAGTTGGCCTCGAGGTTGCGGCACCAGCCGGCCAACGTCA
The DNA here is from genome assembly GCF_042720095.1 of Rhodococcus sp. NPDC058505. Classification (NCBI taxonomy): domain Bacteria; kingdom Bacillati; phylum Actinomycetota; class Actinomycetes; order Mycobacteriales; family Nocardiaceae; genus Rhodococcus; species Rhodococcus sp. NPDC058505. The sequence continues at coordinate 174,185 of NZ_JBHXNB010000005.1, forward strand.
GCGCGTAGGACTCGCGCAGGTTCTCCTCGTGCCGCACCTCCAGCCCGACATCCTGGACCTCGGTGATGATGCGGCCCGAGCCGGTCAGCTCCCCGTCCGGGAACACGTACCGGTCGATGAACCCGCCCGCCCTTGCGTTGTGCTTGTTGTCCGGTCGGGTGATGCAGTGGTTGAGCATCAGGCCGCCGTCCCGCAGCTTCGACTTGATGAACCCGAAGTAGGCGGGGTAGTTCGCGACCCCGATGTGCTCGGTCAGGCCGATCGACGACACCGCGTCGAATCCGGTCTCGGCGATGTCCCGGTAGTCGGAGTGCCGGACCTCCGCCAGATCCGACAGGCCCTCGGCCGCGATCGCCCGCTGTGCCCACTCGGCCTGCTCGGCGGACAGCGTCGCGCCGATCACCTTGACCCCGCGGCGGGCGGCGTACCGAACCATTCCGCCCCACCCACACCCGATGTCGAGGAGACGGTCGCCCTTCGCCAGGTTCAGCTTGTCGAACACCAGCCGGTACTTGTTTTCTTGGGCACCCTCGAGGGACTGCTCCTCCGACTCGTACGCGGCGCAGGTGTACGTCATCGACGGGCCGAGAACCTTCTCGTAGAAGGCGTTGGAGACGTCGTAGTGGTGGTGGATCGATTCCGCGTCGCGGGTCTTGGAGTGCCGCAGGCCCTCCGCGATGCGCCGCCACCGCGGCAGCGATTCCTGCGGCGGGGGAGCGATCGGCTTGAGGACGTCCCACCCGAGGGATCGGGTGATCTGGGCCAGTTCGCGGGGGGTGGGGCGGCTGAAGTGCAGTTGCTCGCCGAGTACCCGGAGCACCTCGTACGGATTGCCGGGATGCGCGCCGACGATCTCGAGGTCGCCGGAGATGTATGCCCGGGCTAGGCCCAGATCACCGGGTGCCGTCACCAGGTACGTCGTGCCGCGGGGGGAGCGGAGATTCAGGTGGAACTTCGCATCGGTTGAGCCGAGCGAGCTGCCGTCGTACGCGGTGAAGTACACCGGTAGGTCCTTGCCGACGACGATCTCGAGGATCTCGGCGATCGACAGCCTTCCTGCGTCGGTGCCGTCCTTCCGGGATGCGGTCCTCGAGTCCTTGAATGTGGTCACTTGCGTTGCACCGCCTTCGAATACAGGTCCAATAGTCGTGAGTTCGGGTCGTACTTCCTCTTCAGTTCCTCGTAACGTTCGCCGCCGTAGAGGGCGGTGAACTCGTCCTTCGCGTAGTAGGCGTCCGAGTACAGCGACTTGTGCCCGTCGAACTCGGTCACCGTGCGCTCGATGCGACGGTTCGTTGCCCCCTCGGGTTCGCCGGGGACGATCGGCACCGACGACCAGAACCCGATGTTGACGTACGTGCGTTTCGGTTCGAGGGGGTACAGCGGCCACGGCCGGTCGGCCGCCGCGCCGGTGGGCGCCGGTTCGCGCAGCCGCAGCGGGCACAACCAGATGGGCTCGATCGGAATCTCCCGGAGGAACCAGTGCACGAAGTCGGCGGTCCGCTCGATCGGGACCTCGACGTCCTGCACGACCCGCTCCCGCGGCGGCAGCCCCTTGCGCTGCTCGAGCCGGTCGCCGATGTCGTACCGCTGGTCGAGCCCGATCAGCTTCCAGTAGAAGCTGCTGCGCAGGTAGCGCTTCGGCCACCACCGGCGGATCCGCGGATTCTGGGTGCCGAACGCGCGTGAGCACCAGAACCAGTCGGTGTCCCACCGCCACAGGTAGTCGTGGATCGTCAGCCGGTCGGTCTTCGGGTGGTTCACCGACTCGTGCTGGATGGACCGGTAGTAGATGTCCATGCCGGTGTAGTCGGACACCGGTCCCGGCTCGTCGGTCTGCGTGCCGAGCGTCAGGTACGACTCGGTCGCGGAGAACACGACGCCGTCGAGATAGTCGACGGCGACGCCGTCGTGCAGGCGGGTGCGGGCGATGGTGTCCATCGTGGACTGCAGCGTCTCGACGTCGTCGAACCGCAGGTGACGCAGGGCGACAAAGGGTTTGACCGGTTCCAGCCGAATCCGCAGTCGGGTCGAGTAGCCGAGGGTGCCGTAGGAGTTGGGGAAGCCGTAGAACAGGTCCGCGTGCTCGCCGTCGGGCGTCGCGGTGACGATCTCGCCGCTGCCGGTGAGAACGTCGATCTCAAGCACGGACTCGTGCGGCAGGCCGTTCCGGAAGGACGTGGACTCGATGCCGAGGCCGGTGACGGCACCGCCGAGGGTGATCGTCTTGAGTTGGGGCACGACCAGCGGCGCCAGCCCGTAGGGCAGCGTCGCGGCGACGAGGTTCTCGTAGGTGCACATGCCGGCGACGTCGGCGGTGCGGGCATCGGGGTCGACGGAGATCACCCGGTCCAGGCCGGACACGTCGAGCCCGGGCGCATTCGTCTTCGCGCGGGCACGGAAGAGGTTCGACGTCTTCTTCGCGAGCCGCACGGCAGCGGCGGGCGGGATGGCGTGGTAGCTCGCCAACAGGCGGTCGACCCCCGCACGGTGGGCCTGCGGCCCGATCTCGAGCGGAGTGGTCGATCGCCGGGTCGATCGCCTGCGGAATGCACTGGAAGTGACTGCCACTCTTCGACGCTATCCCCTGACCGGCTTCCGGGCGATGGAAGGTGGCAGCGCGTCGCGAAATCGCCGCCTCGCCGCGCGGCAACGCCGAAGCTGTGATACGAGGCACAGCCGTCTCGGGGAAGGTGGCCGGGACCGTGACGGACCAGGCACGATGGGTGGATGCGTGGGCGGCGCGGTGCCGGCCCGTCAGTAGTGAGGAGAACCCGGTGGGACAGGTCAGTGCCAGCAGCTCGGTCGAGGTCGCAGCGGTTCCGGAGGCGGCCCTCGCGGCGATCGCGGACTACCAGACCGTCCGTCCTCGGATCCTGTCGGAGCACTATTCCGACTACCGCGTGCTCGAGGGCGGGCAGGGCGCGGGAACCGTCGCGTCCTGGGCGCTCAAGGCGACGGAGAAGCGCACCCGCAATGTCACGGCCACGATCACCGTGTCGGGGGACACCGTGACGGAGACCGACGCCAACTCGAGCATGGTGACGACCTGGACGGTCACCCCGCACGGTTCGGGGTCCACGGTCACCACCACCACGGCGTGGAACGGTGCCGGTGGCATCGGCGGATTCTTTGAGCGGACCTTCGCGCCGCTGGGCCTCAAGAAGATTCAGGCGGAGGTCCTCGCGAAGCTGGCTCGCGAACTCAGCTGACGAGGTACCGGGAGATGCCCTGGGCGAGGGCGGTCGCGTAGCGTGCGCGGCCGCCCTCGTCCGTCATCTGTCGTGCCTCGTCGGCGTTGCGCATGTTGCCGAGTTCCACCAGGATCGACGGGCGCTCGGCCAGGTTCAGCCCGGCGAGGTCGGCGCGCGGCTGCAGCCCGCCCGACCCGGCGTAGGTCGACGGGGTCAGGCCCCGCTCGACGAGCGCGTCCCGCATCGCGGTGGCGAAGGTGACCGACGGCCCGGCCTGGACGTCGTTGAGCGGCGGCGCCGAATAGCAGACGTGGAAGCCGTGCTGGTCCGGTCCCGCTCCGTCCGCGTGTACCGCGACGACGGCGTCCGCGGCGGCTGCGTTCGCGGCCGCCGCGCGTTCGTCGACGCAGCTGCCGACGGACGCGTCGTCGGTGCGGCTGAGCAGCACCCGGGCGCCGAGCTCCTCCAGTTCGGTACGCAGCAGGCCGGTCACCTGCCAGGTGAGGGTGTGCTCCGGGTAGCCGGCGTCGGTGGCGGTCCCGGTGGTCTGACAGTCCTTGGTGTCGCCCCGCCCGGTCGGGACCTGCGCGGTCATCGCGGCGTCCTGCGACCCGCTGTGCCCGGGGTCGAGGAACACCGTCCTGCCGGCAAGGGGGAGCTGCGGCGGCTCGGTCACCGCGGCGGCCCGCGCCGCGGAGGTGACCGGGGGTCCGGCCGAGGCAACGCCGTCGACGGGGATGGTGCACCCGGACAGTGCCAGCCCGGCAGCAGCGAAAACGGCACCGTGCGTGATTTTTACCCCGGTCGGGGTAAAAATCACGCACAGGCGGCGTAGCCGCGTCGTCGCTCGCACGCGCTCACCGTAGCCGGGTGCGTCTACGCTGGCGAGCACACACGCGCAGAAAGGACCGCAAACGTGCAGCCCGGTGGACAGCCCGATATGCAGCAACTCCTCGCTCAGGCCCAGCAGATGCAGCAGCAACTGATGGCCGCGCAGGCCGAGATCGCCCAGACCGAGGTCACCGGCCAGGCCGGTGGTGGCCTGGTCACCGCCACCGTCAAGGGAACGGGCGAGGTGGTTGCGCTCGCGATCGACCCGAAGGTCGTCGACCCGGACGACGTGGAAACACTGCAGGACCTGGTGATCGGTGCCATCGCGGACGCGGCGGGCAAGGCGCAGGAGATCGCGGCTGGCAAGCTCGGCCCCCTCGCGGGCGGCATGCCCGGACTTCCCTTCTAGCGAGGCGGAGCGTGTACGAGGGTCCGGTCCAGGATCTGATCGACGAACTCGGCAAGCTGCCGGGTGTCGGGCCGAAGAGTGCGCAGCGCATCGCGTTCCATCTGCTCGGCGTCGAGCCGCCGGAGATCGAGCGGCTGCAGAACGCACTCCAGCGGGTGCGCGACGGCGTGCAGTTCTGCATCGTGTGCGGGACGGTGTCCGACAAGGAGCGGTGCCGGATCTGCTCCGACGAGCGACGCGATCGCACCATCATCTGTGTGGTCGAGGAGCCGAAGGATGTGCAGGCGATCGAGCGCACCCGCGAGTTCCGTGGGCGCTACCACGTTCTTGGCGGTGCACTGGATCCGCTCAGCGGGGTCGGGCCCGACCAGCTTCGTATTCGGGAGTTGTTGGCGCGCATCGGCAATCAGGAGGACGGCGTCGATGTCGCCGAGGTGATCATCGCCACCGACCCGAACACCGAGGGGGAGGCGACCGCGACCTATCTGGTGCGGATGCTGCGGGACTTCCCCGGTCTAACCGTCACCCGGCTCGCGTCCGGATTGCCGATGGGCGGCGACCTGGAGTTCGCCGACGAGCTGACCCTCGGGCGGGCACTGTCCGGCAGGCGCACCATGTGACTCCGCCGCCGTCGCACCCGGCGGCGGCGGTCACGCCTGCTCGGCCGCGTCGGGGTTGCCCGGCATCGTGTGACGCAGCGCGTCAACCAGCAACACCATTGCGGGGGAGAGGTTTTCGCCGCTGCGCACGACGCCGCACACCGGGACCTGCAGCCGGCCCTGTGCCTCCCGCATCACCTGCAGTCCGGTGCGTGGCGCGCTGCCCGACACCGTGCCCGCGTAGAGCACGGTCCAGGCCCGGGGATTGTTGATGACGTCGAGGATCGCGGTGTGGTCGCGGGCGATGGGCGGGCCGAATCGCGGGCGGCGTCCCGCCTCCACGAAGGCGTTCTCGATGACGGAGTGGATCAGCACCTGACTGCTCCGCGGCGGCAGCAGCAGCGGGTACGGCGCCAGTTCGCCCAGTTCGACGGAGGAGAACGCCGACAGCGGATGCTCGCTCGAGGTCACGATCATCAGGTCCTCGATGCCGAGCGGGATCGCCGACAGGCCCGGCCGGTCCGCGGTCCCGCGGATCAGCGCGATGTCGGCGTCACCGGACGCGACCGCGTCGATCCGCTCGGTGAACCGCTTGATGACGAACTCGATGTCGAGGTCGGGGTAGCGGGCGCGCACCTCGGCGATCGCGTCGAGGCTCTGGGGTGCGAAGGTCATGTTCGCGGTGATCCGGATCCGGTTGCGCGGTTCCTTGGCGACCGCGAGTGCCTGGGTCTCCAGCGCCAGCACCTGCTGGGCGATCGGGACCAGGCGGGAGCCGGCAGGGGTGGTCCGCACCACCCGAGTGGACCGGTCGAAGAGCGTGGTGCCGAGTTCGTGTTCGAGCTTGGCGATCTGATGGCTGATCGCGGACTGCGAGATGAAGCACTTCGTCGCGGCGCGGCTGAAGCTGAGCTCCTCGCTCACCGCGAGGAAGTAGCGAAGCTGCCGGAAGTCCACCCGACCATCCTACTTATGAGCAAACGCGATAACTGAATTGCGAATGGTCCAGGATCCTGGCGGCCCGCCGGGGTAAGTACCTAGCGTGGCTATCTGAACTGATTCAGCGTTGATTCAGCAGGAGGTTTCTCGTGGGTGAGGCAGTGAAGGACCGGACCGAGGTCGTCATCGTTGGGTCGGGATTCGGTGCCCTTGCGGCGGCGAAGAAGCTGGCCAAGGCGGGTAAGCCCTTCGTGCTGATCTCCGAGACCACCGAGCACCTCTTCCAGCCCCTGCTGTACCAGGTGGCGACCGGCGTCCTCGCCCCGGGCGAGATCGCACCGTCGGTGCGGGCCATCCTCGCCAAGTACCCCACGGCCGACGTCCGGCTCGGCCGGGTCGTCGGCGTCGACGCCGCGGCCAAGGAGCTCGTCTACGAGGCGGCTGGCGAACGGCACACCCTCGGCTACGACTCGCTCGTCGCCGCGACCGGCGCCCGCCAGTCGTACTTCGGTCGCGATGAGTTCTCGAAGGTCACCTACGCACTCAAGACGGTGCGCGACGCGGAGCGGCTGCGCGACCAGATCGTCCGCTGCTTCGAGGAGGCGCACACCACCAGCGACCTCGAGCGCCGCAAGAACCTGCTCAGCTTCATCGTGATCGGTGCCGGTGCAACCGGCGTCGAGCTCGCGGGCCAGATCAAGGAGCTGGCGGGTCGCTACTTCGAGCAGTCGATCCGCGGAATCACCGCAGCCGACGTCACCGTCACCCTCGTCGAGGGCGCCGGGGTCGCGATGCCCGCCTACGGTGGCAAGCTCAGCGAATACACCAAGGCGTCGCTCGAGAAGTCCGGCGTCGAGGTGGTGCTCAATACGCTCGTCACCGACATCGACGATCACGGGGCCACCCTCAAGGCGCACGGCGAGCAGGAGGGCGTCCGGCGGACCGCAGAGACCGTTATCTGGTCGGCGGGCGTGCAGGCCAACGACTTTGCCCGCGTGCTCGCCGAGGCCACCGGCTGCGAGACCGACCGCGCGGGCCGGCTGCTGGTCAACCCGGATCTCACGGTCGGCGGGCGAGCCGACATCTTCGCGGTCGGCGACATGACCTCGCTGAACAATCTGCCCGGGCAGTCCCCGGTCGCCATGCAGGGCGGTCGCCACGTCGCCCGAACGATCCTCGGGAAGACCAAGCGCGGCACCCCCTTCGCGTTCCGCGACAAGGGCAGCATGGCGATCATCAACCGGTTCCGGGCCGTCACCAAGGTCAAGAGCATCGAGCTCACCGGGGTCGTCGCCTGGGTGCTGTGGCTCGCCGTGCACATGGTCTACCTGGTCGGCTTCCGCAACCGGTACGTCGCGGTGATGTCGTGGTGCGGTTCGTTCCTCGGTCACCGCCGCCCGCACTTCCACTACGCGCAGAAGGAGCAGGCGATCATCGAACCCACTGCCGCCGAGCAAGGTTCGACGGACGCAACGATCGAGCCCGAGGTGATCAAGAGCGTGCTCCCCGCCGCTCCGAAGGAGCCCGTCACCGTTTCCTGACCTCCGTCGAACCGACGGACCGACACCGACAACCGCGTCTCACCCCCGGGTGGGCGCGGTTGTCGGCCTTCGGGAGCCGGATCGTGAGTTCGAAAACCTAAGTGTCGACACCGAGTACGCGTGTTCCCACCGCCGCGACAGCTCACCCCGGCGGTGCTAGCGTGCCGCCATGCGCATCCGGCACGGGGGCTTCTTGGTTCGACTGTGGGTCACCACCCTTGCGGTGACGGTCGTGGTCGGTGGCGGCACCGCCGTTGCCCAGTCCAGTGGCAGCGCAGGCGGTGAGGGGTCCGTCGGCACGGGGTCGCTCACCGACGGCACCGGGTCGGACGGGCAACCGCTGAACGGCACCACCCTGATCACCGGGTCGATGGGCACGGGGTCGCTGGCCCGGTCCCCGCTGGGATCGGTTCTGCCGCCGCTGGTCGACGCCGTCGTCCCGGCACCGAACCCGCCCTATCCGGACCTGGACGCGCTGTGGCAGGCGGTGCTGCCCTCGCCGATCGGCGACCCATTCTTCGACGACTACCCGCCCGGGCTGCCCGGGATGGCCAACGGGCAGGTCATCGAGACGCGGGACGTCACCGCGGTGGCGTCGCAGCTCCTGCGCGGTCCGGTCCGCGAGGTGCGGCAGTTCAAGGTCAAGACCACCGACGCGCACGGGGCCCCGTCCTTCGCGACCGCGACGCTGGTGGTGCCCGCCACCCCGTGGGCTGGTCCCGGCCCGCGTCCGGTACTGGTCAACAACGTCCCGATCAACGGTCTTGGCCGCGACTGCACGCCGTCGTACACACTCGCACATGGGATCACGCCGTCGACGAATCCGTTCGAGCTGCTGCGGCCGGTGACGGCGAAGGCGGAGGAACGCGGGTACGCGGTGCTCATCCCCGACCACGAGGGTCCGCGGATGGCCTACGGTGAACCGTTCGTCGCCGGGCACGCGATCCTCGACACGATCCGCGGGATGCGCACCCTGTATCCCGCGGAGTTCGGGACGAGCAAGCTCGCGATGATGGGCTACTCCGGAGGGGCGATCGCGACCAGCGGCGCGGTCAAGCTGCTCGACGCGTACGCACCCGAGTTGGCGGCGGACATCGCTGGCGCCGCGATCGGCGGCGTGCCCGCCGACTACGACATGCTCGGGCGCACGATGAACGGAAACCTCGCGGGCGGACTGTTCATGGCCGCAGTGCTCGGGGTGGCGCGGGAGCGGACCGAGATCCTGACCCTGATGAACGACCTCGGCGAGCGGGTCGGCACGTCCGGGCTGCGGAACGGATGCGTGATGACGCTGGCGCTGCTCGGCGTCCCCGGGATCCCGATCGAGGCGCTCGCCAACATCAAGCAGGTTCTGAGTTCGCCTGTCGCGCAAGGCATCTTTGCGGAGCTGAAGATGACGAACAAGCCGTCCGGGACGCCGCTGTACATCTACAACGGTGGCCAGGAGTTCTGGATTCCGGCGCTCGGCACCCAGCGCCTCTTTGCCGAGCAGTGCGGGCTCGGGGTGCCCACCGTGTACCGGCAGGTGCCCGGCGAGCACGTCATCGGCGAACTCACCGGGAATCCCGGCGCGTTCGACTGGGTCGATGCGCGACTGCGGGGGGAGCCTGCGCCGAGCGGGTGCTGACGCCGTTCACGCGCGCGGCAGGTACCCGACAAGGAAGGCATGGACCCCGTCCGCGACCCCCGCGCGCAGGTCCGCGTCGGCCGGCGGCGTCCCGTCGACCGCGGTGCGATCGGCCACCTCCGCGTTGATCAGCGCCAGGTAGTGGCGGGCCGTGCGCTCAGGTTGGGCCACCCGAAGCCTGCCCTCGGCCTGCAGGCGTTCGAAGCCTGCCGCAACGGCGCGATGCACGCGTCGCGGGCCCGCCTCCTGCCACGCCCGTAGCGACGCGGCGGGGAAGTGCGCGGCTTCGACGCTGATCTGCCGCACGATCGCGAAGTGGTCGGCGAACTCGTCGCGCACGCTGCTGGTCACCAGGTCGAAGCCGAGCCCAACCAGGGCGGCCTCGAGGTCGGTCTCGGCGGCGAGATGCCTGTCCAGCATCGCGATCTGCGCCTCGGCGACCTCGGACGCGCTGGCCGTCACGGTCTCGGTGAACAGCGCCTCCTTGCCGTCGAAGTGGTTGTACAGCGTGCGGGTGGACGCCCCCGCCTCCGCGGCGATGACGTCGATTCCGGCGCGGGCGAAGCCGTCCCGGCCGAACACCTTCCTCGCCGCGTGGAGGATCGCGGTGCGCTTGTCGGAGGGTCGGGTCCGGCTCGCGGCGGTCGAGGTGTTGGCGCTGGTCATGGGCACGATCCTAACGCAAGTACAACGACCGTTGCAATTATGCAACGGGCGTTGTACTTTGGCGTCATGACCACAACAGCCACCCGGCGCGGCCGCGACACCGCGGTGCACCCCGACGCCCATCGCGTCACCCTCGCCGCCGTCCTCCTCGGCTCCCTGATCGGGCCGATGCTGATGTCCGGGACGGCCGTCGCGCTGCCGTCGATTGCCGCGGACCTGAACGCCTCCGGCGGTGCGGTGCAGTGGGTCGTCACCGGCTACTTCCTGTCCGCCGCCTGCTCCATGCTGGTCGCCGGATCCCTCGCAGACCGGTTCGGGCGCCGCCGAGTCCTGCGGGTCGGTGCCGCGATCTACGTCATCGGCACGGCCGCCGTTGCGGCAGCACCGAACATCTGGATGCTCAACCTGGCGAGGACGGCATCCGGCATCGGGGCGGCCGGGATCATGGTCGCGGGAGGAGCGTTGCTCGCCGCGACCTTCGACGGTCCGGCGCGGACCAGGGCCTTCGCCGCCGTCGGGTCGACGGCGGGCGTGGGTCTGGCGATCGGCCCGACGGTCGCGGGCCTGCTGGTCGGCGGGATGGGGTGGCGGGCAACCTTCCTCGTCTTCGCGGTGCTCGGGTCGCTGATCCTCGCCGGGGCGGCGGTCGTCGCGGAGTCCCGTTCCGACTCACCAACGGGCATGGACCACGCCGGACTCGTCACGCTCGTCGGGGGGCTCGGTCTGATCCTGCTTGCGGTCACGCAAGTGTCCGAGGCGGCGGGAGCCAGCCCCCGGGTGCTGGGCCAACTCGGACTGGGGGCGGCGCTTCTCGTTGCGTTCGTGGCGATCGAGCGGCGAGCCCAGAGTCCGCTGCTCGACCTGGATCTGTTGCGGGACAGGCATTTTGTTGCATGGTGCTTGGCCTCCGGCCTCCTTGCCCTCGGATCGACCACCGTCCTCGTCTCCCTGCCGACCTATCTCCAGGGCGTGAACGGTCTCGCACCGGGGCGCGCGGGTGCCGTCATGCTGATGCTGACCGTCCCGGTGATGGCGGTCCCCGCGCTCGGTGCCCGGCTGGTCAACCGGGGAGTCTCGCCGCGACTGCTCATCACCGCGGCTCTGGTCGCGCTGGCGTTGGGAAACGCCTGGCTGCTCGTGCTCCATCCCGGCATCTCCACCGCCGAACTTGTTGGCCCCCTCGTCGCCATCGGTGCGGGCAACGGCCTCGCGATCGGCATCATCGACGCCCAGGCGATGGCCCTCGTCCCGCCCGATCGGGTGGGGATGGCCGCCGGACTGCTCAACACCGTGCGCGGCGCGTCGAATGCCGTCCTGCTCGCACTGTTCGGTGCGGCGATGGCCACGATGCTGCGCACCCGGATCGGGGATGGGCCGCTCGCCAGTCGGGTGCTGTCGGGTGAACTCGACGGCCCGGACATCGACTTCCTTTCCGACGCCCTCACCCAGGCGTGGCGGAGCGCGCTGCTCGTCATCGCCCTGCTCTGCACGGCCGCCGCGGCCACCGTCGCGGCACTGCTCCGCCCCGCAACTGTCGTCTCACCCCTGTCCGCCTCAATCAAGGAGAACCGCTCATGACCACTCGCCGCCTGCGCATCGCCGTCATCACCGGCAGCACCAGGGACGGGCGCTTCGGCCCGACCGTGACCGCCTGGTTCGCCGAGCACGCCGCCTCGTTAGGGTCGGTCGACCTCGACATCGTGGACCTTGCCGAGTCCGAACTTCCTGTGGTGCATCCGGATTGGGGTGCTGAGCGGACGCCCGCGCACGCCCGGCTCGGCGTCCGACTCGATGCGGCGGACGCCTTCGTCATCGTCACCCCCGAGTACAACCACAGCTTCCCGGCGGCGCTGAAGAACGCGATCGACCTGTTCCGGGACGAATGGAGCGCCAAGCCGGTGGGATTCGTGTCGTACGGCGGGCTGGGCGGTGGATTGCGCGCGGTCGAACAGCTTCGCCTGGTGTTCGCGGAACTGCATGCCGTCACCGTCCGCGACAGCGTGAGCTTCCACGGTGCCGGATCCGTGTTCGACGACGGCAGGCCCATCGACCCCACCGTGTGCACGTCGGCCGCGACGAACATGCTCGACCAGCTCGTCTGGTGGGGGACCGCCCTGCGGGATGCGCGGACCGCGCGCCCCTACGGAATCGCGGCCTGACCCGGGCCGCCGCCGACTGCGGATTCGTCCCGGGCCGCATGTCGGTGCGGACACGTAGCTTGGGGCACGCACCAGTCCTTGGCAACACTTGCGATAGGAGTCTCACGTGCCTCAACGTCAGTCCCAGGTCGGTTCCCCCTGTTGGGTCGATCTGTTCACCTCCGATCCCGCCAGCGCCGTTCCGTTCTACAGCGGACTGTTCGGGTGGTCCTGCGACACCAACGAGGACCCGCAGTACGGCGGGTACGCCATCTTCAGCAAGGACGGTGAGCCGGTCGCCGGGATGATGAAGCAGGGGCCGGACGATCCGTACGGCGACGTGTGGACCGTCTATCTGGAGGCCACCGACGCCGCGGCCACCGTGGACCGGGCCGCCGCCGCGGGTGCCCAGGTGATGATGCCCGCCATGCAGGTGGGCGACCAGGGCACGATGGCGGTCCTCGCCGACCCGGCAGGTGCGGTGATCGGGGTGTGGCAGCCGGATCGGCACCGCGGGTACGGCCGCTGGGGAGAGCCGGGCACCCCCGCCTGGTTCGAGACGATGTCCCGCGACTACCGGGCCGCGCTGCCGTTCTACGAGTCGGTGTTCGGGTGGACGATGACCTCGATCGGGGACACCGACGAGTTCCGGTACTCGCAGGCAACCGTCGCAGGCGACGAGATCGCAGGCGTGATGGACGCGTCCGGCTTCCTGCCCGAGGGGGTGCCCTCGTTCTGGCGGTACTACCTCGCCGTCGACGACACCGACGCGGCGCTGGCGCGGGTCGTTGAGCTCGGCGGGACGGTGACGGCGCCCGCCGAGGACAGCCCGTTTGGGCGGGTCGCGTCGGTGGCGGACCCGCTCGGCGCGCAGTTTCAGATCGTGCAGCCGCCACGCGAGTGACGTGACGGGTCCGGGGTCTGCCACCGCAGGGGGGCGGCCCCGGACCCTGCCGTCGTTGCGTGCCGTCCGGCCAGGAAATGGCAGGTCAGGACTATTGCCAACGGTGCAGACCCGGGCGTACCGTGAATCTTGCGGATCAAGGAAAACCGAATCGGTAACGGCTCGAAGAACCTTGAAAAGCAGAGATCCGGCCGGGAACGCGAACGATCGCTACGTTCTCGGCCGAACCCCTGTTCGGGGTTCTTCGTCCGACCCCCGGCGGTCGGCCCGGTCAGCGACCGGCCGCGAGCCGCTCCCGGCGCAGTCGGGCGACCTCCGGCAGATCCAGCGGCGCGAGCGCGTCGACGCCCAGCGCCCTGGCCAGCAGCAGATCCGCCAGCTCCGGGTTCCGCGCCAGCACGGGACCGTGCATGTAGGTGCTGATCACCGACCCCTGCACCACACCCTCGTGCCCGTCGCCGACACCGTTGCCGACGCCGTGGGTGACCTTGCCGAGCGGGGCGGCGGCAGCGCCGAGCACGGTGCCGCCGCGGTGGTTCTCGAACCCGGAGAGCGGTTCGCTCAGACCGTCGATCAGCGGGCGGGTGATCACCTCGCCGATCGCGCGGGTCTGCTGCGGGGAGGTGGTCACGTCGAGCATCGACACCCCATCGACGCGTTCGCCCGCGGACGTCTCGTACCAGTGCCCGAGCACCTGGATCGCCGCGCAGATCGCCAGCACCGGCGCCCTCCGCTCCGCCGCCCGCTGCAGCCCGGGATACCGGGTGAGGTGGCGTGTCGCGAGCCGTTGGGCCGAATCTTCGGCGCCGCCAAGGGTATACACGTCGAGGGACTCCGGAACGGGGTCCGACAGGGTGATGTCGACGATCTCCGCGTCGATGCCGCGCATGCGCAGGCGCTGCCGCAGGATCAGCGCGTTGCCGCCGTCCCCGTAGGTGCCCATCACGTCGGGGAGCACCAACCCGATCCGCACGGTCGACTCAGACATGCTCGGTCCTCCTCGCGATCGCCGTGTTCAGGTCCCGGAAGGCGGTGTAGTTGGCCAGCACCTCGACCCGGCCCTCGGGGCAGGACGCGATGGCGCGCAACGGGTCCGGCTCCAAGGTGTGCTCGACCCCGGCGTAGGTGAGTCGGACCGCGAGGTCGGTGGCCCGTTCACCGGACGCAACGACCTTGACGCCCTCGAAGTGCTCGAACCGGACGTCCCACAGCCAGGACAGGTCCTCCCCGTCCGGCACCTGGCCGTTGACCGCGATGACGAGGCCGTCGACGGAGTGGTCGATCATCGACAGCGCCTCCTGCCAGCCCGCGGGGTTCTTCGCGAGCAGCATCCGCAACGAGTGCGGTCCCACCTGCACGGCCGCGTACCGGCCCGCGATCTCCCGGACGCCCGCGGCCGCCGCGACCGCGGCAACCGGGTCGGCGCCGAGGGCGACGGCCGCGGCGACCGCCTGCGCCGCATTGCCGCGGTTCGCCCGGCCGGGGAGGGTCAGCGTCATCGGGATCACGAGACCGTCCGGCCCGTAGAGGTTCTCGTCGTCCAGCCACCACCGCGGGGTCGGGCGGGCGAAGTCGGTGCCGGTGCTGCGCCAGTTCCCGTCCGCGTCCCACACGATCGGCTCACCGCTGCGGGGGCAGCTGACCGAGTCGCCTGCCCAGCCGCTGCCCGCAGCCACCCACACCACGTTCGGGTTGTCGTAGGCGGCGGAGGTGACCAGCACGTCGTCACAGTTCGCGACCACCACCGCGTCCGGGTGGGCGGCCAGCCCGGCTCGCAGCCTGCGCTCGATCATGTTGATCTCGCCGACCCGGTCCAGCTGGTCGCGGCTCAGGTTGAGCAGCACGATCGCCTGCGGATCAAGCGCGTCCGCGACGTGCGGGGTGTGCAGCTCGTCCACCTCGATCGCGGCCAGCTCCGCGCCCTGGCCGACGCTCAGCGCGGCGACGATGCCCGCGTCCATGTTCGCGCCGTCCGCCTGGGTGGCGACGGTGCCGACGGTGGCGAGCGCCGCCGCCGTCATCCGGGTGGTGGTCGATTTGCCGTTGGTGCCGGTGACCAGCACCGTCCGCTTGCCGCGACCGAGCTGCGTCATCAGCGTCGGGTCGATCTTGAGGGCGATCAGCCCGCCGATCATCGAGCCCTTGCCCCGGCCTGCCTTCTGCGACGCCCAGGACGCCAGCGCCGCGGCGCGCAGGGCCAACCGCCCGCGCGCGGAGAATCGAGTGCTACTTGCCACGCGCGCAGTGTTCCACATCGGCCCGGAAGGCCCGGAGTCGTGCCGGTGCCGCGGTGGCAGGTGCCACAGTTCGCGGGCCGGGGCCGACCGGGCCGAGTGGGAGCCTGGCGTCAGTTCAGGGTGACGGACCCGGTGCAGGACGTGGTGGGCATGCCCCACAGCGCGTGCTTGTTGTAGGCGCTCATCGTCAGGTCGTACTTTCCGGGGCCGGCGTCGAGGAAGAATTTCGCGGAGTCGCCGCCCGGGGTGCCGACGGTCGCGGTGTCGGTGAGGGTTCCGGTCTTCCCGTTGTCGACGTTGCGCCAGTCCAGTCGGACGTCGGACTGGTACCCGCCCGCGAAGAACCACAGGCTCGCGACGTCGTGCAGCCGCAGGGTGCCCTTCCCCGACCCCTCGTTGGGGAGGCTCTGGGTGAGGAACAGGCGGGCCGGTGCGTACGGCTGGTCGACGATGTACGGGCTGAGGCCGAGGCAGCGGGTCATCGGCACCTCGGTTTCCGCGGATGCCGTTCCGGCTCCGGCGACGGCGAGGCCAGCGGCGGCGAGAGTGGCGGCGGCGATGCCGGTGACGCGACGCAGGGACATGAGGAATCCTCTCCTAGACGGGTCGTACTCTTCGGTCTTGTTTTGTGTCGCCCGTGGCCGCCGATGTGTTAGCAAGGGGTGGACAGACGACCGCGCCGGCCCGGGGGGAGCCCGGACCGGCGCGGTGGTGTCGACGGACGACGATCAGCCGAGGGCCTTCGCCTTCAGCGTCGCGAACTCCGCGTCGGTGATGGTGCCCGCGTCGTGCAGCGCCTTGGCGTCCGCGATCTGCTCGGCGGGTGACTTGCCAGCCACGTCCCGGATGTAGGCGTCCTGCTCGGACTTCATCTGCTGCGCCGCGGCAAGCGACCGCTTCGTCATCCCGTCACCGCGGGCGATCAGGTAGATCAGGGCGGTGATAAATGGCAGGAAGATCAGGAAGAACACCCACACCGCCTTCCACCAGCCGGACAGCTTGTGGTCGCGGAACAGGTCCCCGATGATCGAGAACAGCAGCATCAGGTACGCCACGAAGGCGAACGTGATGAGGATCAGCCACAGAAAATCCCAGAACGAGTCGACGGCAGAGTTCATCGGACTCCTCCATTCACATGAGTGTTTCGAGTGTTGCTACGAGAATCCGTGATCGGGGGGAATCCTGCCTCACCCGTGGCAGGTGAGATCGGTATTCATCCGCGGAGGGTGAGGCGTGTCGCCGGTCACCCCTGGAGGCTGAGCGCATGGACGAGACGCTGAACATCGGTCCGGTGGAACTGGTCGTGTTGGCATTTCCCGGATCCCAGGTGGACGCCGCGACCATCGCCGCGCTCCAGGACGTCGTCGAACGGGGGTACGTGACACTGCTCGACCTCGTCTACCTGCACAAGGACGAGGCGGGCAAGGTGACGCAGGTCGACGTCGACGAGGACCTCGGCGACGTGGGGCTCCAGGTCCTGTCGATCGAGGCGAAGGCCCTGATCAGCGACGAGGACCTCGATATCGTGCGGGACTCGCTGGATCCGGGCAGCTCCGCCGCGATCATCGTCTACGAGGAGTCGTGGGCGCGGCAGATCGCGTCGAGCGCGCGGGCGGCGGGCGGCGAGGTCGCATTGCACGTGCAGATCCCGCGCGACGTCATCGTCGCCGCGGTTGAGGCAGCACTCTAGGAGAGGGAGAGATCATGGTGTTCAGGGCTGGACGTGTCGGACGTCCCGGACTGCTCGGCACCGTCGCGCGGACGGCGGTGGTCGCGGGCACCGCGCGGGCCACCACCAACGCGATGGATCGCCGGGCGCAGCGCAAGTACTCCGAGCAGCAGGCGTACGCGCAGCAGCAACAGCAGGAGCAGGCCTACCAGCAGCAGCAGTACGCCCAGCAGGCCGCGGCCGAGCAGGCCTACCAGCAGCAGCAGTACGCCCAGCAGGCCGCGGCCGAGCAGGCCTACCAGCAGCCCCCGGCCCCGGCCGCGGCGCCGGCGGAGGACGACATCATCGCCAAGCTCGAGCAGCTCGGCAAGCTGCACGCTTCGGGCGTGCTCACCGACGACGAGTTCGCCGCGGCGAAGGCGAAGCTGCTCGGCTGACACCACCGAAAACGGGTGAAGGGCACTGGTCACCGGCCCGGCCGGTCACCAGTGCCCTTCACCCGTTGGGGTGGGGAGCCTCAGTGGGCGCGGTTGACGGCGGAGACGAGCGCGCGCAGCGATGCGGTGGTGATCGAGGTGGCGATGCCGACACCCCACACGACCTTCGTCGACCCGTCGGGCAGCGTCACCGCGGCCTCGACGTAGGCGGCGGCCTGCGCGTCGTCGCCCGCGGACATCGCGTGCTCGCTGTAGTCGAGCACCCGCACGTCGAAGCCGATGGTGCCGAGCGCGTCCACGAAGGCGGCCAGCGGGCCGTTGCCGGAGCCGGCGATCTCCTGCTCCTTGCCGTCCACCTTCACCACAACGGAGATGGCGTCGACGCCGCCGTCCACCTCGGACGCCGTCACCTTCTGCCGCATCCGCTCCAGCGGGTTGATCGGGGCCAGGTACTCCTCGTTGAAGACGTCCCACATCTCCTTCGGGGACACCTCACCGCCCTCACCGTCGGTGATGCGCTGCACGGACTGGGAGAACTCGATCTGCAGCCGCCGCGGCAGTACCAGGCCGTGGTCGGCCTTCATGATGTAGGCGACGCCGCCCTTGCCGGACTGCGAGTTCACCCGGATCACGGCCTCATAGGTGCGGCCGACGTCCTTCGGGTCGATCGGCAGGTACGGCACCGCCCAGACAATGTCGTCGACGTCGGCGTCCTGCGCGTCCGCCGAGAACTTCATGTCGTCGAGACCCTTGTTGATCGCGTCCTGGTGGCTGCCGGAGAACGCGGTGTACACCAGGTCGCCGCCGTACGGGTGCCGCTCGGCGACGGGCAGCTGGTTGCAGTACTCGACGGTGCGGCGGATCTCGTCGATGTTGGAGAAGTCGATCTGCGGGTCGACGCCGCGGGTGAACATGTTCAGGCCCAGCGTCACCAGGCAGACGTTGCCGGTGCGTTCACCGTTGCCGAACAGGCAGCCCTCGATCCGGTCCGCGCCAGCCTGGTAGCCCAGCTCGGCCGCCGCGACCCCGGTGCCGCGGTCGTTGTGCGGATGCAGCGACAGGATCACCGAGTCGCGGCGCGCCAGGTTGCGGTGCATCCACTCGATCGAGTCGGCGTACACGTTCGGGGTCGCCATCTCGACGGTGGCGGGCAGGTTCAGGATCACCGGATTCTGCGGGGTCGCGCCGAGCACCTCGGTGACCGCGTCACACACCTCCTTGGCGTACGACAGTTCGGTTCCGGTGTAGGACTCGGGGGAGTACTCCCAGCGCCAGTGGGTGTCGGGGTACTTCTTGGCCTCCTCGAGCACCAGCGCGGCCGCGTCGGTGGCGATCTTCTTGATCGCGTCCTTGTCGGCGCGGAACACGACCCGGCGCTGCAGGATCGAGGTGGAGTTGTAGAAGTGCACGATCACGTTCTTCGCGCCCTGGCAGGCCTCGAAGGTGCGGGTGATCAGTTCCGGCCGCGACTGGGTCAGCACCTGGATGGTGACGTCGTCGGGGATGGCGTTGTCCTCGATGATCTCGCGGACGAAGTCGAAGTCGGTCTGGCTCGCGGACGGGAAGCCGACCTCGATCTCCTTGTAGCCCATCCGGACCAGCAGGTCGAACATGCGGCGCTTGCGGGCCGGGCTCATCGGGTCGATCAGCGCCTGGTTGCCGTCCCGCAGGTCGACGGCGCACCACTGCGGCGCCCGGTCGATGACCCGGTCGGGCCAGGTGCGGTCGGCGAGGGTGACCTCCTCGACCTCCTCCGCGAACGGCCGGTACCGGTAGGTCGGCATCGAGGAGTTCTTCTGGGTGTTCCACGCGGGCTGATCGGCGGGCGCGGGCTTGGACGGCGGCGTGATGGTGCGCGAACCGGAAGTAAAGGCGTCGGCGGGTGACATTGACGAATCTCCGAAATGAGGGGACGGGTAGTCCAAAAGGTGAATCGACCGGCGCGACTGAACCCCGCGACGGGAGCCGGTCTGGATCAGACCCCGTCGCGGCAGTTAAGGAGGAGCGCCCGCTGCATGAACGGCAGTCTACCCGCACGCCGGTTCGGTGCGCCGGGTGACCGGCAGCGTGTCGACCCGCCCCGGCGGCAGCTCGCGCCGTTGCTGGACGCTTGTTTTACGAATTCTCCACGCGGCCGTGACCGTTTCGTTAGTGTGTCCCGGTCAGGGCGGATTCGGCCCCCTGTCAGGGATTTCTCTTGGAAGCGAGAGCGTCATGGCGGTACTGAACAGAGGACGACACCGGATCGCTGCCCGCCTCGGCGCGGTGGCCGCGGGAGCGGGTCTGATCGCGGCCGGGCTGGCCGTGGCGGCGCCGGTGGCCTCCGCGGACACCATCGTCGGCGGGTGCACGATCGTGTCGACCCCGACGGCGGCCAAGTTCACCAATTGCCCCGGCGCGACCCTGCAGGGTGCCGACCTTGAGGGCGTCGACCTGTCCTACGCGAACCTGTCCGGCGCGAACCTGCTCGGCGCGACCCTGGAGGGCGCGAAGCTCGAGAACGCGAACCTGTCCCAGGCGAACCTCTACCTCGCCCACGCTTCCGGCGCGAACCTGGAGGGCGCGAATCTCGAGCAGGCCACCCTGGTCAGCGCGGATCTCACCGACGCGACGCTGGTGAACGCCAAGCTGACCGGCGCCAAGTTCCACGAGGCCAAGATCCTCGGCGCGAACTTCGCTGGCGCGACCGGCGCCGACCTGGCCGGTGCGATCACCACCGGGGGCGGCAGCGCCGGCGGCTCGCTCGATCTGGGCGGCGGACCGCTGATCGACCTCGGGAACCTCACCGATCTCAGCTTTACCGGGTCGACCAACCACTCGCAGGTCGGCTGACCGCCAGACACCGACGAACGGACCTCCGCGAACGCGGGGGTCCGTTCTGCATATCCGGTGGCGATCAGTCGGGGAGTTGCCGCATCTCGACGACCGTCAGGCCGAGCGTGTCGAAGCGCGCGAGCATCGCGCGCAGCGCCCCGTCGTCCTCGATCGGGCCATAGAGCCGGGTGTAGTCCCCGGTGCCGTGCGAGCGCGCCAGTTCCGGGAACGCGGCAAGCGCGCGTTCGGACAGCTCGCCGCGCAGCAGGAATTCGTAGCGGGTCCGCGTGTGCCGGGGCTGTGTCACGGTCGCGGCCTCCTAGGGGCGGAGCGGGGGAGTGGGTGAATCCTCTTCTCTCACTGTCCCCAGTGGCCGCGCGCTGCGCCTCACCCGCGGGTGATGAGATGCCGGGTCACAGCAGCCCGAGCCCGCGTGCCGTGGTGATCGCGTCCCGCCGGGAACCGACCTCCAGCTTGCGGTAGATGCCGCGCAGGTGCGTCTTGACCGTGTTCACCGAGACGAACAGGTCGGCCGCGATCTGTTCCGCGGTCCGCCACGAGGGCAGTTCCAGGAGCAGTTCCATCTCCCGCGCGGTGAGCGGGTTCGGGGCGGCGGCCTCCGCCGGTATCCGGGACAGGATGTGGCCGACGAAGTCCTCATGGCTGCCGAAACGGCCGCGGTGACGGCCAAGCAGGTCGCGGATCCCGGGGCCCGCCTCGGCGAACGGAAGCACCAACGACTCCGGCTCGGCGAGGATCACGGCCTCGAGCAGCGCGTCCCGAACCGCGATCGCCTGGTTCTTGCCGTCCGCGATCGCGGCCTCGGCGAGCCAGGCGCGGATCATCGTGGTCACCGCGGTGCAGGGGGTCGCGCCGGTGAGGACGGGGGCGAGCTGGGAGCGGGCGGAGTCCGGACGTCGGCGGTGCAGATCGTGCAGGGCGGCGATCACCGCGGCGTCGCTGGCGGACGGCCACCGGCCCGCGGTGAGCTGACCGACCACGTCGGGGAGCCCGTTCGACTGACCGGAGTCCAGCAGCGCGCGATGCACGGCCGGGGCCATCAGTGCGGTCACGCCGGGGGGCAGCGGGCGGCGGTGCGCGAGCAGGAACTGGTCGCGGGCGTCGGTGCCCCGGGTCGGGTGGCCGTCGGTTCCGCCGGGGGCGAGGACCGCGGCCAGGCAGGACACCGCCGACGCCACCGTCGGGTTCGGGGCACCGGTCAGCTCGGGAACGCAGCGGGCGGCCAGGTCGGCGGGATCGGCGTCCAGGCGCAGCGTTCGGCCCCACACCGCGAGCAGGTCGAGCAGCCGGAAGTCGACGCTGTCGGTGAGGCCGTGGGTGCGGGCGAGCGCGGCGCCGTCACGGTGCAGTCGGACGATCTCGGAGGGGCGGCACCGGCACGCCGCGACCGCGGCCAGGGCCATCGTCGCCTCGAGTTCGAGGGCGGGTGCGCGGGACGAACGCGCGGTGTCGAGCCCGTCGTGCAGGTGCTGCTCGGCGTCGTCGAGACGGCCGAGGCACAGTTCGGCGCTGCCCTCCGCGATGGTGGCGTAGGCGTCGACGTCGGGTTCACCGCACGGGGTGCCCGCTTCCCGTTGCAGGGTGTCCAGCGTCCGCTCGATCCCACCCCTGCGCAGGGCGAGTCGAAGCCGCAGCGCCCGTTCGAGACGCCTCTCGGCGCCTCGGAGTGCCGGGGTGGCCGCGCGGGCGGCGAGCGTCGACGCCGCGGCGGCCTCGTTGCCCCGGTCGAGTTCGGCGGCGGCCCTGACCAGTTGGGCGATCGGGGCCGACCGTACCCGGCGGGTGGCCCGATCGAGCACCCCGGTCACGGTGTCAGCGTGACCCCGGAGCACCGCACCGAACCCGAGCCCCGACAGCAACCTCAGCAGGGCCTCGTCGTCGCCCGCATGCAGGGCATGCTCCAGCGACCGGGCATCCGCGCCGGACGCGGCAAACCATTGGGACGCAACGCGTTCGAGGTCGGCGACGGCGCGGCGACCGCGCCGGGACGCCTCCGCCCGCAGGTACTCCCGGAGCAGCGGGTGGTAGCGGTACCAGCCGGGGGCACCCGCGACCGGTTCGACGAGCAGGTTCTCCCGCCCAAGCATGTCGATCACCCGGTGGGCGTTCGGGTTTCGGGACAGTGATTCGGCGAGTTCGGCGTTGAATGCGTCCGGAATCGAGGTTTCGACGAGGAAGTCGCGGGTGTCGGGATCGAGTCGGTCCAGCACCTCGTCGACGAGATAGTCGGCCACGACGCGGTTGTCGCCGCTGAAGTCGGCGATCATCGTCGTGTGGTCATCGTGGTGGGCGAGCGAGATCGCGGCAAGACGCAGGGCGGCGGCCCAGCCGTGGGTGCGGTCCTGGACGACAGCGAGATCCTCCGGGGCCAGTCGCACGTCGTGCTCGGCGAGCAGTGCCGCCGCCTCGTCGTCGGTGAACGCGAGATCGTGGGGCCCGATGTCGAGGACCCGCCCGTCGAGCCGCAGGCGGTGCAGGGCAACCGGGGGTTCGAACCGTCCGGACAGCACCGTGCGCAGGGTCGGTGGCGCCCAGCGCAGGAACGACGCGAGGTCCTCGAGGGTGTCCGGGTCGTGCAGCAGGTGCACATCGTCGAGAACCATCACGATCGGCACGCCCAGTTCGCCGAGGACGGCGGCTGCCGCGGCGGAGAAGCCGGGGTCGTCGGGACCAGGGAGGGCAGGTAGCGCGGCGGTGATCTCGGCGTCGCCGATGGCGTGCAGTGCGGCCAGCGCGGCGGAGCCGAACGCGGCGCGACCGTTGTCGCAGGCCTCGACGGTGAGCCACGCGAGTCGGGGAGGGTTCGTCCGGTGTGAGACCGCGTCGGCCCAGTTCGCGAGCAGGGTCGACTTGCCTGATCCGACGGGCCCGCTGACCATCGCGACGGTGACCGGCGCCGAGTCCGGGGTGGTCATCGCGTGGCTGAGCGACTCGATCAGCCGCGGCCTGCGCTGCGGCGGTCGCGCGTGCAGCGGCGGTCGGGTGCGGTGGTGGTTCCACGGTGCGTCGGTCATCCCTTTGGTCTCCCCTCCAGGTCCTCGCGGGGCGACCGCGGTGCGCACGCAGGTGGGCACCGCGATATCGACCTTCGTCGCTGTCGCCTCACGAAGACTAGGTCGGATGGTCCGGTTCCGCGCGGCGGAACGACGCGCGACACCACCGGCTGTTGCCGAAATGAGATTCGAATTGCAGCGGATCGTTATTATCGATGGGTAGTGGGATCAGTGAACTCGTGGTGAACGAAGGGTTCGCTCGGGTGCGTCGAAAGCGTCGGTGATCCACTGGTATTCGGCGTTCGCTGCGGCCAACTCCGCAGGTCTGGGCGGGCGCGCAACCAGTCGGCGAACCCGCTGTCGGGCGCGCTTGCCGGGGCGTTTGACGTCGGTGTGGCGCGCGCGCCGCTACGCTCGGCTCAGCGCCGTCGATCGAGAGGACCGGTCCCATGAGCAATCTCGAGGCCCGCCCGGACGAGGTCGTCTGCGCGAGTCGTGACGGCACCGCGCCGCGGCTGCTCGACTACCGGGAGGTGCCGCTCGGCGGCGCGCGTGCGATGACCGTGCGCCGATCGCTGCCGCAGCGCGGCCAGACCCTGATCGGGGCGTGGTGCTTCCTGGACCACTACGGCCCCGACGATGTCCGCCGCAGTGGCGGCATGCGGGTCGCCGGGCATCCGCACACCGGGTTGCAGACGGTGTCCTGGGTATTCAGCGGCGAGATTGAGCATCGGGACACCACCGGCGCGCACGCGATCGTCCGGCCAAGGGAGGTCAACCTGATGACCGCGGGATCCGGGATCGCGCACTCCGAGTACTCCACCCCCGACACCGCCATCCTGCATGGCGTCCAGTTGTGGGTCGCGCTGCCGGACGAACATCGTTTCACCGCACCGGCTTTCGAGCACTACGCGCCGCCGGTGCTCGACGTCGAGGGCGCGCAGGCGGTGGTGTTCCTCGGCAGCCTATTCGGCACCACGTCGCCGGTGCGGACCTTCACGCCGCTGCTGGGCGCCGAGTTGACGCTCCGGCCCGGGCAGACACTGCGGGTGCCGCTCGACGGATCGTTCGAGCACGGCGTCCTGGTCGACAGCGGGTCGGTCGAGGTGGCGGGCGTCGCCGCGACCATCGGGCAGTTGGTGCACCTGCCCGCGGGCGCCTCGGAGGTGGACCTCGTTGCCGCCGGTGACGGTCCGGTGCGGCTGCTGCTGCTCGGCGGCGAACCGCTCGGCGAGCAGATCGTGATGTGGTGGAACTTCGTCGGCCGCAGCCACGACGAGGTCGCCGGGTTCCGGGCGGACTGGCAGAGCGAACGCGACAACCGGCCCGCGGCGGACGGCAGGTTCGGTCCGTTCCCCGGTGAGTGGGACGAGACGATCCCGGCGCCGATGCTGCCGAACGCCCGGCTCCGGCCGCGCGACTGAGCGGCTCGCATTGAATGGGGGTTCATGGTCGAGTCCGCGGCGGCGGATGACACATGAACCCCCATTCAACGCATCGCCTCATCCTTCGGAGGTGAAGCGACGGCCAGGAGTTCCGGCCACTATCGGACGCGCCGCAAGTTTCGGGACTGCTGAGGTGATGTCGATGGATCGTGGTGCCGCGAAGACTGCCGCCCACCGGGGGTGGTGGCTGTTCGCCTCGTTGGACGGCTACAACCGGAAGTGGCTGCGACCGGACATCGCTGCCGGCCTGACGGTCTGGGCGGTGCTGATCCCGGAGAGCCTCGCCTACGCCACGATTGCTGGTGTCACCCCGGTCGTCGGCCTGTACGCGGCGATTCCAGCGCTGATCCTGTATGCGGCACTGGGCAGCTCCCGGCACCTCGTGGTTGGACCGATGTCGGCGACTGCCGCGTTGTCCGCCGCGATCATCGCCCCGGTCGCCGGTGGCGACGGCGGGCACTACCTGGCGCTGTCGGCGGTGTTGGCGATCTTGACCGGGATCGCCGGTCTGCTGGCCGGACTGTGCCGTCTCGGGTTCGCGGCGTCGTACATCTCCGAGCCGGTGCTGAAGGGCTTCATCGTCGGTTTGGCGTTGACCATCATCGTCGGCCAGGTGCCCAAGCTGTTCGGTATCGACAAGGCCGACGGCGACTTCTTCGAACAGTCGTGGGGTGTGCTGACCCACCTCGGCGACACCCAGTGGCCGACGCTCGCGGTCGGTGTCGTCAGCCTGGTGCTGGTGCTGGTGCTCAAGCGGTGGCTTCCCCTCGTGCCCGGCTCGCTGGTGGTGGTATTGCTCAGCATCCTGGCCGTCGCAGTGTTCTCGCTCGACGAGCACGGCGTCGACATCGTCGGTCACATCGAGTCCGGGCTGCCATCGCTCGGACTGCCGGAGGGAGCCGCGTGGCATGACTACTACGACCTCGCGGGCCCCGCATTCGGTGTGCTGCTGATCGGTTTCGCGGAGGGCCTCGGCGCCGCGAAGACGTACGCGGCGAGGGCCGGATACGAGATCGACGCGAACCGTGAACTGCTCGGTCTCGGCGCCGCGAACCTCGGCTCCGGGCTCAGCTCGGGCATGGTCGTCAATGGCAGCCTGTCCAAGACCGCGGTTAACGGCGCTGCCGGGGCAAAAACTCAGGTCAGCGGGCTGGTGGTGGCGGTGCTCACCGTGCTCACCCTGCTCTTTCTGACCGGACTGTTCGAGCAGCTGCCCGAGGCCACGTTGGCCGCGGTCGTCATCGCCGCGGTGATCGAACTGGTCGACATCGCGGCGCTGCGGCGCCTGTATCGGGTGTGGTCCCGCCAGCTCGGCACCATCTACGGGCTCGCCGCGCGGGCCGACTTCCTCGGCGCGCTCGCCGCACTGCTCGGTGTGCTGCTGTTCGACACGCTGCCCGGACTGGTCATCGGGATCGCGGTGTCGATGTTGCTGCTGCTGTACCGCAACTCGCGCCCGCACGTTGCCGACCTCGGGCAGGAGGGCTCGGTGTGGGTGGACGTCGAGCGTCACCCCAACGCAACGAGCCCCGCGGGCGCCGTCGTCGTGCGGGTCGAGGGCGGCCTGTTCTTCGCGAATGCCGACTTCGTGAAGGACACCGTCTCGCGGCGCTGCACCGAGGCAACGCGGGTCGTGGTGATCGACGCGGAAACCTCGCCATACATCGACGTCAGCGCCGCGGAGATGCTGGTGCAGCTACAGGCCGCACTGCGGCGTGACGGGATCGAACTGCGCATCGCACACGACATCGGGCAGGTTCGGGACGTCCTCGCCGACGTCACGCGTGCGGGTGAACGGCTCGCGGTGTTCGGCACGGTGGACGAGGCGCTGTCCGCCCCCTCGGGGAACGTGCCGCCCGGAGGCTGGAGGGAGAACCGATGACCACTACCCGCGCGACCGTGGAACGTCCGGACCACCAGGGATTCGCGGCGGGCACCTCGCTCGGAGCAGCGGTACTGCTACTGACCGTGGGCGTCCTGTCGATGTGCCAGGGAATTTCGGCGATTGCTGGCGACCGGCACCTCGTCGTCGGGGTCGACTACACCTATGCGCTCGACGTCGTGGCCTGGGGCTGGATTCACCTGACACTGGGAGTGGTCCAGGCGATCTCGGCATTGGGACTGATGAAGGGCAGCATGTGGGGGCGGGTCGCGGCGGTCACCTTCGTTGCGGTGTCGTTGTTCACGAACTTCCTCTGGCTGCCCTACTACCCGGCCTGGGCCTTCGTGATTATCGCCCTCGACGTCGTGGTCATCTGGGCAGTCACGATATGGAATCCCGACGGGCGGTGAGCCAATGGACGGTGAGATGAGATCGACACAGTGGTCGTCGGCGCGCAACGGCGCGATCCGGGAGGCCATACACGCGTTCGTGGTCGCATGCGAGAGCCGAGTAGACGACGAAATACCCTGGACCGCAGCCGATTCGGAGGCCGGGCCACCGTGCCCATGATCGAGTTGCTGTCGGAGTCGAGACGGTGAGCGCGTGCCGATCGGGCAACCGGATGCGCGAGCGGAGGCTGAAGTCCATGAGGTCGAATCGTCGAGCCGTTCGCGGCTGGATCCGCGATCGGATGCCGGAACGCAGGCACCTCAAGAATGACCTGATCGCCGGGCTGCCCGGCGCGATCGCCAGCGTTCCGGACGGGATGGCGTCCGGGGTGCTGGCCGGCGTCAGCCCGGTGCACGGCCTGTACGCCAGCTTCGCGGGGCCGCTGTTCGGCGGGATGCAGACCAGCACCAAACTGATGGTCGTCACCACGACCGGCGCCTCCGCGCTTGCTGCCGGTTCGGCGATCGCCGATGTGCCCGAGTCGGATCGCGCCGACGCCTTGGTCCTGCTCACCCTGATCGCTGGCGCGGTGATGGTCGCCGCCGCGTTGCTGCGGCTCGGCCGGTACACCCGGTTCGTATCGCATTCGGTGATGACCGGGTTCCTCACCGGCATCGCCGTCAACATCGTGCTCGGCCAGCTGTCGGATCTGACCGGGGCGTCGGTGTCCGGATCCGTCGCGCTGGCCAAGGCTGCCGACCTGATCACCAACCCGACGCGGATCGACTGGCCGTCCCTGGCTACCGGTGTGCTCGCGCTGCTGCTGCTGGTCGTGCTCGCCAGGACCCGCGTCGCGCTGTTCGGTTCACTTGTTGCCCTTGTGATCCCGTGTGTGCTGGTGGTCGTGCTCGGGTGGGACGGCGTCGCGCGGGTCGCTGACGGCGGCGCGATCCCCACCGGGTTCCCGATGCCGCAGATCCCGGATCTGGGCCTGCTGTCGGCGCCACTGGTCGGCGGCGGGTTCGCGGTCGCGGCCATCATTCTGGTGCAGGGCGCCGGTGTCGCGGAGGCCGCCCCGAACCGCGACGGCTCCCGGTCGCTGCCCGACCAGGACTTCTCCGCGCAGGGCGTCGGGAACCTCGCGTCCAGCCTGTTCGGGGGGATGCCGGTCGGCGGGTCGGTCGGGCAGACCGCGGTCAACGACGCCGCCGGGGCGAAGGGGCGGTGGGGGGCGGTGTTCTCCGGGATCTGGATGCTGGTGATTCTGGTGCTCTTCTCCGGCCTGGTCGGGAAGGTCCCGATGCCGACGCTGGCCGCGGTGCTGATTGTCGCGGGAATCGGCTCGATCCGGCCCGCCCAGATCCGGTCGATCATCTCGAGCGGCCCGACGTCGATCATCGCGCTCGTCACCACCTTCGTTGCGACGCTGCTGCTTCCGGTGACCGCGGCGGTCGGGATCGGCGTCGCGCTGTCGCTGTTGCTGCAGCTCAACCAGGAAGCTGTGGACCTGCGGGTGGTGCGACTCGAACTGGATGCGGACGGGCGGTTGGCGGAGGCGCCGGTGCCGACGGAGTTGGGGGACCGTGAGGTGATGATCCTCGACGTGTACGGCAGCCTCTTCTACGCGGGTGCGCGGACGCTCCAGGTGCAGCTGCCCGACCCGGGCGCCGCGGATTCGCCGGAGGTGATTCTGCGGTTGCGGGGTCGAACGACATTGGGCGCCACCTTCTTCAAGGTGATCGCCGAGTACGCGGGTCGCCTCGACGCGGTCGGTGGCAGGTTGTACCTGAGCGGTCTGGCGCCCGAGGTGCTCGAGATGTGGGACGCCGAACGCCTGGACAGTCAGGGTGTCGCGCTGGAGGTGTTCAGCGCGACACCGGTTCTCGGTGAATCCACCATGCGCGCGCTCGCGGACGCCGAGAGTCGCCTGGTCCGCCGCGCCCGCCGGTCCGATGCCGACGGGCCGGGGGGGCCGTCCGGTTCTCAGGAGGAGTGAGATGGGCGATCTGATCGCACTGTTGGTGCCGGAGATGATCGGGCTGATCATCACCCCCGCCGCGATCGCGGGGTGCATCCTGCTACTGCAGTCGGACAACGCGATCCGCAATGCGCTGAGCTTCGCGGCCGCCTTCCTGTTCGTGTACACGGCGATCGGGGGCGCCGCCCTCCTCGGCGGCGCGGGTGATCCGTCGGCCACCTCGCGGACGGTGTCACACTGGATCGGCCTTGTCGTCGGTCTGCTGTTCCTCGCCGTCGGGCTGGTGCAACTGTCGCAGCGGAAGAAGCTGGGTGCGGAGAAGCCGAAGTGGATGGTCGAACTCGAATCGGCGACACCGCGGCGGTCCTTCCTGCTCGGTCTGGTGCTGGCCAACCTCAACCCGAACCTGTTCATCATGCTGTCGGGCATGAGCATCATCGCCAGCTACGGCTCCACCTGGCCGCAGGCATTGATCGGCACCGCGCTGCTGCTCCTGGCCGCAATGCTCGACTTCCTGATCCCGGTCGGCGCGTACCTGCTGCTCGGTGACCGGGCCAGGCGGGTCCTCGACGCGGCGAAGGGCTGGATGGTCGGCCGTAACAAGGAACTCGGGGTTGCGGTGTTCCTCGGATTCGGCCTGCTGTTCACGATCCGGGGCCTGACCGCGTTGCTGTGATCGCCGTTGCCGGTTCCCCCGGCGGCCCCTAACTTGGAGTCATGACGGCGGAGCTGCGAGCCGACCTGGTGTGCGAGGGCGGCGGGGTACGCGGCATCGGGCTGGTCGGTGCCGTGGACGCGCTCGCCGAGGCGGGGTACAGCTTCCCTCGGATCGCCGGATCCAGCGCAGGCGCGATCGTCGCGGCACTCGCGGCGGCGTTGCAGCGGGCCGGGGAGCCGCTGACCGCGCTGCGCGAGATCATCGCGGGAATCGACTACCGCAAGTTCGAGGACACCACCCTGCTCGGCAAGATCCCGCTGGTCGGCGGCGTGCTCTCGCTGGTCACCACAGACGGCGTGTACCAGGGCGACTACCTCGAAAAGTTCCTCGGCGGCATCCTCGATGATCTCGGGGTGCGCACGTTCGGCGATCTCCGCACCGGCGATGTGTCGGAGCGACACGGGTGGGCGCTGGTGGTCGCGGCTACCGATCTGTCCCGCCGCCGCCTGGTTCGGATCCCGTGGGATCTGCCCGGGTACGGGGTCGACGCCGACGAGTTCCCGGTGGCGCGGGCGGTCCGGGCGTCGTCGGCGATCCCGTTCCTGTTCGCTCCGGTGCGGGTCCGCGGCGCGACGTGGGTGGACGGCGGGCTGCTTGCTAACTTCCCGATCGACCTGTTCGACCGGGAACGGGGCGCGGCCCGCTGGCCCACCTTCGGGATCCGGTTGTCGGCACCGCCGGGTGTCCCGCCGACCCACCCGGTGCGGGGGCCGCTCTCGCTCGGTCTCGCGTTGGGGATCGCCGCGGTCGGCATCCTGTTCGGGAATCAGGACGCCGCCTACGTCGACGATCCGTGCACGGTGCGGCGGACCGTGTTTGTTCCGTCCGGCAGCGTCAGTCCGATCGACTTCCGGATCGACGCCGCAAAGTCGGCCGCCCTGTACGAGAGCGGCGTGACCGCGGGCCGGGAGTTCGTCGAGGCGTGGGACTGGGCCGCGTTTCGGGCGGACTGCGTGCGGGCGGGTTCCGGCGCACGACCCGCCCGTCGGACGCACCGACCGTGAACCGGGGCGACATCCCGGGTCGCTCAGCCCGCCGGTGCGGGGTCCGCGTAGCAGTCGCGCACGGCGACATCCATCGGGAAGCGGACGGCGGTGTCGCCGAACAGGAGTCGGGTCGCGGCCGCCGTCGCGTCGAGGACATACCCGGTCGCCGCCTCCGCGTCACGGCAGTGCACCACCACCTCGTCGTGCTGGAAGAACACCAGTTCCGCGTCGGGTACCTCGGCCAGCCGGCGGCGGAGTTCGGCGAGCAGGCACAGTGCCCACTCCGCGGCGGTGCCCTGGACAACGAAGTTCCGGGTGAACCGGCCACGCGCGTGCGCATCGCCGTGCGACCACCAACTGTCGTCGGGCGGGGGGCAGGCCCGGCCCAGCCACGAGTGCACCACCTCGCCGCGTTCACCGGCCCGAGCCGCCTCCTCGACGTAGCGCACCGCCGCGGGAAATCTCCTGCGCAGCAAGGTGAGAAGGTATTTCGCCTCACCTGCGGTGGCACCGTACAGCACCCCGAGGATGGCGACCTTCGCCTTCGCGCGGTCGCCGTCGAACACCTCCGCGGCGACCGGGGCATACAGGTCGTCGGCCCCGGCGGCGGCGACCATCCGCGGGTCGCCGGACATCGCGGCCAGGATGCGCGGTTCGAGCTGCCCGGCGTCGGCGATGACCAGCGTGTGCCCGGGGTCGGCGATCACACTGGCGCGCACCGGTTTCGGAATCTGCAGGGCGCCGCCACCGCGGCTGGCCCAGCGTCCGGTCACCACCCCGCCCGGCACGTACACCGGGCGGAACCGGTCGCCGCGCACCCAGGCGTCGAGCCACCCCCAGCCGTTCGCGGAGTGCAGCTTCGCCAGGTCCCGGTACCGCAGCAACGGCGCCGTCGCCGGGTGGTCCACCTCACGCAGCACCCACGCCCGGGTGGACGAGAGGTCGACACCGTCGCGGGCGAAGGCCCCCACCACCTCCTGCTGCGATGCCGGGTTCACCCGCCTGCCGAACGCGGCGCTGACCTCGTCGGCCGCCTCCCGCAGGCGTACGGGGAGGACCTCCCCGGGGACGCGGGGCCCGAGCGCGGCCTCCAGCAGTCGCAGATGGGCGGCGGTGGAGAACGGCAACCCGGCATGGCCCATTTCCGCTCCGGCCAGCGCGCCCGCCGATTCCGCCGCAACCAGCAGGCGCAGGCGGGCATCCGTGCCGATCCGCGCGAGCTGATCGGCGTGCTCGGCCAGTGCCGCCGCCGGGTCCACCGGCGGGGCGGCGTCGA
Organism: Rhodococcus sp. NPDC058505; assembly: GCF_042720095.1. Lineage (NCBI taxonomy): Bacteria > Bacillati > Actinomycetota > Actinomycetes > Mycobacteriales > Nocardiaceae > Rhodococcus > Rhodococcus sp. NPDC058505. Next base: position 205,879 of record NZ_JBHXNB010000005.1, read on the forward strand.
ACAGGGCGGGGCGGGTATCCGCCGGAGGCGCACTCGGGTGTACCGGTCGCCCGTCGCGGGTTCCCAGGATTGCGCCGGTCAGGGCGAGGTCGTGGCAGCGGTCGACCCGCAGACCCGCCCGCAGCACCTCCGGATACACCCTCGCCGTGTCGGGCCACACCCAGCGCGGGCGCTCCGGCTCGAGCGCCCGGACCGCCGCGGCGGCGTCCGGGAACTCCGCCGGGGTGCCGGTCGCGGTGCCGTCGTCGCCGGTGCGGATCGCGACCACCCGGTCGCGTCCCGGCGTCAGCACCACCCTCATGGCGCCCAGTCTCGCCGATCCCTCCGACACCCGCTCCACGGCTGAGTCCGGGGACCAACCAATTAGTACATCGATTGCTGAATTCAGAAACAGATGTACTATTGCTGCGTGGTGATCCCGACGCAGCATGACGCCCTCGCCCGATTCGGGCACGCCCTCTCGGATGCGACGCGGGCCCGAATCCTGTTGGGTCTGCGCTCCGGGCCCGGGTACCCGTCCCAGCTGGCCGACGAGCTCGGGGTGTCGCGGCAGATCCTGTCCAACCACCTCGCCTGCCTGCGCGGCTGCGGACTGGTGACGACCGTTCCTGAGGGTCGGCGCAGTCGGTACGAACTGGCCGACCCCCGGATCGGTCACGCCCTCGATGACCTGCTCGGGCTGGTGCTCGCCGTCGACCCGAGCTGCTGCCCGGACGCCGACACCGGCGAATGCTGCTGACCCGACCACCGAGGGGATCGATTCGATGACGCGAATGACCGAGACCGCGCGCGCCGTGTACCGCGGGGAGATGGCCGCGGCGAGGGGGGCAACGACCGCCCAGACGCGGTGGCGGCACCTGGAGCGGGCCCACATCGCCTCCCAGCCGGATCCGTGGCTGCACACCTGCAACCACGTCGCCATGTTCGTCCTCGCCGTGCGCCAACGCGACCGACGCGAAGCGCTGGGGCAGGTGCTGCGGATCGCCGTCGCCGCACCCGGATCGCTGGCTGGCCGCTTTCCGGACGGCAACACCGGCCGTGTCGCCGCCGGCCTCCGGACCCCGATGCCGATTCCGGCGGACCTGGCGGAGTTGCTGTCGCGGTGACGCAGGCCGGTCCAGCTCACCGACCCGGTCGGGTACGCCTTGGCGAGAGCAGCGGCAGCGGGTACTGCGCGGCACCGCCGAGCAGTGCCGCCAGCGGCCACCCCGATGCGCTCCTGCACCGCACGCACGCGCATCCGTCGGGCAATGTTCAGCGGGTTAATCGTGGCGGGGAAACGGCCCCCGCGCAGCGGCGTGACGTCGGCGGCACGGCTGGGTGCGGGCGGCGCCGACCCCGTCGGTAAGCTTGACCATCGGACTTCCTACAACGGACCCCAAACCCGGAGGTTGATTGGCGTGGCGCTCGTCGTCCAGAAGTACGGCGGATCCTCGGTGGCATCCGCCGAACGCATCCGACGTGTCGCCGAACGGATCGTGGAGACCAAACGCGCGGGCAACGACGTCGTCGTCGTCGTGTCCGCGATGGGTGACACCACGGACGAACTGCTGGATCTTGCGCAGCAGGTGTGCGGCACCCCCCCGGCCCGCGAGATGGACATGCTCCTGACGTCGGGTGAGCGGATTTCCAACGCCCTCGTCGCGATGGCTATTCACGGCCTCGGCGAGGAGGCCCGGTCGTTCACCGGCTCGCAGGCTGGCGTCATCACCACCGGCGCGCACGGCAACGCGAAGATCATCGACGTCACCCCGGGACGCGTTCGCGACGCGCTCGACCGCGGGTCGATCGTGCTGGTCGCCGGCTTCCAGGGCGTCAGCCAGGACAGCAAGGACGTCACCACCCTCGGGCGCGGCGGCTCCGACACCACCGCGGTCGCCCTCGCCGCGGCGCTCAAGGCGGATGTCTGCGAGATCTACACCGACGTCGACGGCATCTACACCGCCGACCCGCGGATCGTGTCCGACGCGCAGCGGCTCGACACCGTCTCCTTCGAGGAGATGCTGGAGATGGCGGCATGCGGGGCGAAGGTCCTGATGCTGCGCTGCGTCGAGTACGCCCGCCGCTACAACGTGCCCGTGCACGTCCGCTCCTCGTACACCACCAAGCCCGGCACCATGGTGTCCGGATCGATGGAGGACATTCCCGTGGAAGAAGCCATCCTCACCGGCGTCGCACACGACCGCTCGGAGGCCAAGGTCACCGTCGTCGGCCTGCCCGACGTTCCGGGGTACGCGGCCAAGGTGTTCCGCGCCGTCGCGGAGACCGAGATCAACATCGACATGGTGTTGCAGAACATCTCGAAGGTGGACACGGGCAAGACCGACATCACCTTCACGCTGCCGCAGACCGACCTGCCCGCCGCCGTCGCGAAGCTGACGGAGCTGCAGGGCGAGATCGGGTTCTCCGAGATCCTGTCCAACGAGGCGATCGGCAAGGTGTCCCTCGTCGGTGCCGGCATGAAGAGCCACCCCGGCGTCACCGCCACCTTCTGCGAGGCGCTCGCGGAGGCGGGCATCAACATCGATCTGATCTCGACCTCGGAGATCCGGATCTCGGTGCTCGTCGACGAGGGCGACCTCGACGACGCGGTGCGCGCGATCCACAAGGCATTCGATCTGGGCGGCGACGAAGAGGCCGTCGTCCACGCAGGAACGGGACGGTAACCCCATGGCACTGACCATCGCTGTCGTCGGCGCCACCGGACAGGTCGGCGCGGTCATGCGCACCCTCCTGGAGGAGCGCAACTTCCCCGCCGACACGGTGCGGTTCTTCGCGTCCGCCCGGTCCGCGGGAACCACGCTGCCGTTCCGCGGTAAGGACATCGTCGTCGAGGACGCCGCCGCGGTTTCCGACGAGGACCTCAAGGGCATCGACATCGCGCTGTTCTCGGCCGGTGCGACGCTGTCGCGTGCGCAGGCCCCCCGGTTCGCCGCCGCTGGCGCCACCGTCATCGACAACTCGTCCGCGTGGCGCAAGGACCCCGAGGTCCCGCTCGTGGTCAGCGAGGTGAACCCGGAGGAGGCGAAGAACCCGCCGAAGGGCATCATCGCCAACCCGAACTGCACCACGATGGCCGCGATGCCGGTGCTCAAGGTGCTGCACGACGAGGCGGGCCTGCAGCGGATGATCGTGTCCAGCTACCAGGCGGTGTCCGGCAGCGGTCTTGCCGGTGTCGAGGAGCTCGTCGGCCAGGTCCGCGCGGTCGTCGACAACGCGGAGAAGCTCGTCCACGACGGTTCCTCCGTCGATTTCCCTGCACCGAACAAGTACGTCGCGCCGATCGCCTTCGACGTCATCCCGCTCGCAGGCGCGCTCGTCGAGGACGGCAGCGGCGAGACCGACGAGGACCAGAAGCTGCGCAACGAGTCCCGCAAGATCCTCGGCGTTCCGGATCTGCTGGTCAGCGGCACCTGCGTCCGCGTCCCGGTGGTGACCGGGCACTCGCTGTCGATCAACGCCGAGTTCGGCAACCCGCTGTCGGTGGAGCGGGCGAAGGAACTGCTCGCCGACGCGCCCGGCGTCGAGCTGGTGGAGGTGCCGACCCCGCTGGCCGCCGCGGGCAAGGACCCGTCGCTGGTCGGTCGCATCCGTCAGGATCCGGGTGTCCCCGGAGGCCGCGGCCTCGCGCTGTTCGTGTGCGGCGACAATCTCCGTAAGGGTGCCGCGCTGAACACCATTCAGATCGCGGAGCTGCTCGTCGGCTAGTCCGACACGCCAGCCTCTACTCCGTTCCCCGATGCCGCGTCGGCTCACCTCAGGTGACCCGACGCGGCATCGGGGAACGTGCGTTTCCGGGTGTCCGTCGAACGATCGAATCCCAGCTCCATGACGTGGTCCTTCGGCTGTGACAGGTGTTGCCTGAGTAACACCTGTGCGACCACTGCCGACGTAATGCTCGTCCAATGCGAAATGCATGGCGGGGGCAATGCCGCCCCGGAGTCGTTCGGCTGCCGGGGTTTTCGCATGAGGGCGATGACCGGCCCGGCGCACACGCCGTCGGGGGGACCGCAGCCTTCAGCAGGAAGGCCGGAAGGTGGGGACATGACACGTCGTTCGACGGCAGGGGCACACCGGATTCGGACCGTGGCGGCGGCCGCGACGGTGGCGCTCGGCGTGGCGGTGAGCGCGCCAGCCATGGGGTGGGCGCAGGATCCGGTGGAGGGCAGCGGCCCAGAACAGACCACACAGACCAGCAACACCGATGGTGCCTCCGCGGGGGACGCCGGGACCACGAACGAGTCTGGATCCGGCGACCAGCCGCAGCCAGCCGATCAGTCGCAGCCGGGCGATCAGTCGCAGCCGGGCGACCAGCCGCAGTCCGGTGATCAGCAGTCCGGTGATCAGCAGTCCGGCGGGCAGCAGTCGGGCGGGGACCTGCAACAGGGCGGCGCGGGGACCGCGGGCTCGGCAGGAACGGGCAGCGTAGGTAGCGGCGGGGGGACCGGCAGCACCGGCGGGGCGACCGGGAGCGCTGGGACGGCCGTCGACGACGCCGCCATCGCCGAGGCAGAGGCCAAGGCGAAGGCCGCCGCCGAGGCAGCGAAGAAGGCCGCCGCCGAGGCCGCGACGTCGGGGGACGCCTCGGCCGTCGCCGCGAAGGAGGCCGCCGCGGCCACCGAGGCGATGACCAAGGCCAGTGTCGAGGCGACGAAGGCCGCCGTCGAGGCGAACCGGGCGCAGGAGCAGGCGACGGCCGCGGAGGAGGAAGCGGTCACGGCCGAGCGGGCGGCGACCGACGCGAACGCCGCGCTGGCGACGGCCGAGCAGGCGGCCGCGGACGCCCAGGCCGCCGCCGACGAGGCGAAGAAGACCGCCGACGAGCTGGCGAAGGCCGCGGAGGGCACCCCCGACGGCTCCGCGGAGCGGGCCGCTGCCGACGCCGCGCGGGCGGACGCGGACCAGAAGAAGTCCGCCGCCGCCGCTGCCCAGGCGGACGTGGACACGAAGAAGAAGCTGGCCGACGCGAAGTGGCAGGAAGCCGAGACCGCGGTGAAGAAGGGGAAGATCGGCAAGGCCATGGCCGCTGCCTGGGAAGCGGCCAAGGCGGAGCACGAGGCCGAGTTGCTTCGAACGAAGGCCGTCGCCGCCGAGAAGACCGCCGCCGCAGCGGAAGAGGCGGCCAAGGCCGCGGAGCAGACCGCCGCCGACGCCACCACCACCGCCGACGCCGCGACGAAGGCCGCGCAGGATGCCGCCGCCGAGGCAAAGGCCGCGCAGGACGCCGCCGACGAGGCGAGGGCTGCCGCGGACCTAGCCGGTCAGGAGGCGGCCGCCGCGGGCGAGACCGCCACCGACAAGCGGGCCGCCGCCGACGCCGCCAGCAAGGCCGCCGCGGAGAAGGCCACCACGGCCGACGCCGCCGCCGCGAAGGCGCAGGAGCTGTACGTGGCTGCCGAGCAGGCACAGGCCGCGGCCGATGAGGCGAAGGCGAAGGCCGACGAGGCCGCCACGGCGGCCGAGGCGGCGCAGGCGGAGTCGGACAGCGCGACGAAGGCAGTCGAGGACCTGAAGAAGCAGGCCGCCGAGGACATCGCCGCGGGGACCGACCTCGGCGACACCGATGTCGTCATCGGTGACACCACCACGCCCGGTACCGGGGTCACCCAGGTCGGCGACAACATCGCCGTCGTCGAGAAGACCGGCGTCAAGCTCGTCGGGTTCCGCAACACCGCGGGCGCGTTCGAGGTCGTCGACTACCTCACCACCGATGCCTCCGGGGCGACGGCCCTCGGCGGTGGACTTCCTCCGGTCGATCTCGCGCTCGGCGACTCCGCGGACGGGTCCGGCTCCGCCCTGCCGATCGTGCTCGGTCTCGGCCTCGCGGGTGCGGCGGGGGCCGCCGGTGCGATCGCCTGGCGTCGACGGCAGGGCGGCGGTGCCGACACCGCCGCGTAGGTTCGGCGTCCTGCTCGCGGTGGGGCTGTCGTGCCTGCTCCTCGCGTGCGGGGGGCAGGGCATCGGCCCGCCCGAACGCGCGCCGGTACGGCCGCAGATCGACGCGGCCGCACCGGCGCCGTTCGTCGCGCCCGCCGAACCGAACCACATCGAGCTGCGCAGCGGGGCCGGGATGACCTATCTGAGCAGCGCGCTGCACCCCGATCCGCTGTGGCGGGACGGGCAGCGACTCGATCCGGTCGACGAGCGTCCGGTGTGGTGGGCCGAGAGCGGGATGCCGGGGAGTGCGTCGACGCAGACCGCGGTCGTGGTGGGGCACAACTACTCTCGCCGCGAGGCGCCGTTTCGCGCACTGCGCGTGGTCGAACCGGGGGACCGCGTGCTGCTGCGCACGCCGTCGGGTGTGCTCGAGTACGCCGTCGAGACGGTCGGGCCGCTGCCGAAGGGGTCGCTGCTCGGTGAGCACGAGCTGCGCGCCCCGGTGGCTGGCCGGTTAATCCTGGCCAACTGCGACGTCCGGGACGGGGAGCCGACCGACGACAACTTCGTCGTGGTCGCGCAACTGGTCGGACGCTGACCGCGGGTCAGGGGAGCCGGAGGCGGGGGACCGGGGGCCGGTCCGGCCGGGCGGATGCCGCGGGCTCGTCGAGCTCGGTCACCAGGTGCTCCGCCCACGCGATCAGGCCGGGGACGTCGAGGGCGTGCGGCGGGTTCGCGGTGTGCGCACCGAGCAGATCGGCGCCGCGGCGCAAGGACCTCGCCGCGGCGTCGTTGTCGCGACGCGTCAGCTGCGTGAGTCCCTCGGTCAGCAGCGCCAGTCCCTGCCACAGTTCGAGTTCGTCGTCGGGCGCCGACGCCGCGGCCCCGGCGAGCAGCGTCGCAGCCTCCTCGGGGGCGCCGTGGTCGAGCAGGCGCTGCGCCTCGGTGACGGTGGCAGCCGGCGCGAACCTCGGAGGCAGGTCGGTCATGCCTGCACGCTAGCCGGTGCGCTCGGGGTCGGGAAGGAACCGGCGCGCGGCGTCGTCGGCGGCTGGGGGTTCCGGGCCGCGCAGCAACCTGCCGACGACACCCTCGTCGAGGGCGAGGGCCTTCACGACCACGGTCGCCGCGACAACGACCCCGGACTGGATGAACAGCCAGGTGATCGCCGTGAACACCAGGCCGAGTTCGCCGAACTTCTGGGACGCAGAGGAGGAGGCGAGCGGCAGGTAGACCGCGCCCGCGATTCCCAACACGGTCAGCCCCGCCGACGAGGCGCCCGCCGTCGCCCACAGCACCCGACCGGCCAGCCTCCCCTCGGTGAGCAGGTACGGGACCGCGGACCAGAGCAGGAACCAGACGGTCGCGGACCCGGCCACCGCCAGCGGCGGCCCGATCCAGTCGACCGAGTCGACGTTGCGCACCCACCCGAGCAGGCCGATGGCGCTGGCGACCGCGATCAGCACGGCAACCCAGCGCCACCACCCGCGGATCGTCAGCGGCGGCACCCCCCAGACCCTCCCGTACACCCGGCCGAGGGCCCGCGCGAAGGAGGTGCCGCTGAGCAGCACCATGAGCACGCCGATCAGGCCGAACGCGGCGAAGGTCGGGGGACTCGACTCGACCGTGTCGGCCGTGATTCGGGTGACCGTGGTCAGCGCGCCCGGGTCGATGCCGAGCTGGTCGGACAGGGATTCCGAGACGGCGCCGAGGTTGCCGATCGTGCCGATCGCGATGATCACCGGCAGCACCGAGGTGAACTCCTGCGCGGCGAGCGTCATGGACCGATCACCCAGTTCGATGTCGATCAGCCCCCTGATCACCCGGCTGACGGTTCGGCCCGGTGCGGTGCGCCGCATCCATCCCTGTGCCGACTGCTTCTGGACCTCGAGGGCCTCCCGCGCCAAACCGACCGAGAGCTTCGTGGACTTCATCATCGCGGCCGCCGCCCTTGCGCGTTCCCCGGAGATTCGATGGCCGGGCCGACTCAGAACAGGATGGCGACGAGGATCGGGGCCGCGGTCAGGACCAGGGCGACGACGACGATGGCGGTGACAACCTTGATTCGCTCGGTGGACATGGCGTCGATCCTAGGAAGCGGGCGGGTCGCGGGCGTCACCCTCGCCGGATGAGGTCGGCCCCGTCCGGGTGGGGGCGTCCGCCCGCAACACGCCGCTCGCCTCCCCGGCGCCCGGGGCCGCGAGGGGGAAGCTGTCGGTGGACCCGCCGCCGCCTTTTCTTGACTAATTCCAGAAAAGGTGTTGCAGTGGGGGAGGTGATCGGGTTCCCAACCCCGCCGCGGCCTCAGCCCCCGCGGCAGGTCACCGCCGGGTTCAACCGAGGTCCAGAGCAGAACGACCACCGCGCCGAGAGTGCGGAGAACAGCGAAGGGATCACTTCATGAGCACAGACCCGAAGTCCACCGACACCACCCTGACTACCGCGGTCGGCGCGCCGGTACCGGACAACCAGAACGTCGCCACCGCCGGACCCCGCGGTCCGCAGCTGCTGCAGGACGTCTGGTTCCTCGAGAAGCTCGCCCACTTCGACCGGGAGGTCATCCCGGAGCGGCGCATGCACGCGAAGGGCTCCGGCGCGTTCGGCACCTTCACCGTCACGAACGACATCACGAAGTACACCTCGGCGAAGATCTTCTCCGAGGTCGGCAAGAAGACCGAGCTGTTCGCGCGGTTCTCGACCGTCGCGGGAGAGCGCGGCGCCGCCGACGCCGAACGGGACATCCGCGGCTTCGCGGTGAAGTTCTACACCGAGGAGGGGAACTGGGACCTCGTCGGCAACAACACCCCGGTGTTCTTCTTCCGTGACCCGCTCAAGTTCCCGGACCTCAACCACGCGGTCAAGCGGGACCCGCGCACCAACATGCGCAGCGCCAACAACAACTGGGACTTCTGGACCAATCTTCCCGAGGCGCTGCATCAGGTCACCATCGTGATGAGCGACCGCGGTATCCCCGCCTCCTACCGCACGATGCACGGATTCGGTTCGCACACCTTCAGTTTCATCAATGCCGCGGGCGAGCGGTACTGGGTCAAGTTCCATCACCGCTGCCAGCAGGGTATCGAGAATCTCACCGATGCTCAGGCGACCGAGCTCGTCGGCCAGGACCGGGAGAGTCACCAGCGCGACCTGTATGAGGCGATCGAGCGCGGCGAGTTCCCGAAGTGGAAGCTGATGGTGCAGATCATGCCGGAGGCCGACGCGGAGAAGGTGCCGTACCACCCGTTCGACCTGACCAAGGTGTGGCCGAAGGGCGACTACCCGCTGATCGAGGTCGGCGAATGGGAGCTCAACCGCAACCCCGACAACTACTTCGCGGAGGTCGAGCAGGCCGCCTTCAACCCCGCACACGTGGTGCCCGGAATCAGCTTCTCGCCGGACCGGATGCTGCAGGGTCGCCTGTTCTCCTACGGTGACGCGCAGCGATACCGGCTGGGCGTCAACAACTTCCAGATCCCGGTCAACGCGCCCCGCTGCCCGGTGGCGAACTTCCACCGGGACGGCGCCATGCGGGTGGACGGCAACCACGGCAGCTCGCTGCACTACGAGCCGAACTCGTACGGCAAGTGGCAGGAGCAGTCCCAGTACCGCGAGCCCGCGCAGGCGGTCGGCGCGGTCGCCGACCGGTTCGACTACCGAGCGGACGACGACGACTACTACTCGCAGCCCCGGGCGCTGTTCAACCTGATGAACGCCGAGCAGAAGCAGGCGTTGTTCGACAACACCGCCCGCAACATCCACGGCGTCGACCCGCAGATCATCAAGCGGCACATCGACAACTGCACCAAGTGCGATCCGGCGTACGGGGAGGGTGTCACGAAGGCCCTCGCCGCCCTCGACGCCTGATGCACCGCCGGTAGCGGGGACCGTTCGCCGCGGTCCCCGCTACCCGCGGCGGGGAGGGTTTTCTTGACTTATTCCAGAAATGCACCCGATACTGGGACCATGCGCGACGCCGACCCCCATGCAGACCCGCGCGCCCTGCTGCGCTCGGCGGGTCTCCGGGTGACCGCGCCACGGGTCGCTGTTCTCAACGCGGTCGCCGCCCGGCCGCACACCGATGCGGATGGTGTCGCCGCCGAGGTCCGCGCGGATCTCGGATCGGTGTCCACCCAGGCCGTCTACGACGTCCTCAAGGCCTGCGTGAAGGCCGGACTCGTTCGTCGCATCGAGCCGGCAGGCTCACCCGCACTGTTCGAGACGCGCACCGGCGACAACCACCATCACCTGGTGTGCCGGGCGTGCGGAACCGTCGTCGACGTGGACTGCGCGGTGGGACACGCGCCCTGCCTGGAGCCCTCGAACGCGCACGGTTTTGCGATCGACGAGGCCGAAGTCGTGTTCTGGGGCGTGTGCCCGTCCTGCCGGGCCTGAGCGACACGGTCTCGATCACCGGGGCGGCGTCACCAGTTCGACCACCAGTATGCGACGCACGCGAACAGGAAAAACAACACGGTCTCCACGGCCGCCTCCCCTCGTAGTGCTCAACACCATCATGCCCCCGCGGATCGGGCGGCGCCGCCGTGTCGGCTCCCCGATCTACCCTGGACCGGCACCGGCATTCACCGTCCTGCCCGCCCACCCAGGAGGTCCCGAGATGTCCCCCCTCGTTCCCGCTCGGCCGCACACCGACGTCACCTGGCTCGATCTCGACGAGACGCAGGTCGCCGTACTCCGCCACGACGCCGTCTCCGTGACCGATCTTCCGACGCTATTCGACGCCGGATTCCGGGCACTCGGCGCGCTGATCGCCAGCGGCGCGGTGACCCCCACCGGTCCCGCCGTTGCGATCTACCACGGCGACCCGTCGCAGGTCTTCGACATCGAGATCGGGTTCCCGATCGCCCGGCCGCTCGCCGACCCGCTCAGCACGCCGGCGGGTGACATCACGGGCAGCGTCGTCACCGCAGGCCCGGCCGCCGCGTTCTCGCATCTCGGGCCCTACGACACGTTGGCGACCGCCTGGGAGAAGCTCATGACCGCCGTGCACACCGCCGGGGTGCCGCTGCGCGCGGGCGGGTTGGTCGAGGTGTACGTCACGGAGCCGACCCCCGACGTCGACCCCGCGACGATGCGGACCGACGTGATCGCGCTGACCGATCGGGTTGCCGTGTCCTGAACCGGGTTCCGTGCCCGTACCCGCCGACGACGAACGCCCCCACCGCGCGGTGGGGGCGTTCGTCATCGGGAGGGCCTACGAGCTGAAGAGGTTCTCCAGCGAGCCGAACCCGCCGCCCGGGGTGCCCGGTTCACCGGATCCGGAGACGCGCACCGTCTCGGCGGCCGCGGTCGACGGGTTGTGGGTGCTGTCACCGGAGTAGACGGCGGTGATGGTGTGGTCGCCGTCGGTGGTGAAGGTGTGG
>NZ_JBHXNB010000005.1:217233-241009 GCF_042720095.1 Rhodococcus sp. NPDC058505
CGCGCACCGTCTCGGCGGCCGCGGTCGACGGGTTGTGGGTGCTGTCACCGGAGTAGACGGCGGTGATGGTGTGGTCGCCGTCGGTGGTGAAGGTGTGGCTCAGGGTCGCAACACCGTCAACGACCGGAGCGGAGCCGATCACCTCGGTGCCGTCCCGGAACTCGACCGTGCCGGTGGCGGCGTTCGGGCTCACGATCGCCTTGAGGTCGACGGCGGCACCCACCGCGGCGGTCGCGGGCACGGCCACGGTGGTGGTGGAGTCCACGACGACGATGTCGGTCGAGACCTCGACGGTGCCCGGGGCCGAGGTCGACGGGGTGTGGGTGGCGTCGCCGGAGTAGACGGCGGTGATGGTGTGGTCGCCGTCGGTGGTGAAGGTGTGGGTCAGCGTCGCAACGCCGGCCGCGACCGGGGCGGTGCCGAGAGGCGTTGCACCGTCCTTGAATTCGACGGTCCCGGTCGCCGTGTTCGGGGTAAGGGACGCGGTCAGGGTCACCGCGGCGCCGGTCTTGGCGGTGGCGGGGACGTTCACCGCGGTGGTGGTGTCGACGATCACCGGGTCGGTGGATACCTCGATGGTGCGTGCGGCCGAGGTGGACCCGTTGTGCCCGGCGTCGCCGGAGTAGACGGCGGTGATGCTCCGGGTGCCATCGGCGGTGAAGGTGTGGCGCAGGGTTGCGCTGCCAGCGTCGACGGGGGCGGTGCCGAGGGACGTTGCACCGTCCTTGAATTCGACGGTTCCGCCAGCACCGGCGGGGGTAACCGTTGCGGTGAGGTCCACCGCGGCCCCGGTCTTGGCGGTCCCGGGGACGGTCAGCGTGGTGGTCGAGTCGACGATCACCGGGCCGGGGTCGTTGACGGTGATGGTGGCCAGCGCCCCTGCACCCGCATTGAGCCCCGCCGACTGTCCGTCACGCGGCGTGCACCGCGTCGGAGCCCACTGTGTGCTCCCCCAGAACGTCGCGCGCGGCAGGAACGAGTAGTAGTTCTCGTTGTTGTTGTACGCCGCGGCGCTACCGGCCGTGCGGACCTTCGGGGTGATGGTGCCCGCCCCGCTCGCGGTGACTGTGACGTCGACGGCGGGGAGCCGGAACCAGCTGTCGCCGCCGGTGCCGTTGCCGTTGAGATCCTTCTTCAGCTTCGGCGCGCGGATCCCGCCCTCGCTGTTGGTGCTGTTGTTCGCGCCGTTGGCGATGACCTGGTTGTCGCCCGACAGGCGCAGGATGCTGCCCGCGGCGTCCGCGACGCCGGAGGTGTTGACTCGCAACACGCTCGGGGCGACCCCGTCGATGTTCACGCCGGTGCCCGGGACCACGGCGGCGCTGACGAAGGTGGCGTTCGCGGGGATCTCGTAGTCGACCTTGAGTCGCGAGATGTTCGTGGTGGTCGCGCCGGACTCGCTGTCCGGATACGACGAGCCGCCGGGCTGGATCCGATAGGTGAACGTCTGCCCGACGTCCACCGAGGCGGGCGCATCGACGGTCATCGAGGTCGCTGCCGTCTTGTGCACCGTGAGGGTTGCGCTGGCCTGGCAGGCGTTGGTGAACGGTGTCGTGGTGGGTGCGGCACCTGCCGGTGCCGCGGTAAACACCATGCCCGCGACGACCGCGGCGGAGGTGATCGGCACGGCGATGCGCCGTGCACTCGGTGTGGACATCGAGACTCCTTGTGCCCCGTCGGTGCGATCCGATGGGCCTGGGCTGGGCGAAATTCACAGCAGCATGCCAGCGGGGCCGCGAGTCCGTTGCGGTTTCGAGATAATCGTCGGGCCGAAGGCGCTATCCCGGTGCGCAGCCGACCAGCTCCCGGCGCATGGCGTCGTGCTCGGCAGGCGTCACCCACAGTGCGTACCGCGCCTTCACCGCCACCTGACGGGCAAGGTACATGCAGCGGTAGGCCTTTCGGGGTGGGAGCCAGCTGGCCGCATCGCCGTTCCCCTTCTCTCGATTCACCTCGGCGCCGACCGCCTGCAGGTTCAGCGGGTCGTTCGCGAAGGCGGCCCTCCTCGCCTCGTCGAGCTGTCGCGCACCCGTCTGCCAGGCGTTCGACAGCGACACCACATGGTCGATCTGCACCAGGGGTGAGGTGTCACGGCCGGACGTGAATTCGTGTGTCTCGCCGGTGTACTCGTCGAACAGCACCCCGGACGTGACCTTGCAGCCGCGGCTCCGCCCGCGGGTGACGACCGCCGTCAGATCGCGGCGCAGCACATCGTTGCGGGTATCGCAACCGTTGTGTCCGCCCTCGACCGTCACGTCGTCGCTCCACGCCTGACCGAATGCCTCCCGGTCGTAGCCGGTGGCGGGTGCGCGACCCTGCACCGGCAACCTCGACAGCAGAGTCAGCGCGTGCGCCGGAGAGGCGGCAGGCGCGGAGATCGCGGCACCGCCCGGCGGCCGATCGGCAGGCGCGGAGCAGGCACCGGGCAGCAGCGTCAGGCACGCCGACAGCGACACCAGGACGGTGCGGCGGCGTCGGGACGAGACGGCGGTGATCGGCTGCTCCTCGGGTCGGTCCGGAGGCCCCACTATGCTCGCGCGCACCGACACGGCCCCGGCGATCCCGCTGGCGCCGAGGGGCGTCCGGGAGTCCTGCGGGTCGGGTCGGGCACCGATAGCCTCGGCATCATGCGAATCAAGATGTGCGGCATTCACGTCATCGACCCGGCGTCGGCCTTCGACTTCTACACGACGACTCTCGGGTTCGAGGAACTGCTCGCGATGCCCGACCACAATCTGTTCATCGTGAAGTCGCCGCAGGATCCGGACGGTGTCGGGCTGCTCCTCGAGCCGAGCGACAATCCGGTCGCCACCGCCTACCGGGAGGGCGTGTACGGGCTGGGGTTGCCGTCCATCGTGTTCGGTGTGCCCGATGTGCGGGCCGAGTACGAGCGGTTGATCGGGCTCGGCGTCCGCTTCACCGGAGAGCCGACCGTCGATCCGTCCGGGGCGTCCGCGGTCTTCGACGACACGTGCGGCAATCTCGTCCAGATCCATCAGGACTGACCTCCGCGGGGGCTCCGTGAACGCCGCGGAGCCCGGCGACTACCGTCTTGTCAGACAACCGGAGGAGTTGGAAGGTGGACGTGGTGATGGATGCCGAGGGCGTGGTGTTGTCCGTGCGAGGTGCGAGCGTGGTCCGGCAGGGGCGGGCCCTGATCGGCGCAGTCGACGTCGAGGTGCGGGAGGGGGAGCAGTGGGCGCTGCTCGGCCCCAACGGTGCAGGCAAGTCCACCCTGCTCGCGCTGTGCGGTGCCCGGCTACATCCGACTCGCGGGACGGTGCACGTCCTCGGGCACCGGCTTGGCCGGGTCGACATGCGGTCGCTGCGCACCCACATCGGGCACGTCGATCCGCGGTCGCGGATCGAGCCGCACCTCACGGTCCGGGACGTCGTCCTCACCGGCCTGCATGCATCGGCCGACCTGCCGAGGCGGTGGGCGCCGTCCACCCCCGAATCCGACCGGACCGACGACCTGATCGGCGCGCTCGGCCTGCGGGCCCGCGCAGCCAGTCCCTGGGCCGTCCTGTCTCAGGGCGAGCGCGGTCGTGCCCTCATCGCCCGCGCCCTCGTCACCGAACCGGACCTGCTGCTGCTCGACGAGCCGACCACCGGACTCGACGTCGCGGCGCGGGAGATCCTGCTCGACGTCCTCGCGCACCTGCGAGTGCTACGCCCGGCCCTGGCGTCGGTGCTCGTGACGCACCACCTCGAGGAACTGCCCACGTCCACCACGCACGCACTCGTCCTCGCCGAGGGGCGGGTCGTCGCGTCGGGTCCGGCGGGGCGGGTCCTCGACTCCGACGTCGTCTCGCGGGCGTTCGGGCACCCGATCCGGGTCGAGCGGACCAACGGCCGCTGGTCCGCGACGAGCGCCGCCCGCGTTCCCTGACCGGCCCGCCAACGACGAAAGCCTCCATCCGAATGAATCGAATGGAGGCTTTCGAATGACCGTCGGGGTGGCGGGATTTGAACCCACGACCTCTTCGTCCCGAACGAAGCGCGCTACCAAGCTGCGCCACACCCCGGTCTTGCCGACCGCCCGTTCCCGGGCAGCCAGCAAAGCTTAGCGCACGACTGCCGAAGAACGCGAAACGCCTGGTTGGACCCCCTGTTTGGGGTCCTTGTCCGCGGTCGGTACCAGCGTCAGCAGCGTCGCCTCGGGGCGGCAGCAGAACCGCGCAGGCGCGTACGGAGAGGTGCCGATTCCGGCCGACACGTGCAGCTGCATGCGCGCACCCCACCGGGACGGGCCCTTCACCCGCGACCGGTCGATCTGGCAGTTCGTCACCAGCGCGCCGTAGAACGGCAAGCACAGCTGTCCGCCGTGCGTGTGGCCGGCGAGGACCAGGTCGTATCCGTCGTCGGCGAACCGATCCAGCACCCGCGGTTCGGGGGAATGCGTGATCCCCAACGTCAGATTCGCCGCCGGGTTCGGGGCCCCCGCGATCGTGTCGTAGCGGTCCCGCTTCAGGTGCGGATCGTCGACGCCCGCCGTCGCGATCCGCACGCCAGCGACCTCAAGCTCCCGGCGGGTGTGCGTCACGTCCAGCCAGCCGCGCTCGGTGAACGCGGCACGCAGGTCCTGCCACGGCAGCGGCTCGCCGAAGGTCCGCTTGTGCTCCTTCTTGAAGTACTTGAACGGATTCTTCGGCTTCGGCGCGAAGTAGTCGTTGCTGCCGAAGACGAACAGCCCGGGCCGGGCAAGCAGGCTGCCCAGCGACTGCACCACCGCGGGCACCGCGCGCTGATGCGACAGGTTGTCGCCGGTGTTGACGACCAGGTCCGGTTCGAGTCGGTCCAGCTCCCGCAGCCAGTTCTGCTTGAGCTTCTGCCCCGGCATCATGTGCAGATCGCTCAGATGCAGCACCCGCAGCGACGACGACCCCGGTTCGAGCACCGGCATCGTCACCTCGCGCAGGGTGAAGGCGTTCCGCTCGATCAGGGACGCGTAGCCGACGCCGAGGGCCGCGGCACCCGCGAGTCCGGCAGCGGTGCCACGGAGGACGGTGCGTGGGTTGTCAAACACCACTTCAGGATACGCAGCGCCCGCAATCGACATGCGCGTCGCCGGGCGGGGCGCGTAGCGTTCGAAACCATGTCCGACTCCACAGTCACCCTCAAAGCCACCCTCCGCGCCGACATGACGGCCGCGATGAAGGCCAAGGACACCCTGCGTCTGCAGACGCTGCGGATGGTCCTCGCCGCGATCCAAACCGAGGAGGTCGCGGGCAAGGAAGCCCGCGAACTCAGCGACGACGATGTCCTCAAGGTGCTCGCCAAGGAGTCGAAGAAGCGCGGGGAGGCCGCCGAGATCTACACCGAGAACGGGCGCGGGGAACTCGCCGCGAATGAGCGCGCCGAGGCGCAGATCATCGACGGATATCTCCCGACCCCACTCACCGACGCCGAGCTGGCGGACGTCGCCGACACCGCCATTGCCCAGATCGCCGAGGAGATCGGTGCCCGCCCGGGGATGAAGCAGATGGGTCAGGTCATGAAGGCCGCGACCGCCCTCGCCGCTGGCAAGGCCGACGGCTCCCGGGTCTCGAAGGCGGTCCGGGACCGGCTGTGAGCGCTCCGCGCCTGTGCGTGATTCGTACCCCCATCGGGGTACGAATCACGCACAGTCGCGAAGCGGCTGGTCAGCGGGGGAGGGGGAGCGGCAACAGCTCCGGCAGGCTGGGCAGCTGGATCGGAAGCTGACCGAGACCCGGTGCCGGTCCGGGACCCGGCGCGGGGGATGCCGGGGCCGGGGCGGCGGCCCGCAGCGTGCCGTCGCTGACGTACAGCGTGACCGAGGAACCGGGGACGGCGGACCCGGCGGGTGAGGAACTCAGGACGGTGCCCTTCGATCCGTCACCCGCGGTGGACACCGCGTTCACGCCAAACCCGGCGGCCTTGAGCGCCGAGGTCGCCCGCGCCTCGCTCATGCCCGCGACGTTCGGGACCTGCGCGTTCTGCGACCCGCGCTGGTACTTCGGGTCGATCGGCGGCAGGGCGGTCGGACCGAACCGGTCGACGATCGGTCCCATCGCCTTGAACCAGGCGTGCGCCGGTTCGTTGCCGCCGAAGACGTTGCCGTCGCCGCACTGGCGCAGCGGCGAGGTGCAGATCTCCCGCGGTGTCGGCGAGTCCGCGTAGACGTACACGGCCGCGGCCAGGTTGTTCGTGAAGCCGAGGAACGCCGACGACATGTGCGACTCGGTGGTGCCGGTCTTGCCGGACATCGGCAGCGTCCAGCCGTTTGCATTCGCGGCCGCGAACGACGTGCCACCGGGCTTGTCGTCCTTGCTCATCGCGTTCGCGAGGGTGTCGGCCAGGCCCGGCTCGACCACCTGCTCGCAGGCCTGCTGGGTGATGGACACCGGCTTACCGTGCCGGTCGAAGATCGAGTCGATCGGCGTCGGCGGGCACCACTTGCCGTGCGAGGCGAGCGTCGCGGCGACGTTCGACAGTTCCAGCGGATTGATCCAGGTGGGGCCGAGGGTGAACGAGCCGAGGTTCTGCTCCTTCTGCATGTCGGCGACCGACTGGCCGTCGCCGTACCCGGACGTGCCGGGCTGCGTGTACGAGCGCATGCCGAGCCGCACCGCCATGTCCACGGTCGGGGTCACCCCCACCGACTCGATCAGCTTGACGAACGCGGTGTTCGGCGACTGGGCGAGCGCATCGGTCACCGACAGCGAGGCCGGGTACTTGCCCGCGTTCTCGACGCAGTACGTGGCTGCCGGGCAGCCCCGCGCGCCGCCGTTACCCATCCCCTTCACCTCGACCCGCGACGGAACCTGCAGGACCGCGTTGGTGCCGAGGCCCTTCTCCATCGCGGCCGCGGTGGTGAAGACCTTGAAGATCGAGCCTGCGCCGTTGCCGACGAGCGAGTACGGCTGCGGCTGCACCGTTTCGTTGACGGCCCCGTTGAGGCCGTAGGCGCGGCTGCTGCTCATTGCCAGCACCCGATGCTGGTCCTGGCCGGGCTGCACGACGTTCATCACCTCGGCGACGCCGTCGACGTCGGGGCGGGCGGTCGCCGTCAGGGCGGCGTGCACCGAGTCCTGCACCGCGGGGTCGAGGGTGGTCTTGATCAGCAGACCGCCCTTCTCCACCTGTTCGCGGCTGATGCCCGCGTTGGCCAGGTACTGCAGGGCGTAGTCGCAGAAGAAGCCGCGGTCGCCGGCGGCGATGCAGCCGCGGGGCAGCGACTTCGGCTCCGGCAGCACCCCGAGCGGCTCCTGCTTGGCCGCGCGGATCTCGTCGGCCCGGTCCGGGATGTTGACGATCATCGTGTCCAGCACGGTGTTCCGGCGCTCGAGGACGCCCTCGGGGTTGGTGTACGGGTTCAGCGCCGAGCTGGACTGGACCATGCCGGCCAGCATCGCGGACTGAGTCAGACCCAGGTCCTTCGCGTCGATGCCGAAGTACGTCTGCGCCGCGTCCTGGATGCCGAAGGACGCGTTGCCGAACGGAACGAGGTTCAGGTAGCGGGTAAGGATCTCGTCCTTCGTGAGCTTCTTGTCCAGCGTCAGCGCCATCCGGATCTCGCGGATCTTGCGGGCGGGAGTGGTCTCGATCGCGGCCCGTCGCTCGGCATCGGTCTTCGCGACCACCAGCAGCTGGTAGTTCTTCACGTACTGCTGATCGATCGTCGACGCGCCCTGCTGCACCTGACCGCTGGTGGTGTTGGTGAGGAAGGCGCGCACGGTGCCCTGCCAGTCGACGCCCTGGTGGTCGGCGAAGCGGCGGTCCTCGACCGAGACGATCGCGAGCTTCATGTCGTTGGAGATCTTGTCGCTCGGCACCTCGAATCGGCGCTGCTCGTACAGCCATGCGATCGGGTTGCCATTCACGTCGACCATGGTCGACACCGCGGGGACATCCCCCTCGACGAGCTCGGCGGAGACGTTGTCGACGGTGTCGGCGGCGCGATTCGACACGATGCCGAAGCCGCCGGCAAGGGGGAACATCACCCCCGCCAGGAGTGCGCCGGCCAGAGCCGTGCAACCGGCGAGTTTCGCGACTGTTTTTGCGATGGGCACTCCGACAGGGTACGTGCCCGTCCCGGTCCGGCTCCCGTGCGCAACCAGCCGATTCGATCTGGATGCACGTCCGTACCAAAAAAGTGCGCTCAGGTCTTGCGCAGACCGTTATACATTGCCTAAATTGTGACCCAGTGTGATTCAGATAACACTAGATCGGGAATGTGGTGCGCCTCGCCATGATAGGGCTGGGCACGCGCACTTCCGGAGCGTCAGCGAGGGCGACGCTTGTACTGCAGGAGGGGCAGAAGATGACCGTGACCACCCCGGGTCGCCGGTTGGACGTTGAAGAGGCCGAGGCCCGCATTGCGTGGGTTACGCAGGCACGATGCCGCACGGTCGATCCTGATCAGTTGTTCGTTCGCGGAGCCGCGCAGCGCAAGGCGGCCACCATCTGCCGGCACTGTCCGGTGCTGATGCAGTGCGGAGCGGACGCGCTGGACAACAGGGTCGAGTTCGGAGTGTGGGGAGGCATGACCGAGCGTCAGCGCCGCGCCCTGCTCAAGCAGCATCCCGAGGTGGAGTCGTGGGCGGACTTCTTCTCGGCGCAGCGAAGCCAGGCATCCGTCGTCTGAACCCCCGTCATCCGAACGGGTGAACCTTCGGCCACCGGCCGGGATCCTCAGTGGATCCCGGCCGGTGCGCTGCGTGGGTGCCGGCCCGCCGCCCAGGAGTATGCTTGCTGATAGGCAACTAATGTCAGCGAGGCGCACATGACCCCTGTCCCCACCGAGGACGACGTCACCCGGCTCAAGGTCGCGCTCGCCCGGATCTCCCGCGTCGTCGACCGGCGGGTATCCGGTGGCGGGCTCACCCGCACCCAACTGGCGGTGCTCGGCACCGTCTCGCGGATCGGGCCGCTCGGTCTCGGGGCGCTCGCCGAGGTCGAGGGGCTCAATCCGACGATGCTCTCGCGTGTGGTCGGCAAACTGGAGGCGGACGGGCTGCTGCGTCGCAGCGCCGACCCGACGGATCGGCGCGCCGCCCGGGTCGAGGCGACCGACGCGGGCGCGGACCTGTCCCGCCAGCTGCGCCGTGAGCGCACCCGACTGTTCGCCGACGCGCTCGGCAGGCTGCCCGATGGCGACGCCGACGCGGTCATCGCCGCGCTGCCCGCCATCGAGGCCCTGGCCAGGGAGATCGCGGCGCCGACGCCGTGACCGCGCTCGCCGACTTCCGTCGCGATACGTTCTCCTCGCTGGCCATCCCCAACTATCGCCGCTACTACACCGGCCAGGCCGTGTCGATGATCGGCACCTGGATGCAGTCGGTCGCGCAGGCCTGGCTGGTGCTGCAGCTGACCGGGTCCGGGACGGCGCTCGGGTCGGTCGTCGCCCTGCAGACCCTGCCGGTCCTCCTGTTCGGCCCGTACGGCGGCGTCGTCGCGGACCGCCTCGACAAGCGCAGGCTGATGATCGGGCTGCAGTCGATGATGGGGCTGCTCGCGTTGGTCCTCGGCGTGCTCACCGTCACCGACACCGTCGAACTCTGGCACGTGTACCTCCTCGCGTTCCTGCTCGGCCTGAACAACAGCTTCGAGAACCCGGCGCGGCAGTCGTTCGTGCTCGAAATGGTCGGGCCCGAGGACCTCCGCAACGCGGTCAGCCTCAACGCGGTGCTGGTCAACGCGGCGCGGGCGGTCGGCCCCGCGGTCGCAGGCCTGGTCATCGCGGCGGGCGGGCTTGGGGTCTGCTTCCTCGTCAACGCGCTCAGCTTCGTCGCCGTCGTGGTGTCCCTGGCCAGGCTCGACGTCGCCGCCCTACGCCCGTCGCCACCCGCACCGCGGGAGGCGGGACAGCTGCGGGAGGGTCTGCGCTACGTCGCCCGCACCCCGGAACTGCTCGTGCCGCTGCTGATGATGGCGCTGGTCGGCTGCCTCGCCTACGAGTTCCAGGTGGTGCTGCCGGTCCTCGCCCGCGACACCTTCGGCGGCGAGGCCAGCGTCTACGGGTTCATGACCGCGGCGATGGGGGTCGGTGCGGTGCTGGGCGGACTGGCCGTCGCGGCGCGCGGACGAACCGGAATCCCGGCGCTGATCGCCTCCTCGGCGGTGTTCGGCGTCGCCATCGCCGCGGCGGCCCTCGCCCCGACGCTGTGGATCGAGCTGGTCCTCCTGGTCGCCGTCGGCGCCGCCAGCGTCGGGTTCCTGTCGGTCGGCAACAGCACCCTGCAGCTCGAGGCCGCACCCCACATGCGCGGGCGGGTGATGGCGTTGTGGTCGGTGGCGTTCCTCGGATCGACCCCGATCGGCGGGCCGATCGCCGGTGCGGTCGCCGAGCATTTCGGTGGTCGGGCAGGCCTGCTGATGGGTGCCGTCGCCTGCCTGATCGCCGCCGGCCTCGGGGCGCTCGTGGTGCGGCGGCACCGGCGGGCGCAGACGGAACCCAACCCGGATCCGGTCAGCCCCGACCGGTGAGCTGATCGGCGACCGCGCGCAGCGCCGCCAGGTCGGACACCTCGAACGGCAGTGACGGCACCCCCACCACCGGAACCCGCGGGTGCGCGCCGGTGAACCGGCCGAGCAGGTGCAGTTCGCGTTGCGCCGTCCGTGCCCGTTCGGCGTGGATCCGCAGGACCGCGGCCGCCAACGGGTGCTCGCCGCGTTCCTTGAGCAGATCCGCCGCGGCGACGGCGTGGTCGGCGGGCAGCGCGCTCAACGTCGGGTGGGTTCGGTTGAGGACGAGGCCCGCGAGCGGCATGCCCTCCGCGGACAGGCGCTCGACGAAGAACGACGCCTCCCGCAGCGCGTCCGGTTCGGCGGCCGCGACCACGAAGAAATGGGTGCCCGGCGCGCGGAGTAGTTCATACGTGTGCGCCGCCCGCTCCCGGAACCCGCCGAACATCGACTCGAAGGACTGCACGAACGCGGACGCGTCCGAGAGCATCTGGCTGCCGACGATCGTCGACACCGCCCGCAGCGCCAGCCCCATCGCCCCGGTCACCAGGCGGCCGATTCCGCGACCCGGCGCCGACAGCATCCGGATCATCCGACCGTCGAGGAAGGTGCCCAGCCGCTGCGGAGCGTCCAGGAAGTCCAGGGCATTCCGCGACGGCGGCGTGTCCACGACCACCAGGTCCCACTCGTCGCTCGCCGCGAGCTGACCGAGCTTCTCCATCGCCATGTACTCCTGCGTGCCGGAGAACGAGGTGGCGACGGTCTGATAGAAGGGGTTCGCGAGGATCTGCTGCGCCTTCTCCGGCGACGAGTGCTCGAGCACCATGTCGTCGAACGTGCGGCGCATGTTCAGCATCATCGCGTGCAGTTCGCCGGTCGCGCCGGCGCCGAGGGCTACCGGCTGCGGGGTGTTGCCGAGGTCCTGAACCCCGAGGGCCTGCGCCAGCCTGCGCGCCGGGTCGATCGTCAGCACCACGACCCGCCTGCCCTCCTCGGCGGCCCGCAGCGCCATCGACGCGGCGGTCGTCGTCTTCCCGACACCGCCGGACCCGCAGCACACCACGACCCGCGATGCCGGGTCGGTGAGGATGGCGTCGACGTCGAGCGCGGCGGTCATCGGACCCCCTGCTCGGCGAGCTGATCGGCCAGCTCGTACAGGCCGCCGAGGTCGACGCCGTCGGTCAACGCGGTCAGGTGTAGCCGCGCGACCTCCAGCTTGTCGAGGTCGACCGCGCTGGCATCCTGCGCGGCCAGCGTGGAGGCATTCTCGATCGTCTCGGTGAGCAACCCGGCGAAGTCGCTGTCGGACAGCGTGATCCCGGCCGCGTCCAGACCAGCGCGGACCGCGGCGGCGTCGATGGTCCCGGTCGCGGCGGCGGCCATCGCGTCCGGCGGCAGGTACGCGGTCGCGGACCGGTTCACGATCACGGTGCCGATCCGCAGGTCCGCGGCCTCGAGTTCCTCCACCGCATCCGAGGTTTCCTGCACCGGCAGCGCCTCGAGCAGCGTCACCAGGTGCACCATCGTGTCGTCGGAATGCAGCAACCGCACGACGCCCTCGGACTGGGAGTGCACCGGGCCGCCCTTCGCCAGGTCGGACATCGCCTTCGTGACGTCGAGGAAGCTGCCGATCCGGCCGGTCGGCGGCGAGTCGACCACGATCTCGTCGTACACCGGCACCCCGTTCCGGTCGGTGCGGATCACGCACTCCTTGATCTTGCCGGTCACCAGCACGTCCCGCAGTCCCGGCGCCAGGGTGGTGGCGAACTCGATCGCCCCCATCCGCTTCATCGCGCGGCCCGCAAAGCCCAGGTTGTAAAACATGTCCAGGTACTCGAGGAAGGCCGTTTCGATGTCGAGCGCGAGCGCGAAGACCTCGCCACCGCCGTCCGCGGTGGCGATCTTGGTTTCGGCGGGCGGCAGCGGGGGGACGTCGAAGAGTTGCGCGATCCCCTGTCGTCCCTCAACCTCGATGAGCAGAACGCGGCGTCCGCCCGCGGCCAATGCCAACGCCAATGCCGATGCGACAGTGGACTTTCCAGTTCCGCCCTTGCCGGACACGAAATGCAGCCGGGCCTTATCGGCCTTCGCCGGCCACTCGTAGGCGGGTGCGTTCGCAGGTGCTACCACCCCCCGAGCCTATAAGTCGTGGCTGCGAATCGGTGCGCGACTAGGCTCTCCAACCATGAGTGAATTGACAACCTGGGAGTACGCGACCGTCCCGCTGCTCACCCACGCGACCAAGCAGATCCTCGACCAGTGGGGCGGAGACGGCTGGGAACTGGTCACCGTGCTGCCCGGCCCCACCGGTGAACAGCACGTCGCCTACCTCAAGCGTCCGAAGGGCTGAGGGTCGTGGCCGAGTGGAACGCGCGGCTCGGCGAGCTCGGGATCGCGCTGCCGCCGGTGGCCGCTCCCGTCGCCGCGTACGTGCCGGCGGTCCGGACCGGTGACCTCGTCTACACGTCCGGGCAGCTGCCGTTCGTCGACGGCGCGCTGCCGGTGTCGGGCAAGGTCGGCGGGGCGGTGGACGCGGACACCGCGAAGGACGCCGCCCGTACCTGCGCGCTGAACGCGCTGGCCGCGATCGACTCCCTGGTCGGGATCGACTCGGTGGTGCGGGTGGTCAAGGTCGTCGGGTTCGTTGCGTCCGCGGACGGGTTCACCGGGCAGCCTGCCGTGATCAACGGTGCGTCCGAGTTCCTCGGCGAGGTGTTCGGAGACGCGGGTGTGCACGCACGGTCGGCCGTCGGGGTCGCGGAGCTGCCGCTCGACGCACCCGTCGAGGTGGAGCTGATCGTCGAGGTCTCCGACCGATAGTCGACACCGAGGTCCGCTGACCGACACTGTTTCTCGTCGGCCCGCCCTCCGCACTGCGGTGGGCGGGCCGACGTCGTCTCCGTACAGTGTGCCCATGGACCTCGCACATCCGTCGTACGCGCAGCTGCGCCAGGTCACCCCGATCGCGGCGGTGATGCTCGAGCGCAATCCCGGGATGATGACGCTCGACGGCACCAATACCTGGATCCTGCGCGCACCGGGCCGCGAGGAGTGCGTGGTCGTCGATCCGGGCGAGGCGGACGAGGATCACCTGCGCAGGGTTGCGGAGGTCGGGCCGGTCGCGCTGACCCTCATCACCCACCGGCATCACGACCACACCGATGGCATCGACCGATTCGTGGAGATGACCGGAAGCCCGGTGCGCGCCGTGGACGAGGCGCTGCGCAGGCACACCGATGCGGGGCTGCCCGATGGCGAGCTGATCGAGGAGGTCGGCCTCGCGATTCGGGTGCTTCGCACGCCGGGGCACACCAAGGACTCGACGTCCTTCGTGATCGAGGGGGAGGGGTCGGTGCTGACCGGCGACACGATTCTGGGTCGCGGGACCACCGTCCTCGACGCGACCGACGGCGACCTCGGCGACTATCTGGCGTCGTTGCGCTCGCTGATCGATCTCGGGGCCGGGCGCACGGTGCTGCCCGGTCACGGCCCGGATCTGCCCGATCTGCAGGCGGTAGCGGAGCAGTACCTGGCGCATCGGGAGGATCGCCTCGATCAGGTGCGGTCCGCGCTCGGGGTGCTCGGGGCCGGGGCGAGCGTGCGCGCGGTCGTCGAGCACGTGTACTCCGATGTGGACCCGAAGCTGTGGCCGGTCGCCGAGCAGTCGGTGCGGGTGCAGCTGGACTACCTGCGCCGATAGTGGCGTGATGTCCCTCATAGTCCGGCATCGGGTGGTGTGAAAGTCGCAGCTGGCGACGGGTGAACCGGTCGAGGGCTGACACGCGACGGGTGCTTAGGCGAAGGAAATGCCCGATTCGTACCCGGAGTATTTAGTTACGGGTATAAAACTACCCAACGCCACCATCGGTGTGCGCCCTATCACAGTGATCGAGCAAGGAGCAGTACACATGGGATCCGCAGAGAATCTTCTCGAGGCCAACGGTGCGGGCTTCGGCCTGCTCGACATGCTCGCGCTGCTGCCGCTGATGAAGGCCATCCAGGGTCTCGATTCCGTCAGCGCGGACGGCTCGGCGTCCTAACCCAACACGAGTAGACACGGGAGACCAGCACATGACCTCAGTCGAGAACCTCACCGGACTGATCGATTCGCTCACCAAGTTCTTCGGCGGCCTTGCCTCGGGTTCGGCCGCCACCACCCCGCCGTCGACCGACGCCTGAGCGCGTCGGCGACAGACACTTTTCAAGGAGAGAACCATGGGATCCGTTACCGACCTGTTCGGCGTCGTCAAGGCGCTCGTTCCCGTCCTCGGGGACTTCCTGAACAACGCGGCGGGCGGCTCGCTGAGCCCCGTCGAACCGACGGAGTAGGCTCCGACGCCTGGACAACGTAAATGGCGGTCACCCGGAGAAATCCGGGTGACCGCCATTCGTCGTTGTCGGCCGGGGCCAGCTCACCCCCACGGCGCGGGGAGCGGATTCGCTCAACGCGCGCGGCGGGCCAGCCGCTCCGAGTCGGAGATGAGGACGCTCTTGCCCTCAAGCCGAATCCAGCCGCGGTGGGCGAAATCGGCGAGCGCCTTGTTCACGGTCTCGCGCGAGGCGCCGACCAGCTGGGCGATCTCCTCCTGAGTGAGATCGTGGGTGACGCGCAGCGAGCCGCCCTCCTGGGTGCCGAACCGCTGCGCGAGCTGCAGCAGCGCCTTCGCGACACGACCGGGAACGTCGGTGAAGATCAGGTCGGCCAGGTTGTTGTTGGTCCGGCGGAGGCGACGGGCAAGGACCCGCAGCAGCTGCTCGGCGATCTCGGGGCGCTGCTCGATCCACGACTTCAGCGCGTCGCGATCCATGCTCACCGCGCGCACGTCGGTCACGGTCGTCGCCGACGAGGTTCGCGGTCCGGGGTCGAAGATCGACAGCTCGCCGAACATGTCGGACGGGCCCATGATCGTCAGCAGGTTTTCGCGGCCGTCGGGGGAGCGGCGCCCGAGCTTGATCTTGCCGGACACGATGATGTACAGGCGATCGCCCGGCTCGCCCTCGTTGAAGATGACGTGTCCACGGGGGAAATCGACGGGCTGCAGCTGCTTGACCAGCGCCGCGACCGCCGAGGGCTCGACTCCCTGGAAGATACCGGCTCTGGCCAGGACCTCGTCCACGTGCGCTCCTTCATCGGAAGATCGGGTGGCGTCCGGCGCCCGGTAGGAGGCCGTATGCCGATGTCGACACGGTCAACGTGTCGACTGTTTGGTGACTATCGCTCGAAAGTCTATCGTCCCGAGCTGCAGGAGTGACGGGCGCCACGCCTGCGCGTCGCGGCCGGTGGTGGTGGTGGTGCTCCGCCGTTCAGCTCGCGCGGCGTTCGGTGAGGTCGTCGGTGTCGTCGGCCAGCCCGCGCCGACGACGAAGGTGGAAACGGGCCAGCGCTCGCGGCAGACCCTCCTGTGCCAGTGTGGCGACCTCGGCGTGGCTCGCCTTGTCGAGGAACTCCTCAACCTCCTGCTCACGGACCGTGAGCCGGCTCAACCGGAATTCCACCCGCTCCATCGCCAGCGCGAACAGCATGAGCAGCACTGGGAAGAGCACCACAGCGAGACCTTGCATACCGGGCAGTAAACACGGCCAATGTCTCAGAAGCGAAACGAAGCGCAATCGGTTGTCGGTGCCATCCGTAGAGTCGAGGGCGTGTCGACCACTGTTTCGAAGAGCCCCGTTCCGCGCGGGGCGGCGGCGTCGCTAGGGGGGCCGGAGCGGGAGGAGACCCGTCTTGCTCTCGTGCGCCGCGCCCGCCGCATGAACCGGCGCCTCGGGGAGGCCTTCCCGCACGTCTATTGCGAGCTCGACTTCAGCACGCCGCTGGAGTTGTCGGTGGCGACGATCCTGTCCGCGCAGTGCACTGACGTGCGGGTTAACCAGGTGACGCCTGCGCTGTTCGCGCGCTACCCGACGGCAGCGGACTACGCGGGCGCCGATCGGACCGAGCTTGAGGAATACATTCGAAGCACCGGCTTCTATCGGAACAAGGCGACCTCGATCATCGGGCTCGGGCAGGCATTGGTGGAGCGATTCGACGGGGAGGTGCCGGGGACGATGGCGGACCTGGTGAGCCTGCCCGGCTTCGGGCGCAAGACCGCGAACGTCGTTCTCGGGAACGCCTTCGATGTGCCGGGAATCACCGTCGACACCCACTTCGGTCGGCTCGTGCGGCGGTGGCAGTGGACCGCGGAGGAGGACCCCGTCAAGGTCGAGCGGGCGGTCGGCGAGCTCATCCCCCGGAAGGAGTGGACGCTGCTCTCGCACCGGGTGATCTTCCACGGCCGCCGGGTGTGCCATGCGAAGAAGCCGGCATGCGGGGTGTGTGTCCTCGCGAAGGACTGCCCGTCGTACGGCGCGGGCCCGACCGACCCGGTCGCGGCCGCCACCCTCGTCAAGGGTCCGGAGACCGAGCATCTCCTCGACCTGGCCGGTCGGTGAGGTCGGACGTGCGGATCACCACAACCGGGCGATGGAGCCTGGCCGCCCTCGTCGTTGTCGCTGCCCTGGTGGTCGCGATCTGGCCGCGGGGCGGCGACGAGCCGGACACCCGCAGTCACTCCGACTTCATGAGCTCGGGGGCGACGCCGTCCGCGGTCGAGCGGATCGCGGGTGACACCGACGCGGCACTCGCCGGACCGCGGGCGGCTGCCGCATTGCCGCCGTGTCCGGCCCCGGCCCCCGGTACGGTCGCCTCCGGCCCACTCGCAGGCATCGAGCTGGGTTGCCTCGCCGACGGTGGCCGGGTCGACGTCGGCGCTGCGCTGGCCGGGAAGCCCGCGCTGGTCAACCTGTGGGCCTACTGGTGTGGACCGTGCGCGAAGGAGCTTCCTGCGCTCGACGAATACGCGCGTCGCGCCGGTGACACGGTGACGGTGCTGACGGTCCATCAGGATCCTAAGGAGGGAAATGCGTTGTCGGCGCTGACGGAGTACGGAGTCCACCTGCCCGGCGTGCAGGACGGCGCGGCGCGGGTCGCTGCCGCCGTCGGCGCGCCGAAGGTGCTGCCCGTCACCGCCCTGATCCGTGCCGACGGGACGGTCGCCGCGGTGCTGCCGCAGCCGTTCGACGATGCCGATCAGATCGCGGCCGCCGTCCGGGAGCACCTGGGCGTGGTGTCGTGACCAGGACCCAGCATCCCGCTCCGGAGTGGTTGCGGCGGGTCGCCACGTTGCCGCCCAGCGGCGACGACCCGACCAACCCCGTGCTGCGCAGGCGGGCCCCCGGCGGCACCACCGTGCGGGACGCGTCGGTCCTGGTGCTGTTCGGCGGCTCGGAGGATGCCGACCCGGTCAGCCTGGGCGGACTCCCGGAGAACGCCGACGTGCTGCTGACCCAGCGGGCGGCGACCCTGCGGCAGCACAGCGGCCAGGTCGCCTTCCCCGGCGGTGCGGCCGACCCGGAGGACGACGGCCCGATCGCGACCGCCCTGCGGGAGGCTGAGGAAGAGACCGGCCTCGACCCGTCCGGGGTGCGGACGCTGGCCGTCCTGCCGGGGATCTTCGTTCCGCCGTCGGGATTCGACGTCACCCCGGTAGTCGCGTACTGGGATCGGCCGACCCCGGTCCGCCCGGTCGACCACGCCGAGACCGCTCGGGTGGCGCGAGTGCCGATCCGGTCACTGCTCGACCCCGACAACCGGTTCGTCGTCGAGCATCGGCTCGGTTACCGCGGCCCCGCCTTCCAGATCGACGGGTTCCTGGTGTGGGGCTTCACGGCGGGCGTGCTCGCAGGCCTGATCGCCGTCTCCGGGTGGGAGATCGAATGGGACCGCAACGACGTGCGTGACCTCGAGGTCACACTGGCCGAACTGGACGCGGGCGTCGCCGAGGTGCACGAGCGGTGAGCGGCTCGTCCTGGATCGATCTCGCCGTGCTCGCGATCGCGGTCCTCGCCGCGACCTCCGGGTGGCGGCACGGCGCCGTCGCGTCCGCGCTGGCCTTCCTCGGGGTGGTCCTCGGCGCCGTCGCGGGCATCCTCATCGCGCCGCACGTGCTGGTGCACGTCGACGGTGGCCGCGCCCGGGTGCTGATCGGGATCCTGCTGATCATCGGGTTGGTGATCATCGGTGAGGTCGCGGGCATGGTGCTCGGGCGCGCGGCCAGGGGCAGCATGCACAGCCCGGTCGCCCGGTCCGTCGACAGTGCCGTCGGAGCAGGCCTGCAGGGCGCAGCGGTGCTCGTCGCGGCCTGGCTGCTCGCGATCCCGCTGACCGCCTCCTCGCAACCCGAGGTCGCGGCTGCCGTCCGTGGGTCGAAGGTGCTCACTCAGGTGGACGACGTGGCCCCGAACTGGATGCGGCGCCTGCCGAGCGAGTTCTCCGCGCTCCTCGACACGTCCGGCCTGCCGGACGTGATCGGACCGTTCGGGCGCACCCCGATCGCGGTCGTCGATCCGCCGGACGCCGCGATCGCGCAGGGGCCGCTGGCGCAGCGGCTACAGCCCAGCGTGCTGCGGATCCGCGGCGTCGCGCCGAGCTGCCAGCGCGCGCTCGAGGGATCCGGGTTCGTGGTCGCGCCGCAGCGGGTGATGACGAACGCCCACGTCGTCGCGGGTACCGACCAGGTGGTGGTGGACAGCCTCGACGGCCCGCTCCCCGCGACCGTGGTCCTGTTCGACCCGCAGGTCGACGTTGCGGTCCTCGACGTGCCGGGACTGACCGCGGACGTGCTGCCGTTCGCCCCCGACCCCGCCGACACCGGTGCCGACGCCCTGGTGCTCGGCTACCCCGGTGGGGGTCCGTTCACGGCGAGCGCCGCGCGGATCCGGGAAACGCTGGACCTCAACGGCCCGGACATCTACCGGGCCGCCGACGTCACCCGCGAGGTGTACACGGTGCGCGGGTCGATCCGGCAGGGCAACTCGGGAGGCCCGCTCGTCGACGACGAGGGCCGGGTGCTCGGCGTCGTCTTCGGTGCGGCGGTCGACAACAGCGACACCGGCTTCGCGCTCACCGCGGCGGAGGTGTCGCGGCAGCTCGAGGAGGCCGGTTACGCCAGCGCCGCCGTCGATACCGGGAACTGCATCCTCTGACGCGCCTCCGCCGCCCGTGCGTGATTCTTACCCTCCCCGGGGTAAAAATCACGCACGGTTGCGGAGCGCGCCGAGCAGCGCGGCGGTGACGTCCTGGTGTCGTTCCCACTGCGGGTAGTGCCCGGCTCCGGGGACGGTGTGCAGGTGTCGGTGCGGAGCCCACCGGGTGTCGGCCTGCAACGTCGACCGCAGCACGTACGGGTCCGCGTCGCCGTGGATCTGCAGCACCGGGATCTGCAGCACCCGATCCATCGCGGACATGAACCGGCGACCGTCCGGACGCCATTGGCTGCGGAACGCCCACCGCTGGTACTCGAGCCCGCAGTGCGCCGCGCCGGGAATCTGGATCGCGGATCGGTTCCGCGCCACGACCTCGTCGAACTCGCCGTCGGCCATCAACCCCGTCGACGCCGTGCGGTCGCGGAGCAGCTGCTCGACCGCGGCGCCGCCATCCCGGATCAGTCGACGCTCGGGTCGCCACGGCAACTGGCAGGCCAGGAACGAGGGCAGCAGCGCCGACCGCTGGGGACGAGACCGGATGACCGCGCGCTTGAGCGCGATCGGGTGCGGCGACGCGAGCAGCGCGATGGATCGAACCAGACGCGGATGCAGGACCGCCGTCGCCCAGCAGACCAGGCCGCCCTCGGCGTGACCGACCAGGGCCGCGTCGGTGTGCCCGAGGGCGCGGATCAGGCCCGCGACGTCGCCAGCGAGTGTCCAGCCGTCGTACCCGCGGGGCGGCTTGTCGGTGTCGCCGTATCCGCGCAGGTCCAGCGCGACCGTGCGGTATCCGGCGTCGGCGAGCGCGGTCAGTTGGTGACGCCAGGTCCACCAGAAGTCCGCGAACCCGTGCAGCAGAACCACCAGCGGGGCGTCCGTGTCGCTCGGGCCTGCCTCGACGGCGTGGAATCGGATGCCGTTGGCGCGCACGTCGCAGTGCCGCCACGGACCGTCGATGCGGACGGTTGACGGGTCGGGGAAGGTCACGGCCGGTCGAGTCAGGGCGCGGTGCGACGCGCGTACTCGCCCGGGGTATAGCCGCCGGATCCGTGACCGGCCTCGGCCGCGGTCGGCAGCACGGTTGCGGCCTGCCGCAGCGAGTCGATGGTCTTTTCCGGCGCCCGCAGCTTGCGCACCCGGAGGTAGCCGAGCAACGCGAGCACGCCGGTGACCAGCACCATCAGCAGGAACACGATCAGGAAGGCCAGCCAGCGGGCGACCCACAGGTCGAGCAGTTCGGCGAGGAAGAAAAAGAAGAAGAACGCGCTGAACACCAGGACGGCCAACGCGAGGATGAAGAACAGCGAGCCCTGCAGCCCCTTCTTCACCTCTCCGGTGACCTCGGCCTTGGCCAGTTCGACTTCCGCCCGGACCAGGGTGGAGACCTGCGCGGTCGCGTCCTTGACCAGGTTCCCGATGCTGGCGGCGCCCGGAGCGTGCGCGTCGACGTCGGTCAGCGGGATCGACGAGATGGTGTTCGGCACCCCGTCCCCGGTCCTACCGCTGCGGTCGCTGATGCTCACGTCGAAGCCTCTCCGTTGTCGTCGTCCGGGTCGGTGGCGGCACGTGCCTGGTGGACGCGTCCCCGGCGCAACAGTAGCGCCGACCCGATCAGGGACGCAGCCAAGGATGTCAGCAGGACCGCGACCTTGGCCTTGTCCTGCTCGGTGCCCTCGAGTGCGAGTTCGGTCACGAGGAGGCTAACCGTGAAGCCGATCGCGCCGAGTACCGACAGCGCGAACATGTCCCGGAAACCGAGTCCGGCCGGTTTGACGGCGATGCCGAGGCGGACCGCCAGCCACGACAGCCCGCCGATTCCGACGATCTTGCCGAGAAGCATGCCCAGGATGATGGCCAGGGTCAGGCGGTCGGTCAGCAGCGTGCCGAGGACATCGCCGTTGACCGGCACTCCCGCGGCGAAGAAGGCGAAGATCGGTACACACACCCCCGCGGACCAGGGCTGGAGTCGATGCTCGAGGCGAACGGCAGGCGCATCCTCTTCGCCGGGATCGGGACGGACCCGGGTCAGGAGCCCGAGCGCGACGCCGGCGAGTGTGGCGTGGATACCTGCCTCGTGCATGCAGTACCAGGTGAGCAGGGCAAGCGGGACGTACAGCCACGGACTGGTCAGCCGACGATGCTGGGCGAACCAGTACCCGGCCGCACAGGCAACGGCACCGAGTAGCCACACGAACGCGATCGTCGTGGTGAAGACGGCCGCGATGATGAGGATGGCGAGCAGATCGTCGACGACCGCGAGGCTGAGTAGGAACACCCTGGCGCCTGCCGGGATCCGGGAGCCGGTCAGCGAGAGGACGCCGAGGGCGAAGGCAATGTCGGTGGCGACGGGGATGGCCCATGCCTGTTCGATGCCGGGCTGCCCCCACCCGACCGCGAGGGTGATCAGCGCGGGTGTGACGACGCCGCCGAACGCCGCGATGATCGGCAGGAGCGCCTTTCGCCGGTCGGCGAGCTCGCCGACCACGAGTTCACGCTTGAGCTCCAGGCCAGCGACGAAGAAGAAGACGGCGAGCAGGCCGTCCTGCGCCCACGCCCCGATCGTGAGGTTCAGGTGCAGCGCGCTCGGGCCGACCTGGAGGTCACGGAGTCCGGTGTAGGCGTCCGCCCACGGGGAGTTGGCCAGGATCAGCGCGAGTGCCGCGGCAGCCAGCAGGATGGAGCCGCCCACCGTTTCGGTGCGGAGGTATCGCGACAGTTCGGAGCGCAATTTTTGAATCAAGGTCTCTCCCGGTCGAGGGCATGCGTCAGCTGTGCCGACCAGACTTCCCGGCGCTCCACGGTCAATTTTAACGTGATCATTGCGGCGTCACGTCGGGTGGCACGTAGATCGAGAAATGATCGAACGGCACCTCGTCGACCGGAGATCCCTCGACGTCGAGGGTGCGGCGGGCCCGAACTCGGCTCGCAGCGAGTCGGTCGAAGGCGTCCGCGACGGACTGCAGGAGATGCGGGGGCGCGATCACCCGACCGAAGTGGTTCATCGCGACGAGGGAGACCTCGTCCTTCATCGCGGCGAGCCGTGCGGTGCTCGCTGCGAAGTCGACGAGGCTCGAGTCCTGCTCGTGGGCATAGATCGGGCCGGAGCTGACGGTGTCGCCCGCGAAGAGGACTCCGGTCGCCGAATCGTGCAGGCAGATGCTGTCGGGGGTGTGACCAGGAGTGTGGAGAACCCGGACCACCCGGTCGCCGAGATCGAACGTGTCGCCGTCCGCGACGGTCGCATCCGGGTGCCGCGGACGAATACTCCAGGTCGTGAGGTCGACGCTGCTCGGCAACGGCGCGGGGTCGCTGTCCACGTCCATCAGATGCAGGTAGTCACGGTCGACCGCTCTTACCGCCGCCGCGGCGCGCAGCATGCGGTCGGTGTGCGCGAGATACCCGGCCAGATCGTGAGAGGAGACCGCCGATGTCCAGTGTGCGGCGCCGAGCGAGTGCGCAACCACCCGGTCGAACTCGTGGTTCCCACCGATGTGATCGAAGTGGTGGTGTGACGCGACAACCAGGATCGGGACTGGGGTGATCCGCTCGATCAACGGCCGAAGGGGCATGAATCCCATTCCGGTGTCGAACAGCAACGCACGTTCCGATCCGACTATCAGCCACATCGTGACGTGCCCGGGCTCGGTGATGCTCCAGATCCCGTTCGCTACCGGGCTGACGCGGTGCCACTCGGACATGGTTCTCCTCTCGACGGGACGGCGCACGACCCACGTTCATGGTGACGCCCACCACTGAATACCGGCGAATCTCGTCCCGCGGCCGACCCGACCAGCGGCAATCGCGCTCTGCATGGCTGTGACCAGGCGATTTGCGGACTGCCGATCAGTCACGTAACTTTTGTCGAGTCAGAGCGACACGGACACCGACCCGGACCGAGAGGTGCGGGACACGAGGTTGGACGAAGGCGCCTGGCCAATCCAGAGGTTGTCGACAGGTGATACTGTCGGTCCTCGATCGCCTTTCCGATGGCGGGTTGCCCGATTTTGGTCGGGTCGCTGCGATGGGTTAGGTTGGAACAGTTGCCCCGGAGAGGCCCACTTGGTGGGTGTTGATGGTGTGTGCGTGTTCTTTGAGAACTCAACAGTGTGCCGATGAATGTCAGTGCCAATTTTTTGGTACTCCGCCCCATCATTTGTGTGGGGTGGGTATTGCTGGCTCTCTCCTTCTTCCGTCGGGGAGGGTCAGTGTTTGAATGCTAGTTTGAGTTTTTTTGCTAGTGATTTGACTCGATGTCTATGACTGATTAGCCGGCTTCGGTTGGTGAAATCTAGAGTCTTCAACGGAGAGTTTGATCCTGGCT
>NZ_JBHXNB010000006.1:0-22379 GCF_042720095.1 Rhodococcus sp. NPDC058505
CGACCATTCCGGTCGGGCGCCCTTCGCCGTTTCTCACCACTCCCGATCGGGGGAGTGAGGGCATCTTCACGTCGACGCAACGTGCGAAACCAGCTGGTGACCGACAGACATTCCGGCGCAACAACTTCCGCCTACTGTCTGCATCCAACGGATACCGGGCCGTATACAGCGGCCGGATACCGGATTCACTGGCCCGTCTCGCCCCGCACGTTCCTCGACCGAAAGGCCCGCCCATGCGTCACCTCTCGAAGCGCGCCCTCGCCGCGCCCGCCGCCGTCGCCGCCCTCGGCCTGGTCCTCACCGGATGCGGCAGCAAGGCCTCGGACACCGCTGCCGGCGACTCCGCGGCCGCGTCCTGCGTCGACACCAGCGGGGACACCGTCAAGGTCGGTTCACTCAACTCGCTGTCCGGCACGATGGCGATCTCCGAAGTGACCGTGCGTGATTCGATCGCGCTCGCAGTCGAACAGATCAACAACGCGGGCGGCGTGCTCGGCAAGCAGATCCAGGTCGTCGGCGAGGACGGCGCCTCCGAGCCGACGGTGTTCGCGGAGAAGGCCGAGAAGTTGATCAGCAGCGACTGTGTCGCAGCGGTTTTCGGTGGCTGGACGTCATCGAGCCGCAAGGCGATGCTGCCGGTGTTCGAGGACCGCAACGCGCTGCTGTACTACCCGGTGCAGTACGAGGGCCTCGAGGACTCGAAGAACATCTTCTACACCGGTGCCACCACCAACCAGCAGATCATCCCGGCGCTCGACTACCTCAAGGAGAAGGGCGTCACGTCCCTCTACCTGGTCGGCAGCGACTACGTCTTCCCGCAGACCGCGAACCGGATCATCAAGGCCTACGCCGCGGCCAACGGCATGGAGGTCAAGGGCGAGGACTACACGCCGCTCGGCTCCACCGACTTCTCCACCATCGTCAACAAGGTTCGCACCGCCGACGCGGACGCCGTCTTCAACACCCTCAACGGCGACTCCAACGTCGCGTTCTTCCGCGAGTACAAGAACGTCGGCCTCACCCCGCAGCAGATGCCGGTGGTGTCCGTCTCGATCGCCGAGGAGGAGATCGGCGGCATCGGGGTGGCGAACGTCGAGGGCCAGTTGACGGCGTGGAACTACTACCAGACCGTTGACAGCCCGGAGAACACGGCGTTCGTCGCGGCGTACAAGGCGAAGTACGGCCAGGACAAGCCCACCTCCGACCCGATGGAGGCCGCGTACACCTCGGTCTACCTGTGGAAGAACACCGTCGAGAAGGCGAACTCGTTCGCGGTCGCGGACATCCAGGCCAACGCCGACGGCGTCAGCTTCGCCGCCCCAGAGGGCACCGTCACCATCGACGGCTCCAACCACCACATCACCAAGACCGCCCGGATCGGCGAGATCCGCGGTGACGGACTGATCCACACCATCTGGGACTCCGGTCAGCCGATCGTGCCCGACCCGTACCTCGAGTCCTACCCGTGGGCCGAGGGCATGGCGAAGCAGTAGACGACGCGACGAAACCGATCGGTGAGGGAGGAGGTACGCACGTGGACGTCGTGATCGGGCAGTTGTTCACGGGCCTGAGCATCGGGTCGATCCTGTTGCTGGCCGCGCTGGGACTGTCGTTGACGTTCGGCCAGATGGGCGTGATCAACATGGCCCACGGCGAGTTCATCATGGCGGGTAGCTACACGGCATACGTCGTGCAGCAGGTGATCTCGAGCGCGACCGGGTCCCTGCTGGTGTCCCTGCTTGTCGGCTTCGTCGTCGGCGGTCTGATGGGTGTGCTGCTGGAGGTGACGCTGGTTCAGCGGATGTACCACCGGCCGCTCGACACCCTGCTGGTGACGTTCGGTGTCGGTCTGGTGCTGCAGCAGCTGGCGCGCGACATCTTCGGGGCACCGGCGGTGAACGTTGTTGCGCCGCCGTGGCTCTCGGGTGGCGTGGAGATCCTCGGCGCGGTGGTGCCGAAGACCCGGATCTTCATCCTGGTGCTCGCGGTGGTCGCGGTCGCCGCCGTCGCGGTTGCCCTCAAACGGTCGGCGATGGGACGTCGGATCCGCGCCGTGGTGCAGAACCGGGATCTCGCCGAGACCAGCGGAATCTCCTCGCGCCGCACCGATGTCACCACCTTCTTCATCGGGTCCGGGCTTGCGGGTGTCGCCGGCGTTGCCCTCACTCTGATCGGGTCGACCAGCCCGACGATCGGGCAGAGCTACCTGATCGACGCGTTCCTGGTCGTGGTCGTCGGTGGGCTCGGACAGATGAAGGGGGCGGTGATCGCCGCGTTCGCCCTCGGGATCCTGAACTCGTTCGTCGAGTACTCGACGACCGCCTCGATCGCGAAGGTGATCGTCTTCGTCGTCATCGTGATCTTCCTGCAGGTCCGCCCCCAAGGCCTGTTCGCCGTCAAGACGAGGAGCCTGGTATGAGTGTCCTGACACATCCCCGGCTGCGGGTGTGGGGCGGTTTCGCGGTCGCGGCGGTGCTGCTGTTCGCGGTGGCGCCCGCGGTCCTGTCCGACTTCCGGCTCGGCCTGCTCGGCAAGTTCCTGTGTTTCGCGATCGTCGCCGCCGGAATCGGATTGGCCTGGGGCCGCGGTGGAATGCTCACCCTCGGTCAGGGCGTGTTCTTTGGCATCGGTGCATACGCGATGGCGATGCACCTGAAGATCGCGGACGCGCAGCTGACGGGTCAGGATGTGCCGGACTTCATGCGGATCGCGGGCATCACCGAGCTGCCCGGCTACTGGCAGCCGTTCGCATCGCCGATCGTCGCGATTCTCGCGGTGCTGGTGCTACCGGGGTTGGTGGCGCTGGTGCTCGGCCTCGGGGTGTTCAAACGCCGGGTCAAGGGCGCCTACTTCGCGATCCTGTCCCAGGCTCTCGCCGCGGCATTCGCGATCCTGCTGATCGGGCAGCAATCCATCGGAGGCAGCAACGGGCTCAACCGGTTTCGCACCTTCTTCGGGTTCAACCTCGCCGACCCGGTGAACAAGCGAATGCTGTTCTTCATCGCCGCAGGAGTGCTGCTGCTGTCGGTTGCGTTGATCCGGCAGCTGATGCGCTCGCGCTACGGGGAACTCCTCGTCGCGGTGCGGGACCAGGAGGAGCGGGTCCGGTTCCTCGGCTACGACCCGGCCAACATCAAACTCGTCGCCTACGTGGTCGCCGCGTTCCTCGCGGGCATCGCGGGTGCGCTGTTCGTACCGATCGTCGGGATCATCTCCCCGGCGGACGTCGGAATCGTTCCGTCGCTGGCGTTTCTGATCGGCGTCGCGATCGGCGGCCGCGGCACCCTGCTCGGCCCGGTGCTCGGCGCGATCGGGGTCGCGTTGGCGCAGTCCGTGTTCTCCGAGTCGTTCCCGTCCGGCTGGACGTACGCGCAGGGACTGCTGTTCATCGTGGTCGTCGGATTCTTCCCGGCCGGTGTCGCCGGCCTGGCAACGCTGCTGCGGCGCCGGCGCGTCGATCCACCCTCGGCCGAGCCCGACGCACCCGCCCCCGCGGCGATGCCCGAACCCGTGAAGGTGCCGTCATGACCGAGATCCTGTCCGAAGCACGGACTCCCGAGCCCGGTGGCAACGCGGGCATGTCCAGCGAGTACCTCGAGGTGCGCGGACTCACCGTCACCTTCGACGGGTTCACCGCCGTCGACGGGGTGGACCTGACGCTGCTGCAGGGCGACCTGCGGTTCCTGATCGGCCCCAACGGCGCGGGCAAGACCACCCTGGTCGACGCGATCACCGGGTTGGTCCCGGCGACCGGGTCGGCGACCAAGTCCGGGGTCGAACTGATCGGAAAGAAGGTGCACCACATCGCCCGGCTCGGGGTCGGCCGCACCTTCCAGACCGCGAGCGTGTTCGAGGACCTGTCGGTGCTACAGAACCTCGACATCGCGGCGGGTGCCCGGCGGTCCGCCTGGACCCTGCTGCGCCGCCGCGGGCAGGTGCTTCCGGAGGTCGAGGAGGCGCTCGAGACGATCGGGCTGACCGCGCAACGCGACACCCCCGCCGGGATCCTCGCCCACGGGCAGAAGCAGTGGCTCGAGATCGGGATGCTGCTCGTCCAGAACGCCGACGTACTGCTGCTCGACGAGCCCGTCGCGGGCATGAGCCTCGAGGAACGCGAGGAGACCGGACAGCTGCTGCGCCGCATCGGTGGTGCGCGGACCGTCGTCGTCGTCGAACACGACATGGACTTCATGCGCTCGTTCGCGACCTCGGTGACCGTGCTCGCTGCCGGGAAGGTGCTGTCCGAGGGGACCGTCGCGCAGGTGCAGGCGGACCCGAAGGTGCAGGCGGTCTACCTCGGCGCCGCACACCATGAGAAGGGG
This sequence comes from Rhodococcus sp. NPDC058505, assembly GCF_042720095.1. Classification (NCBI taxonomy): domain Bacteria; kingdom Bacillati; phylum Actinomycetota; class Actinomycetes; order Mycobacteriales; family Nocardiaceae; genus Rhodococcus; species Rhodococcus sp. NPDC058505. The sequence continues at coordinate 4,323 of NZ_JBHXNB010000006.1, forward strand.
GAGTGAGATGCTCGAATTCGTCGATGTCCGTGCCGGATACGGCCGCACCGAGGTCGTGCACGGAGTGTCGCTTACGGTCCCGGAGGGTGGGGTCGCCGCGGTGCTGGGGCACAACGGGGCAGGCAAGACCACGCTGCTGCGGGCGGCCGTCGGGCTGGTCAAGGCGTCGGCCGGGAGGATCCTGCTCGGCGGCGAGGACATCACCGGACTGCGGCCAAGCGCCCGCGTTGCACGGGGACTCGCCTACGTGCCGCAGGGGCAGCAGTCCTTCGGCCAGCTGACCTGTGCCGAGAATCTGCAGGTCGTCGCCGACGGCCGCAGACGGGGGCGGGCACTGATCGCGGAGGCACTGGACCTGTTCCCGGCGTTGGCCGGCCTGCTCGACCGCCGCGCGGGCCTGCTCTCCGGGGGGCAACGTCAGCAACTCGCGATCGCCAGGGCGCTGATCACCGAGCCTCGGGTGCTGATTCTGGACGAACCGACGGAGGGCATTCAGCCCAACGTCGTCGCGGAGATCGAACGCACCGTCATCGACCTGACCCGGCGCGGGGACCTGAGCGTGCTGCTCGTCGAGCAGCACATCGGCTTTGCCCTGCAGGCGGCGCAGCACTACAGCGTCCTCGCCGCGGGCCACGTCACCTCCACCGGGCGGGGTGGCGCCGATTCCGGCGACGCGGTCCGCGCCGCGATGGCGATCTGACCGTGGCGGCGACATCCGAGGCCGGACCGACCGGTTCCCGACGCGAGCAGGTCTATCGCGCACTGCGCGCCGACCTGATGAGCGGGCGGATCGGCCCGGCCGAGCGGCTCAGCGAGGAACGACTCGCCGAGATGTACGGCGTCTCGCGGACCCCGGTCCGCGAGGCCCTGCTCCGGCTGCAGGCGGACGGCCTCGTCCAACGTGACGTGCGGGGCCTGTTCCCGTACCGGCCGCGGCTCGAGGACCTTGCGGACCTGTACGAGCTGCGGATCACCCTGGAGGTCCGGGGTATTCGCCGGATCCTCGACGGTTCCGGCGATCGGCACGACCCGGAGGTTCTCGGTCCCGAGCTGGCGCGGTGGTACGCGCTGCGAGACGAGACCCCGGAACCGGACGCCGGCTTCGTCGCCCTCGACGAACGATTCCACACCACCCTGCTCGCCGCGGCGGGCAACCGGGCGCTCAGCGACGCACTGGCCGGCGTGAACGCGCGGGTGCGCCCGGTGCGGATGTTCGACTACCTGACCCCGGATCGGATGAGCGCGACCGTCTCCGAACACATCACGGTCGCCGAACTGATCCTCGACGGACAACTGCAGCGGGCGCACGACGCCCTGCTCTCCCACATCGACGAATCCCGCGCGGTCGTCATCGACCGCGCCCAGCAGGCGCGCGCAATGGCGCGGATGGCCAGCGCCGTCCGCGACTGACCGGGACGTGCCCCACGAAAGGCGGAAAGACAATGACCACCCTCTCGTTCGACACCCTCCTCGTCGCAAATCGAGGTGAGATCGCCTGCCGCATCATGCGGTCTGCGCATCTGCTCGGACTCAAGACGGTCGCGGTGTACTCCGATGCGGACGCGTCGGCCGCCCACGTCGAGATGGCGGACGTTGCGGTGCGCCTCGGTCCGGCGCCCGCCGCCCAGTCGTACCTGCGTGCGGATGCGGTGATCGAGGCCGCGTACACGTCGGGAGCGGGCGCGATTCATCCGGGCTACGGATTTCTTTCGGAGAACGACGAGTTCGCCGCGGCCGTCGAGGCCGCCGGGATCGCCTTCGTCGGTCCGACCCCGCAGCAGCTGCGGGTGTTCGGCAACAAGCACTCCGCACGGGAGGCGGCCCGTGCCGTCGGGGTGCCGTTGGTCGCGGGCAGCGGCCTGCTCGACACCGTCGCCGACGCGGTCGCCGCGGCCGAGGAGATCGGCTACCCGGTGATGCTTAAGGCCGTCGGTGGCGGCGGCGGCATCGGGATGCAGGCCTGCGTCGACGCGGCGGACCTCCGCGGCGCCTATGACCGGGTGCAGCGGCTCGCCGCCGCGAACTTCTCCTCATCCGGGGTGTTCCTCGAACGGTTCGTCGCCAGGGCCAGGCACGTCGAGGTCCAGGTGTTCGGTGACGGCGTCGGCCGCACCCTGAGCCTCGGGACCAGGGACTGCTCGCTTCAGCGCCGCAACCAGAAGGTCATCGAGGAGGCCCCCGCCGTCGGGCTGTCGGATTCGGTTGTCGAGCAGATGCTCTCGTCGTCACGGGCGCTGGCGTCGTCGGTCGGCTACCGGTCGGCGGGCACCGTTGAGTTCGTCTACGACGTGGACCGCGGTGCGGCGTCGTTCCTGGAGATGAACACCCGGTTGCAGGTCGAGCACCCGGTGACCGAGGAGGTGACCGGCGTCGACCTCGTCGACTGGATGCTGCGACTGGCGGGCGGCGACTCGTCGATGCTGGACGCGCTGCCCGACACCGGGCCCGCGATCCGCGGCCATGCCGTCGAGGCTCGCGTGTACGCGGAGGATCCGGGCCGTGGCTACCGGCCGTCCGCTGGCCTGCTGACCGGTGTCGAGTTCCCCGCCCACACCCGGGTGGAGACCTGGGTGGAGACCGGCACCGAGGTCAGTGAGCACTACGATCCGATGATCGCCAAGGTGATCACCTCCGCGGGCACCAGGGCGGCCGCCTTCACGGCGCTCGGCGCGGCCCTCGACGAGACCGCGCTGTACGGCATTGCCACGAATCTGACACACCTACGAGCGATCTCGGAACTGCCTGCGGTGCTGGCGGGTGACCACACCACCGGAACCCTTGCCGACCTGACGGTCGGCGGCGCTCGCGTCGACGTGCTCCGGGCCGGGACGATGACGACCGTCCAGGACCACCCCGGCCGGCTCGGCTATTGGGAGGTCGGGATCCCCCCGTCCGGCCCGATGGACGATCTGTCGTTCACGCTCGTCACCGCCGCGGTCGGCAACGCCGCCGACGCCGCCGGGCTCGAATGCACCCTGCAGGGACCGCGGTTGGAGTTCGCGGAGCAGACGGTGGTGTGTGTTGGCGGCGCGCCTGCGCCGGTCACCGTGAACGGGGCACCGGTGCCGATGTGGGAACCGGTGACGGTCCCGGCCGGGGGTGTGCTCGACATCGGCGGTCCCGAGGATGACGGACTGCGCACCTATCTCGCGATCCGCGGCGGGGTGGCCGCGCCGACCTACCTCGGCAGCGCATCGACGTTCACTCTCGGCGGCTTCGGCGGGCCGACCGGACGCGCCCTTGCCACCGGGGATGTGCTGAGTCTGGGGCAGGCAGACGGCGGTACCGCTCCCGCGCCGGTCCCGGCCGCCGACCGTCCGGTGTTCGCGCACACTTGGCATCTCGCGGTGACGGAGGGCCCGCAGCCGTCCCCGTCGTACTTCACGGCCGAGGACATGGCGCAGTTTTACGACACCACCTGGATGGTGGCGGCGCACGCTAACCGGACCGGCATCCGGCTGGAGGGCCCGAAGCCGCGCTGGTCACGCACCGACGGCGGCGACGCAGGCCTGCATCCGTCGAATCTGCACGACAACCCGTACAGCGTCGGCGCGCTGAACGTGTCCGGCGATACCCCGATCCTGCTCGGCCCGGACGGGCCCAGCCTCGGCGGTTTCGCCTGCCCGCTGACCGTCACCAGCGCGCACCGCTGGAAGCTGGGGCAGATCCGGCCCGGCGACGCGGTGCGGTTCGTCCCGGTCACCGATGCCGCGGCCGCGCGGCTGCGCTCATCGAATTTGCTTCGGGCGGCGACTCTTCCACCGTCCGATGCCCGATCATGCACCTCCGACGGCGGCATTCTCGGGCGCCGCGACGCGATCCTGGACCGCCCCGCGGTGGCCTACCTGCGCGGCGGTGACGACAACATTCTGATTGAGTACGGCGCAATGGAACTCGGCCTGGGGCTGCGGATGCGGGTGCACGCGCTATCCGAGGCGCTCGCCGAGCGCAGGCTTCGCGGGCTGATCGATGTCACGCCCGGGGTGCGGTCCCTGCACCTGCATTTTGACCCCGACCTGCTGCCCGCGGGCCGCCTGCTCGACGTGCTCCAGGACATCGAGGACCTGCTGCCCGCGACCGCGGACCTGGTGGTACCCAGTCGCACCGTCCGGTTGCCGCTCTCGTTTGACGACCCGTCGATCGCCGAGGCGATCGACCGGTACCGCGCCGGCGTCCGCGACACCGCGCCGTGGCTGCCGTCGAACATCGAGTTCATCCGGCGGATCAACGGTCTCGACTCGGTCGACGAGGTGCGGGACGCCGTCTTCGACGCCGAGTACCTGGTGCTTGGGCTCGGTGACGTGTATCTCGGTGCGCCGCTCGCGGTTCCGCTCGATCCTCGGCATCGGCTGGCCACCACCAAGTACAACCCGGCCCGCACCTGGACTCCGTCCGACGCGGTCGGGATCGGCGGCAAGTACCTCTGCGTCTACGGGATGGAATCGCCCGGCGGCTATCAACTGGTCGGACGGACCGTGCCGATCTGGTCCGGATACCGTCAGCAGGGGCCGTTCGAGCAGGGCAAGCCGTGGCTGTTCCGGTTCTTCGACCGGATCGTCTGGGAACCGGTCACCCCCGACCAGCTGACGGAGTATCGGGCGCAGGCGCGCGCGGGCCGATTCAACGCCGAGATCACCGACGGCACCTTCGCGCTCGCCGATCATCTCCGTTTCCTCGCGGACAATGCAGACTCCATCGCCGCGTTCAATGCCCGTCAGTCCGTGGCGTTCGATGCGGAGAAGCGGGCCTGGCACGAGTCCGGGGAGTTCGACCGCGTCGAGGCAGCGGCGCCCGAGCCGGAGCTTCCCACCGAGATCGTGCTGCCGCCGGGGGCGATCGCGGTCGAGGCCCCGATGGTGGGCACCGTGTGGCGGGTCGAGGTCGAGCCGGGGCACACCGTCGAGTCCGGCCAGGACGCGGTGATTCTCGAAGCGATGAAACTCGAGATGCCCGTGACGTTCCCGCGCGCAGGCCGGGTCCTTGAGGTACTCGTCGAACCGGGCGCGAAGGTGCAGCCCGGTACCCCGCTCGTCGTGATGGGAGCCGCATGAACATGAGCACGGTCACGACTCCGGTCAGCGACGCCCCCACGCCCACCGACCGGGTCGAGCGAGCGTTCCTCCGGATCGCCGAGGTCCATCGACCCGAGGTGTGGATCACCCTGCGGGAGAAGGAGGACGTGCTCGCCGACGCGCGTGACGTTGAGGCACGGGTGGCCGCGGGGGAGCGGCTTCCGCTCGCGGGGCTGCTCCTCGCGGTCAAGGACAACGTCGACGTCGCCGGGCTGCCGACCACCGCGGCGTGCCCCGACTTCTCCTATCCGGCAACGGTCACCGCGAGCGGTGTGGCGCGACTGGTCGCGCAGGGCGCGGTGGTGCTCGGCAAGACCAACCTGGACCAGTTCGCGACCGGGCTGGTCGGCACCCGCAGTCCGTACGGCGCGGTGCGGTGCGGCTGGGACCCCGACCGCGTCTCCGGGGGGTCGAGCTCGGGGTCCGCGGTCGCGGTCGCGCTCGGCATCGCCGACATCGGGATCGGCACCGACACCGCGGGATCGGGCCGGGTGCCCGCCGCGCTGCACGGCATCGTCGGGCTGAAGCTGACGCTCGGGGTGATCCCCACGCACGGTGTGGTGCCCGCCTGCATCGACTACGACTGCCTCACCGTCCTCGCCCCGGACCTGGGCGGTGCGGCCACCGCAGCCCGCATCATGGTGGGAGCAGAGCCACGGGATCCCCGCAGCCGGGTGTGGCCCGCCGATGTGCGCCTTGCCGCTCCCGCCGCGCCGGTCGTCGCGGTGCCGCGGATCGAGGATCTCGCCGACCTGTGCCCCGAGTACCTCGCCGCCTTCTCTGCCACCGTCGCCGGGCTGGAGGCCACCGGCGTGGAGACCCGCTCCGTCGACATCTCCGGGTTGCTCGAGGCGGCCCGCCTGCTCTACGACGGCGCCGTCGTCGCCGAGCGATACGCGGCGATCGGGACCTTCCTCGGGGCCGGACCCGCCGGGGCGGATCCCACCGTCGCCGCCATCGTTGCCGCCGCGAAAACGCCTGCGGCACACGAGCTGGTCGCGGACCAGGACGCGCTGGTGCGGGCCAAGGCGACCGCGGCGGCGACCCTCGCCGGGTGCGATGCCCTGCTGTTGCCGACCACCACCGAGCACCCCACCATCGCCGCGGTTCAGGCCGACCCGATCGCGATCAATCGGCGGATGGGGACGTACACCAACTTCTGCAACCTGCTCGACATGGCTGCGGTCGCGGTGCCGGGAACGCCGACCGCGCAGGGAAATCCGTTCGGGGTGATGGTCGTGGTGCCCGCCTTCGGCGATCAGGTGGCGGTCGACCTGGCCGCCCGGCTCGCCGCGGTAGACGCCCCGACGCTCGTCGAGGGCGGCGCGGAGCTCGCGGTGTTCGGTGCGCATCTGCGGGGGCAGGCACTGCACTTCCAGCTCGAGGAGATCGGCGCCCGGTTCGAGGGGGAGACGGTCACCACCGACGCCTACCGGCTGTACGCGCTGGACACGGTCCCGCCGAAACCGGGACTGGTGCGTCGCGGCGCCGGCCTCGGATCACCGATCGTCGGGGAGGTGTTCCGGGTGTCGCACGCCGGACTCGGCCGCTTCCTCGCGGCGCTGCCCGCGCCGATGACGCTGACCGCGGTCGAACTGTCCGACGGCCGCAGCGTCGTCGGGTTCGGCTGCACCCACGATGCCGTCGACGGCGCCACCGACATCACCGACCACGGCGGCTGGGTGGCGTACCGGACGGCGTAGGCGGGCGCCGCGGGCGCGCGGTGTGTCACGGATGGCGCACGTCCGGGGACACCGCCGATCGCGGGCGTCAACCTCGTGGTCGGGTGTGCGCGCCGCGATCACCGCACGGAAGGCGACGCGACTTAGTGCACCCCGACCGGAGCCGTGTCGGGCAGGTCGGACTTCGTGGCACGCACCAGGATCGCCACGATCGGCGCGATGACCAGCAGGAGCGCCGCGGCCCAGACGAACACCTGGCTGTACCCGGCGACCTCGGCGCCGAGGGCGACCTCCCGCAGCGCGCCGGGATCGGTGGACGCCGGGGAGTCCGCCGCGAACACGGTCTTCGCGGACACGTAGATCGTGGTGAACAGGGCGGTCCCGAGCGCCCCACCGATCTGCATGGTGGCGTTGACGAGTGCGCTCGCCGCGCCCGCGTCGTGGTCACGGACCCCGACCAGGGCCAGGTTCTGCATCGGGACCATCAGCAGGCCGAGACCGGCCCCCAGGACCAGCAGTCCCGGCAGCACCGCGGTCCAGTACGAGCTGTGCACCTCGATCCGGGAGAGCAGCAGCAACCCGGCGGCCGCGACGACGGGGCCCGTCGTCATCGGAAGCTTCGGGCCGACCCCGGTACTCAGCTGCGCCGCGACTGCCGCCGCGATCGTGATGGCGACCGACAGCGGCAGCGACGCAACACCGGAGACGAACGGGCTGTAGCCGAGCACGATCTGCAGGTAGAACGTCAGGTACAGGGTGCCGCCGAGCAGCGCAGCGCCGACCATCACCGAGGCGAGGAAGCTGGGCCCGCGATTGCGGTGCCACGGAACCGACATCGGCAGCAGCGGATTCGCGGACCGCTTCTCGACGACCACAAACACCACGAGCGCCACCAGCCCGAGCGCGATGAAGCCGATTGTCTGCGACGAGGACCAGCCGTGCTTCTCGGCCTGGGTGAACCCGTAGACGAGGGAGCCGAGCCCGACCGCGACCAGGACGGTGCCGGGCAGGTCGTAGCGGGTGTCGCCGTGCGCCTTCGTCTCCCGCACGATCGGCGCGGTGACGGCGAGCGCGAAGATCGCGATCGGGACGTTCACCAGCAGGCACCAGCGCCAGTCGACGTACTGGGTGAGCAGGCCGCCGAGAAGCAGGCCGATTGCGGCGCCGCCGCCGGAGATCGCGCCGAACACGGCAAAGGCCTTGGCCCGCTCCTTCTCCCCGATGAAGGTGGTGGTCAGGATCGCCAGCGCTGCCGGCGCGAGCAGCGCGGCGAACACGCCCTGGCCGGCGCGGGCGGCGAACAGTTGGATGCCGTTCTGCGCGATGCCGCCGATCGCGGATGCGACCGCGAACCCGATCATACCGACCATGAACGAGCGCTTCCGGCCCCAGAAGTCGGCAATCCGGCCGCCGAGAAGCAGCAACGCGCCGAACGCGAGCGCGTACGCGGTGACCACCCAGTGTCGGTCGGAGTCGGAGATGCCGAGTGCGTGCTGCGCCTCGGGAAGGGCGATCGACACGATGGTGCTGTCGAGCACCACCGTCAGCTGGGCGAGCGCCACGATGCACAGCACCAGCCAGCGGCGGTCGTGATTGGGGTTCTCGTGTGGGGCCGCGGCCGGGCGCGAGGTGTCCTGAACCTCAGTGGACATCGAAGAGTTCCTACCGATCGGTGGCGCGGACGACTGTCACGGCCGAAAGAAGCCACGGTAGCCGCGTTCGCATCGGCGCCGCCAACCCACTGGCCGGATCCGTTGGCATCCTCACACCGGCTTGCCCCGGAGGCATCCGGTGTGAGCACCACTCGGTACGCCCGTCCGGAGTCAGTGGAAGGTGTCCCGCTCGATCCGCAGGGTGTCGATGGTGGTCGCGAGCATGTCGTACTGGCCGACGAGGAGGACGAACTCGATCATCCCCCGGTCGTCGAGGTGCTCCGCCAGCGCCGCCCAGGCGTTGTCGGCGATGTTCCTCGTCGCGACCAACTCGTCGACCGCGACGAGCATCGCGCGGTGCCGGGCGCTCCAGCCGTCCGCGTCCGGGCCGACCAGGACCCGCGCGAGGAGTTCGGCGGTGACGCCCGCGCGCCGCCCGAGCCGGATGTGATGGTCCATCTCGTAGTCGCAGCCGCGCAGGTGGGCGATCCGCAGGATCACCAGTTCCGTTTCGTGGCGGGAGATCCGGCCGCCAGGGCGCAGCACCGTCCCCGCGAAGTGCAGCCACCCGCGGTAGGTGCCCCCGGCCCGGCCGAGGGTGCTGAACACCTGGGCGTCCGGTGTGCGCGACGCGAGCGAGACCACCCGCCACACCATCCAGTTCAGCGGACCGAGTCTGCGTAGCCGTCCGGGGGCGATCCGCGCGGTCACCGGGTGCGCTCCGGGAGATCGGTGGTGAACCGGGCCCGCTCGGTGCGGGCGATCGACAGTGCCGCAGCCATTCTCGGCTGGCGGCGAAGGTCGATCACTCGCTGGGCGGGCACGCGCAGGTGTACCAGGCCGGCCACCCACCCCGGTGCATAGATCCGTCGGCGGCGCAACACAATTCCCCTTTCCAATGCGGACACCGCGGTCTCCAGCGGTGACACCGCGGTGAACATGCCCGACCACCGGATCTTGTCCGCGGCGGCGCTGTCGAACCCGATGCTGATCATTTCGGTGTCGATCTCCCCGAGATAGCCGACACCCACCCGGGCGCCGAGGTGCCGCATCTCCACCCGCAGCGTGTTGCCGAGCGCCTCCACCGCGGCGGCGGTGGCGCTGTAGGCGCCGATCAACGGCAGGTGGACGGCAGCGGCGCCGGAGGTGACGATCAACGCGTAACCGCCGGGATGACCGAGGTGCTCACCCGCCGCCCGCAGCGTGTGGTAGGTCCCCATCAGGTTCACGTCAACGGTCTGCCGCATCACCTCGGTGTCGCCGCCGATCATCGGAAGTTGCGCACCGACACCGGCATTCGCGACCACGACGTCGAGCCCGCCGAGCTCGGCGACCAGCTCCCCGATGGCGGTCTCGACCGCGCCCGCGTCCCGGACATCGCAGTACCGCCACGGTGCCCGGCCGCACGCGACCGCGACCTGCTCGAGCAGTTCGGGTTCGAGTCCGAGGAGCGCGACCCGGGCCCCGCCGCGGTGCAGTCGTCGCGCGAGGGCGGCGCCGATGCTGCGGGCCGCGCCGGTCACGATGATCCGGCGTCCGGACAGCCGCGCGTCCAGCAGGTCTCGCGGCATCACGGCCCTCCGCCCCGTCGCTTCCGGTGATTTCCACCATCCGGTAGGCAACGTAGCACCGGATCCGGCCCGCCCGGACCAACATCGACACCTCTCCTGCCGAACCGGACACGGGCGGTCGGTTCGCCTCCTCGGCCGGGGGGGGGCACCGGGCGGGGACGGCGGCGCGGCCGACCGGGTGTTGTTGACCGCGGGTCGGCGATCGCCAACACTGTGGAGCGCGCGTCGTGACCCGACGCGGTGCGTGGAAGGAACGGATGGCGACGCTGTCGATCGACCCCGCCGAGAATCCCGTCGTGTTCACCGCGAGCGGCGTGCGGGAACCGAAGCAGGTCACGGTCGGGTGGAGCACGGCTTCGCTGGCACCGGGCCGGGTCACCCGGCGGATCGACGGCGGTCCCGAGGTCGCGCTCGGCTCGGGGGTGTCGGGATCGGTGACCGGCGAGATCGAGTTGAATCAGACGCACACGTTCACGCTCCGGTCGGCGCTGGGGCAGGTGCTGGCGACGCTGGTGGTGACGACGGTCCTCGAGTCGGCGCAGGTCCCGGTGACACCGGCGCAGCGGATCGACATCAGCCGGGTCGCCGTCCGTGCCGACCTGGTGTACCTGCGCTGGCGCACCGCAGTTCCGGTGGCCTGCTGGGTGGAGGTCGTCTCCGCGGGACGCGAGCACGGGTTCGCAGGCACCGAGGCGGGCACCGTGCACCAGGTGCGGTTCGAGGGACTGGATCAGGACACCGAGCACACGGTCCGGATCCTCCCGGAGGGCGGCATGGCGCGGTACATCGGGACCGTGCACACCGGCGTCCGGGAGGTGTCCGTCCGCTCCAACGGGGCGCCGGCCGGGTGGGGGGTCGAGGTGACCATTCCCAAGGCGCCCCGGCACCTGTGGATCGGGCGGGACGGGATCGCGGTCGACGGCGGAGCGTCCCGGGAGCGGGTCGACCTGCACCCGGACCTGGGGCCGGTCGCCTCGGGGCTGCGCGGTGTGGTTCCGGAGGCGGATATCCCGATTACCCTCCCCGCCGGAAACGCCGATGGCACCGGGACCGTGCTGGCCCGGGTGTCCGTCACGGAGGGGACGTGGATGCCGGATCCGGAGGTGTTTCGCCGGATCCGGCTGCGCCGGGCGCCGGACGCCCGCGACACCCGGGTGACCGGCTCCACGACGGTCGATACCCCCGGGGGCGCGCTCCGCCTGGACCTCTCCCCGGACGGCCTCCTGCACGCGCACGCACCGTCCGGGCCGGATCCGGTACTCGGCGGACCCTTTCCGGCGGGGGTGCACGCCTGCGCGGTGGACGGGGGTGTCCTGCTCGTCGGCACCACACCATCCGATGAGGTCGTCGCCGCCGTCGTCGACCCGGGCCGGGTGGCGGACGCCGATTGGTGTCGGCTCGGGCGGGCGCGCTCGGTGGTGGTGACGCCGACGAGAGGCGGCGCCGAGCTGCTCACGCTGTCCGGCGGCGGGGACCTCGGGCACCTGACGGTGTGGGTGGACGACGGGGTGCCCCGCGCAGCCGCCCGGTCCGATGTTGGCAGCGACTGCGTCGGCGCGTGCGCGGTGACCCACGAGCGCCTCGGTCTGGTTGTTGTCGCGGCATTGCAGGGCGGGCTGATGCGACACCGCAGGCGGCAACCGGACGGTGCCTGGGGTGGGTGGACGGACGTCGGCCGGATCCCGCCGAGTCACTGTGCGGTGCACTGGGAATCGGCGGACTGCCTGGCCGTCACCGCCGTCGACGCCGACCGGACCGTGCGCGTGCTCGCGTGGCCCGGCTACCCGGCGGCCCGAGCCCGCGGCGACTGGACGGAGGTCGGGACCCTGGCCGGGCTTGAGGATCCGGATCCGCCCCGCGGACCGGCCCCCGGTCGGTGACCGCTCAGGTCCCGGCGATCAGGTACGGCGAGACGGAGCTGCGGTGCTCGTTGATGTCGAGTTCCTTGCCGAGCGGAGGGAACGCCCGCTGGGGGCAGTTCATTCGCTCGCAGACCCGGCAGCCCGCACCGATAGGGGTTGCCGCGGCATCGGATTCGATGTTCAGGCCGTCCGCGTAGACGGTCCGGTGGGCGTGCCGCAGCTCGCAGCCGAGGCCGATCGCGAACGTCTTGCCCGGCTGCCCGTAGCGGGTCGCGCGGCGCTCGACGGTCCGGGCGACCCACAGGTAGCTCCGGCCGTCCGGCATCTTCGCGATCTGCGTGATGATCTTGCCCGGGTACGCGAACGACTCGTACACGTTCCACAGCGGGCAGGTGCCGCCGCTGGAAGAGAAGTGGAATCCGGTGGCGGACTGACGCTTCGACATGTTTCCGGCCCGGTCCACCCGGACGAACGAGAACGGAACGCCGCGCAGCTTGGGGCGTTGCAGGGTGGACAGGCGGTGGCAGATCGTCTCGTAGGACTGCGAGAAGAACGCCGAGAGCCGCTCGATGTCGTATCGGAAGTCCTCCGCGATCTCGTGGAACTGCCCGTACGGGAGCACGGTTGCTGCGGCGAAGTAGTTGGCCAACCCGAGCTTCGCAAGGGAGCGGGAGGAATCGGAGGTGAAATTTCCCTCGTCGACCAGCTTCTCGATCAGGTCCCCGCACTCGAGGTACGCGAGCTCGGCCGCGAACTTGAACACCTTCTGTCCGCCCGACAGGTGGGGGGAGATCTCCAGGACCCGGGCCTGCGGATCGAAGCGGTGCAGCACCCCCTCCCCGAGGTCGATGCGCTGCACGATCTGCACGTCGTGCACGGCCTGCAACCGGTTGGCGATCTCGCCAGCGACATCACCGCGGTGAAATCGCATGCGGGCGGTGAGATCCTCTGCCGCGGTGTCGAGTTCGTGCAGATAGTTCTGCCGCTGATAGAAGTAGTCCCGCACCTCCTCGTGCGGCTTGGTGATCGAGCCGGAGCCACTGCCGTCGCTGTAACGGTCCTCGGTCGCCGCCGCGAGCTGCGCGGTGGTGTTGCGGTAGCGGCGGTGCATGTTCACCACCGCCCGAGCCAGGGACGGGTGCGCGGACACCATCTCGGCGAGCTCCTGCGGGTCGGCGTCGATCCCCATCTCCTGGTCGAGGGCCACCTCCCGCAGCTCGGCGATCAGGCGGGTGTCGTCCTGGGAGGAGAAGAAGGTGGCGTCGACACCGAAGACCTCGGTGATCCGCAGCAGCACCGGCACCGTCAGGGGGCGGACGTCGTGCTCGATCTGGTTGAGGTAGCTCGCCGAGATCTCGAGCGTCTTCGCGAGCGCGGCCTGGCTCATGCCGCGTTCGGTGCGCAGCTGACGCAGGCGGGCACCGACGAACGTCTTGGACATTCCACGAGATTAGGACGTACCCCCAACCTTCGCAAGGAGGGGTTTGCACTCTTAGCTGTTGGTGCTGCCCATCCGGTCGATGAGCAGTTCGATCGTGTCGAGCAATGCGCCGATGCGCAGGTCGAACGGGGTTGCGGCGTCGTCGAACGCGCCGACGGTCCACAGGTGGGTCAGCGTCGGGTACCGGGCGGGGTCGAAGGTGTTGGTCCAGAAGTCGTTTTGGGGAGCCCAGTACGTCTCGTAGTCCGTACCCTGCGCGCGGGTGTCGGCATCCTCCGCGGCGGCGCCGCGCGCGAACCCGGACACCGCCTGGTTCACGATGGCGACCGTCTCGATCACCTGGCGCGGGGTCAGGCCGGTGTCGATGAGGATGCGGTAGCCTGCCTCTTCCGCGTCGAAGACGTGTGGCGCCAACGGCATTCGCCAGGTGTTCACCGTCAAGAGCCAGGGGTGCGCCCGCAGCAGGGTGAAGAGGCCGTGCGCGTACGCCTCGAGTGCCGGCCGCCAGGTCAGCGTCGGGTCGGGGAGCGGAAAGTCGGCGTATGCGCGGTCGATCATCGCGTCGACCAGGTGTTCGCGGGCCGGGACGTGCGAGTACAGCGTCATCGTGCCGACGCCGAGCGCGCGGGCCACCGACCGCATCGAGACCGCGTCCAGGCCCTTCTCGTCGGCAACCCCGACCGCGGCGTCCACCACCTGGGCGCGGTTCACCCGGGCCGGTCGACCCCGCCGGGGTGTCGGCGCGGGCGGGGCCCAGAGGACGGCGAACCGTCGGTTGTCCGCGGGGGCGTGCGACGCGGCGGCGGGTTCGTTGGTCTCGCCCACGGGTGGATCTCCTCTGGAAACTGCCTTGCACGGATTTCTCGTGCAGCGTACCGTAAATCCCGTGACTGAATCGGTACGCCGTACGGAAAACGCGATTCGGGCGAGGGGGCTCACGAAGACCTTTCGTCGCAAGAAGGAGACCGTCGAGGCGGTCAAGGGCATCGACCTCGACGTCCAGCAGGGGGAACTGGTGGCCTTCCTCGGGCCGAATGGGGCCGGGAAGTCCACCACGATGCGGATGCTCACCTCGGTGCTGAGCCCCACCTCCGGCACCGCGGAGGTGGCGGGATGTGACGTGGTGCGCAGGCCGGCCGAGGTCCGGGCCCGCATCGGATACGTCGGGCAGGGCAACGCGGGCGGCTACTCGTACCGGGTGGGGGACGAGCTGCGCAATCAGGCGCGGTTCTACTCGGTGCCGGGTGAGGTCGCCCGCCGCCGCGCCGCCGACCTGCTCGAGGCGCTCGAACTCACCGGGATGGAGAAGCGAACGGTGCAGTCGCTGTCCGGCGGTCAGCGCAGACGGCTCGACGTCGCGATGGGACTGATGAACCACCCGCGGTTGCTGTTCCTCGACGAGCCGACCACCGGCCTCGACCCGCACGCGCGGGCCAACCTGTGGGAGCACGTGCTGCGGCTGCGGGAGGAGAACGCGATGACGCTGCTCCTCACCACGCATTATCTCGACGAGGCCGACGCGATGGCCGAGCGGATCGTGTTGATCGACAACGGCACCGTCATCGCCGACGCGACTCCGGCGGTGCTCAAACGCGACTTCGCCGACGACGTCGTGACCATCGAGGTGGCCGCGGGTGAGGGTGTCGCCGCCGCGCGGTCGGTGCTCCCGTCCGACGTCACCGGCGTCACCGAGACGGTCACCGACACCGGCGCGGTGCGGCTCGCCCTCACCACCCACAACGGTCCGGAACTGGTGCCGCCGCTGCTGCGGACCCTCGACTCGGCTGGCGTGCCCGTCGCGTCCACCGACGTCAAGCCCGCGTCGCTCGACGACGTGTTCCTGAACCTGACCGGACGGTCCCTGCGCGAGGAGGCGGCATGACCGAGGTGATCAACCGGATCGCGGCGGAGCCCGAGACGCTTCCGGAACGCTCGCGGCTGGGCAAGTGGTTCCACGACACCGGGGCGGTGTTCACCCGCGAGATCCTCGTCGTGCTGCGCGACCCGTTCACACTGATCTTCTCGCTGCTGCAGCCGCTGGTGTTCCTCGGCCTGTTCGGGCCGCTGCTGGACGGGATGCTCGGCGCGGGCGGCATCGACGGCGAATCGGCGCTGCAGTGGTTCCTGCCCGGCGTGCTCGTGATGATCGCGATCTTCGGCACCGGGATGGTCGGCGGAAACCTGCTGTACGAGTTGATGACCGGGGCGTACGAGCGGATCCTCGCGACCCCACTGGACCGGTCCTCGATCCTGGTGGGGCGGGCGCTCAAGGAGTTCGCGCCGCTCGTCGCCCAGGCGCTGCTGATCACCGTCGTCGCGATCCCGTTCGGGCTGGTCTTCTACCCGCTGCACGTGCTCGTCGGACTGCTCATCCTCGGTGTCTTCGGGATCGGGCTCGGCGCGCTGTCCTACGCGCTCGGTCTCGCCTCGAAGAACCGGGAGTGGGTGTTCTGGGGTGTGCAGCAGTCGGTGATCTTCCCGCTGCTGCTCCTTGCGGGCATGATGCTGCCGCTGGAGGCCGGGCCCGGCTGGATGCAGGCGGTGTCGAAGGTGAACCCGCTGACCTACATCGTCGATGCCGAGCGGGCACTGTTCACCGGAACGATGTGGGACGCCGACGTCGCGTGGGGATTCGTCGCCGCGGCCGTGACCTGTGCGGTCGGGCTGTGGGTCGGGATCCGCGCGGTCAAGCGCACCATCTGATCCCGAGTTCGCTCCCAACACCCCTGTGCACACGGATTTTCCGTCGTGCGCAGGGGTGTTGGGCGTGCAGTGGGGGTGTGCGTGCTGGAGGCCCCGTGTGCACAGGGGTGTTGCGGGTGCGCAGGGGTGTTGGGCGTGCAGTGGGGGTGTGCGTGCTGGAGGCCCCGTGTGCACAGGGGTGTTGCGGGGTGCGGAAAGCGGACCCGTCAGCGGTTTTCCGAACGCGGCGCCCCGATGCCCGGGTCGATCTGCACCGGCCCGGCCGCGGACGGCGCCACCGGGAAGTCGAAGATCGCGGTCGGCAGGTACACCGTCGAGCAGGAGTTCGGCACGTCCACGACGCCGGACAGTCTGCCCTCGATCGGGGCGGCCCCGAGCAGCAGGTACGCCTGCTCGGGGCTGTATCCGAACTTGGTCAGGTAGTCGATCGCGTGCAGGCAGGCCCGCTGGTACGACAGGTGCGAGTCGAGGTAGCGTTGCTCGCCGTCGAGGGTCACCGACGTCCCGGAGAACGCCAACCACTCCGAATACTGCGGGTCGGTGTTGCCGGGCATGAAGATCGCGTTCTCGGAGACCCCGTAGGTGTCCATCCCGCCCCTGATCAGATCGACGCGCAGGTCGATGAAGCCGCCCATCTCGATGGCGCCGCAGAACGTGATCTCCCCGTCGCCCTGGGAGAAGTGCAGGTCGCCGACCGACAGGTTCGCCCCGTCCACGAACACCGGATAGAAGACACGACTGCCCTTGGTGAGGTTCTTGATGTCCTGGTTCCCGCCGTTCTCCCGCGGCGGGGCCGTGCGCGCCGCCTCGCCCGCGACCCGAGCGAACTCGCCTGCGGGCAGCGACCCCAGCACCGCGTCCCTCGGTTCGGGCGGAAGCGCCAACGGCGGAACCCGGTCCGGGTCGGTGGCGATCAGGGCCCCCTCGCGCGCGTTCCACTTCGCCAGCAGCGCTGCCGACGGCGCGGTCCCCATCAACCCGGGGTGGACGATGCCGGTGAACTTCACGTGCGGCACATGCCGCGAGGTCGCGGTCTGGCCCGCGAAGTCCCAGACCGCCTTGTACGCGTCCGGGAACTGCTCGGTGAGGAAGCCGCCACCGTTGCCGCGGGAGAAGATGCCGGTGTATCCCCAGCCCTGGCCGGCGAGCGGACCGGCATCCTCCTGCGGGATCGGCCCGATGTCGAGGAGGTCGACGATCAGCAGGTCGCCCGGCCGGGCGCCCTCGACCGCGAACGGTCCCGACAGGGTGTGCACGGTGGTCAGCGGGGCGTCGCGGATGTCGTCGGCGGAATCGTCGTTGCGGATGGCGCCGTCGAACCACTCCCGGCAGTGCACCCGGAATGAGTCGCCCGGTTTGACGGTGACGGCGGCCGGAATGTCCGGGTGCCACCGGTTGTGGCCGACGATCGCCTGATCGGTGAACTTCTTCGTGGAATCGAGCGGGAACAGCAGTTCGGGCATGGTTCTCCTTCCAACGACGAACGGTTCTACGGGCGTGGCAGTGTCCGGTGGCGTGGGTCCGTCGACATCGGTGTGCTGCGACGGCGGGGCGGCGGCGCGGACACCGTGTCCGGTTCGTGGGCGGAGCGTGCGGTGCGGTCGAGCAGCGCCATCTCGGGCGACCTGAGGTGCCCGAGGCGGGGCGCGGAGACCCGGCGAGGTGCCGGGCCGTCGCACTCGATGCACCCGGTCGCGGCGGGGACGGCCGTCATCGGGTGGGACTGCTCGAACGGTCCGCAGTCGGGGCATCGGAATTCGTACAGCGGCATGGCCTCACACTCCGCGATCGTCGGGGGTGCACGTTGGACGCCACGCTAACGGTCGACGCGGATCGAGGCGGGGTGCGACACGGCCGGGGCCGCCGCGGAGTCCGGGTTCGCCGACCTGCAAAGGCGCACCGACGGTGACTGCACTCACAGTTGGCCTCCGGGGGCGGTGAGTGTCGTGGCGCAAGGGGGCGGCGGGGCGGACCCCGGGTGGCGCGCGGGCCCCCCGGGCCGGGGGCGCCGGCGCCGGGGGAGTTTGAAAATTGCTGTAACTTTACATTATCTTATAAAACAAAACCAGACCAC
>NZ_JBHXNB010000006.1:22389-122167 GCF_042720095.1 Rhodococcus sp. NPDC058505
GCCGCCTTGAATCGGCGCCCGTTGGTTTACTGCACTACTTGTTGGCCTCGGGGGGGGGGGTGTGTGGTGGCGCAGGGGGGGGGGGGGGGGGCCCGGGGGTGCCGCGCGGCACCCCGGGTCCGGCGGCGCCGCGGCCTGCGGATTTGCTACTTGGCGGTAACTTTCCCCGCGCTAGAACCTGTGTCAATCGGCGTGGCGTTCTTTGCAAAGTTGGCAAGTGGATTTGAAAAGCTAGCGAAGGTTGGCATTTGCAACAGGTAGACGGGGGTTTCCGCGTGTGCCACTCTCGATACGTACACAGGAAGGGCCTGGCAAGGATGCGAAGCCGTACAGACGTACTGGAAGCGCAGTCCCCGAAAGGCAGCAGAGAGAGTGGAGTCTTGATGTCGACCACCGGCACCCCGAAGACCGCAGCTGAGATCCAGAAGGATTGGGACACCAACCCTCGCTGGAAGGGCGTCACCCGCAACTACACCGCCGAGCAGGTTGTGAAGCTCCAGGGCTCCGTTGTCGAGGAAGCCACCCTCGCCCGGCGCGGCTCCGAGATCCTCTGGGACCTTGTCAACAACGAGGACTACATCAACTCCCTCGGCGCCCTCACCGGCAACCAGGCCGTGCAGCAGGTCCGCGCGGGCCTCAAGGCCATCTACCTGTCCGGTTGGCAGGTCGCCGGTGACGCGAACCTGTCCGGCCACACCTACCCGGACCAGAGCCTCTACCCGGCCAACTCGGTGCCGCAGGTGGTTCGCCGCATCAACAACGCGCTGCTGCGCGCCGACGAGATCGCCAAGGTCGAGGGCGACACCTCCGTCGACAACTGGCTCGCCCCGATCGTCGCCGACGGCGAGGCAGGCTTCGGCGGTGCCCTCAACGTCTACGAGCTGCAGAAGGCCATGATCGCGGCCGGCGTCGCCGGTTCGCACTGGGAGGACCAGCTCGCGTCGGAGAAGAAGTGCGGCCACCTCGGTGGCAAGGTGCTCATCCCCACCCAGCAGCACATCCGCACCCTGACCTCCGCCCGCCTCGCGGCCGACGTTGCCGACGTCCCGACGGTCGTCATCGCCCGCACCGACGCCGAGGCCGCAACGCTGATCACCTCCGACGTGGACGAGCGCGACCGCCCGTTCCTCGACGGCACCCGCACCGCCGAGGGCTTCTACGGCATCAAGAACGGCATCGAGCCCTGCATCGCCCGCGCCAAGGCGTACGCGCCGTACTCCGACCTGATCTGGATGGAGACCGGCGTGCCGGACCTCGAGGTCGCGAAGCAGTTCGCCGAGGCCGTCCGCAGTGAGTTCCCGGACCAGCTGCTGGCCTACAACTGCTCGCCGTCCTTCAACTGGAAGGCGCACCTGGACGACGCGACCATCGCGAAGTTCCAGCGTGAGCTCGGTGCGATGGGCTTCAAGTTCCAGTTCATCACCCTCGCCGGCTTCCACTCGCTCAACTACGGCATGTTCGACCTGGCGCACGGCTACGCCCGCGAGGGCATGACCGCGTTCGTCGACCTGCAGGAGCGCGAGTTCAAGGCCGCTGCCGAGCGTGGCTTCACCGCCGTCAAGCACCAGCGTGAGGTTGGCGCCGGCTACTTCGACAGCATCGCCACCACTGTCGACCCGAACACCTCCACGGCGGCCCTGAAGGGCTCCACCGAGGAGGGCCAGTTCCACTAGGAACCGGCTGGTTCCCCAGGGAACCTCCCGTGTCACCGCGATGGCGCTTCCCCCGGCGCCCTCGCAACGGTTGACCGACTCACCGTTCACCCCGCCGCGGGGCCCACAGCCCGGGCCCCGCGGCGGGGCTGGACAACCGCGAGACATCCAGCACGACCTGCTTCATGACGATGACGATCCACCACACGATGAGGAGCTGACGTGACCAGCGAAAAGATTCAGCGCGTCGGCGTGATCGGCGCCGGACAGATGGGCGCCGGAATCGCCGAGGTGTGCGCCCGCGCACATGTCGACGTCCTGGTGTACGAGCAGACCCGCGAACTCGCTGCCGCCGGACGCGCGCGCATTCTGCGCTCGCTCGACCGCGGCGTGAGCAGCGGGAAGATCACCGAGCGGGAGCGCGAACAGGCCGCCTGGCGGCTGCGATTCACCTCCGACCTCGGCGACTTCGCCGACCGGCAGCTCGTCGTGGAGGCCGTCGTCGAGGACGAGAAGGTCAAGAGCGCGATCTTCACCGAGCTCGACCAGATCGTCACCGATCCGAACGCGGTCCTCGCGTCCAACACCTCCTCCATCCCGATCATGAAGCTCGGCATCACCACCAACCACCCCGAGCGGGTCATCGGAATGCACTTCTTCAACCCGGTCCCGGTGCTTCCGCTCGTCGAGCTGGTCACCACGCTCAAGACCGGCGCCGCCGTCTCCGAGCGGGCGGAGGCATTCGCGAGCGAGATCCTCGGCAAGCAGGTCGTGCGGTCCAGTGACCGCGCAGGCTTCATCGCGAACGCGCTGCTGGTGCCGTACCTGCTCTCGGCGGTCCGCATGGTCGAATCCGGGTTCGCCACCAAGGAGGACATCGACAAGACGATGGTCCTCGGCTGCGCACACCCGATGGGGCCGCTCGCGCTGACCGACCTGGTCGGCCTCGACACCGTCAAGTCGATTGCCGACTCCATGTACGAGGAGTTCAAGGAGCCGCTGTACTCGGCCCCGCCGTTGCTGCAGCGGATGGTCGAGGCAGGCCTGGTCGGCAAGAAGGCAGGCCGCGGCTTCTACGAGTACGGCGAGAACGGGCGCGTCGCCAAGAAGGCCAGCTAGCCACCCCAGCACCTTCGGCGCCCGTGAGTGATTTTTACCCCAGTCGGGGTGAAAATCACGCACGGGCGCGAAGCGCATCACGGAAGGGTCGACACGAATGTCACGCAGCGCAGCTACCTACGGTTCCAGCGTCCTGGGCTACCCCCGGATCGGACCCCGCCGTGAACTCAAGCGGGCCCTGGAGGCGTACTGGCACGGCCGGTCCAGCCAGGCCGAGCTGATCGAGGTCGGGCGGGAACTCCAGGAGCAGACCTGGAGTGAACTGGCCGCGACCGGTCTGACGCAGGTCCCCGGCAACACCTTCTCCTACTACGACCACGTCCTCGACAATGCACTGCTGTTCGGTGCGGTCCCCGCGCGGTTCGCGCCGCTGCAGGGTGAGCTCGACGAGCTGGACTTCTACTTCACGATGGCGCGCGGCAGGCCGGACTTCCCGCCGCTCGAGCTGGTCCGGTTCGTGGACACCAACTACTACTACCGTCAGCCCGAACTCGATGCGGACACCGTCTTCTCGTTGCACGCGGACGCGCTGATGGACGAGTTCGAGCGCGCCAAGGAGCGCGGCATCGAGCTGCGCCCGGTGGTGCTCGGCCCGGTCTCGCTGCTGCTGCTGTCCAAGGTGGGGCCGGGTGCGGGGGAAGGGTTCTCGCCCCTCGACCTGCTCGACTCGCTGCTCCCACAGTACGAGGCGCTGTTCGAGCTCCTTGCGAAGGCGGGCGCCACCTGCGTCCAGCTGGACGAACCGATGTTCACCCAGGACCGCAGCGCCGCGGAACTGGCCGCACTCGAGCGTGCGTACACGACGCTCGCCCACGCGCCGCTGCGACCGCGGATCCTGGTCACCGGTCCGTACGGCAATCTCGGGGAGGCGCTGACGATCCTCGCAGGCACCTCGATCGAGGCCATCGGTCTCGACCTGGTGTACGGCAAGATGAAGGCGGACGAGCTCGCGACAATCCCCGGCCTCAAGCGTAAGCGGCTCTACGCAGGCGTTGTCAACGGCCGGAACGTCTGGCGCGCAGACAATTTCGTGACGCTGACCTACCTGTCGCAGCTCAAGGATGTGATCCCCGACCTCGTCGTCTCGACCTCGTGTTCGCTGATGCACGTGCCGTACGACGTGCTCGCCGAATGGGATCTCGACGGCGACGTCGCGGATCGGATGGCGTTCGCGAAGCAGAAGGTCGGCGAGGTGGTGTCGCTCGCGAAGGCGCTGACCGAGGGGCCGTCCGAGCGGTGGCGGAAGAAGCCGACGTCGGTGCACTTCAAGCAGAAGCACGAGGTCCGGTCCCGGGTCAACGCGATCCGGCCCGAACACCGGGTTCGGGCACCCTACGAGGAGCGGCGGGTCGCGCAGCAGGCCCGGCTGAACCTGCCACTGGTGCCCGCGACCACGCTGGGATCGTTCCCGCAGACCGACGAGATCCGCAAGGTGCGGTACGACCTCGGGCAGGACCGTCTCGAATACCCGGACTACGTCAAGCGCATCCAGGAAGAGATCGAGCGCACCATCCGCCTGCAGGAGGACATCGGTCTCGACGTCCTCGTGCACGGTGAGCACGAGCGCAACGACATGATCCAGTACTTCGCGGAGCTGATGGACGGCTTTGCGTTCACCCACAACGGCTGGGTGCAGGCGTACGGGTCGCGCTGTGTGCGTCCGCCGATCCTCTACGGCGACGTCCGGCGTCGCGGGCCGATGACGGTCGAGTGGATCGGGTACGCGCAGTCGCTGACCGATCGCCCGGTCAAGGGCATGCTGACCGGTCCGGTGACGATGCTGGCGCGCTCGTTCGTTCGGCAGGATCAGCCGCTGCACGAGACCGCCGACCAGCTGGCGTTGGCGATCCGCGACGAGGTCGCCGACCTGGAGGCGGCGGGCATCGCAATCATCCAGGTCGACGAGCCCGCGGTCCGGGAACTGTTGCCGCTGCGGGCCGGTGGCCGATCCGAATACCTCGGGTGGGCGGTCGACGCGTTCCGACTCGCGACCGGTGGTGCGAAGCCGGAGACGCAGATCCACACGCACCTGACGTACACCAGCCGCGCCGAGGTGGTGGACGCGATCGAGCGGATGGACTGCGACGTCACCGCGATCGTGGCGACCCGGTCGATCGGGTGGGTGCTCGACGCGATCAAGGAGCGCAAGCTGACCCACGGCGTCGGCCCGGGCGTGTACGAGTCCCGTTCCGCCCGCATCCCGGACATCGACGAACTCGATGACCTGCTCACCGAGGCCGCGGAGTCGGTGGACCTGGACCGGTTGTGGGCGAACCCGGACGGTGGCCTCAAGACCCGCCACTACTGGCAGCTCGAGCCGTCCCTGCGGAACCTCGTCGCCGCGGCGCGCCGATTGCGGCGCCGGGCGGCCGAGCAGGGGTGACGCCGCGACAAGTCGTGCGCTGCCGTCCGTGGCCCGTGAGTGGTCGCGGCCACGGACGGAGCGCTTCGAGGGGCCCAGACTGCACCGTCGTCTGGGATGGAAAGGCCCCGAACCGATGTCGGTTCGGGGCCTTTCTGTGTCGAGACCGGTCAGCTGCCCGCGGATCCCGACAGGCTGCCTGCGAACAGACCGTCGGTGCTGCTCGTCGTGCCGGGCAGATCGGTGCCGTCGGAGTCCGGCCGGTGGATCGACACCGTCACCGTTGCACCGGGAGTCGCCCGCACCGTGACGAGGCGGGCGTCGGGTGCGGAGGTGATTTCGCCGCCCTCGACGGTCGCCAGGTACCCGTCGGGGTAGTGCAGGGGGGAGGTGTAGATCTCGGTGGGGGCCGCGGACGCCGCCGCGGTATAGGTGTACCGGAAGTCGCCGCCGTCGGGGTTGAACTGAAGCCTGCCTGGGGTTCCCGCCGTCGCACGAGGATAGGTGCGCACCAGTTGCCGTCCGGTCTCACCGGTGAACGGGTCGGGCCTCGGGGTGGGACCGAACCGGGACGAGTAGTGCCAGTAGTGCCACCCGACGAAGCGATCGTCGGCGCGGGATGTCGTTGCCGACAACATTTCCGGATCCACGTCCCCGAACTCGGTCACCAGCAGCGGCCGGTCGGTCCGGTCGCGCAGCGCATCGATGTTCCGCCAGGTCGTGTCGTACTGGACCGGGCAGGCCGCCGTCGCGCCGCCGAGCACGCCGCCGTAGATGCTCAGTTGACTGGGGATGCAGTAGTCGTGCACCGACATCGCGATGTTCGGGTCCGCGATCGGGGGGTCGCCGAGGAAGCTCGGCATCGCCTGGTTCCAGGTCACGTTCGGCTCCCAGAACACCGGGATCGTCGGGCTGACCGCGCGGATGTGGTCGGTGACCCGCTGCATGGCCGCCTGGTACTTGCGGTCGAAGTCGGGGCAGCCGCGAGGGAAGCAGGTCAGGAAGGGGGTGCCCGGCCACGGCTCGTTCAGCACCTCGATCCCGAGCACGCCGGGCTTGCCGTCGACCCGGTCGGCGAGCGCCGCCAGCGCGGTGCCCAGATGGTCGAGGACGCCGCCCCGGTTGTTCCACACCTCGTCCCACCCGGCCAGCATGCTCGGCATCAGGTAGTTCATCGGGAATCCGGGGTTCGGTTCGCCGGGTCGCGGCCGGGACTCGATCGACCAGGCGGGAAAGCCGTTCCCGCCCCATGGTTTTCCGAGCGAGTCCTGGTGGTTGTCGAACAGCACGTGCAGGCCGCGCTCGGCGAGCACATCCGCGACGCCGACCAGGCGATCGAGGTAGTCGGTGTCGAGCACCCCCCGCTCGGGCATCAGCGCCTCGAACTCGACGCCGAGTCGCACGGTGTTGAAGCCGTACCCGGCCAGCAGGTCCGCGTCCGCCGCGGTGAGGGTGAGGCCGTCGCCGGGGATCACGTACGGCGGATCCTTGTCGACGTTGTTGACGCCGTGCAGCAGCATGGTCCGCCCGAACTCGTCGACGAAGTCGCGACCCTCGACGTGGATCCGGGTGGAGGGCGGGGGTGGCTCCGCTGCGGTCGCGGGGGCGGTGGTGGTGAACAGCGCCGCGACCGCGATCGCCGCTGCCCCGAGGGAGGATGGCCTGCGCATCAGACTCCTTGACCCGACTCTGTAGTTGGACGTTCGTTCAGTTCAGGCGAGGCTACTCACCGCGGCGGCGTTTCGTTGGGAAATCGGACGAATCACCCATGGGGTCCGCGTTGCGCACGGCTCCGGTGCGGGGATAGACATAGGGGCATGCTCACCGTCTCCGCATTCGCCGCGACCGCCCCCGACGCCCCGCTCGAGAAGACCTCCATCGAGCGCCGCGACCTCGGTCCGCTCGACGTCCTCATCGAGATCAAGTACGCGGGCATCTGCCACTCCGATATCCACACCGCCCGCAACGAGTGGGGCGGCACCCGCTATCCCGTCGTGCCGGGACACGAGATCACCGGGATCGTCACGGGCGTCGGCGTCGACGTGACCCGGCACCGGGTCGGCGACCGCGTCGGGGTCGGCTGTTTCGTGGACTCGTGCGGCACCTGCGCGCCCTGCGCGGCGGGCGAGGAGCAGTACTGCGCCAACCGGGTCACCGCGACCTATAACTCCGTCGGCCGGGAGGACGGGCTGGTCACGCAGGGCGGCTACTCGACGCACATCGTCGTCACCGAACGTTTCGTGGTGTCCGTGCCGGACGGTCTCGCCCTCGATGTCGCGGCGCCGCTGCTGTGCGCCGGGATCACCCTGTATTCGCCGTTGCGGCACTGGAACGCCGGGCCCGGCACGCGGGTCGCGATCGTCGGGATGGGCGGGCTCGGGCACGTCGGTGTCAAGATCGCGCACGCGATGGGCGCCGAGGTCACCGTGCTCAGTCAGTCGCTGTCGAAGCGGGAGGACGGGCTGCGGTTCGGCGCCGATCACTACCGCGCGACCGCCGACCCGGCGGTCTTCAAGGAGTTGCGCGCCAGCTTCGACCTGATTCTCAACACCGTGTCGGTCAACCTCGACCTCGACGCCTACCTCGGGACGCTCGCGCTCGACGGCACCCTCGTCATGCTCGGGCTGCCCGAGCAGCCACTGACCCTGCGCGGCTTCTCCCTCGCCGGCAACCGGCGCAGCCTCGCAGGCTCCAACGTCGGCGGCATCCGCGAGACCCAGGAGATGCTGGACTTCTGCGCCGAGCACGGCATCGCCGCAGAGATCGAGGTCATCGCCGCGGACCGGATCAACGAGGCGTACGACCGGGTGCTGCGCAGCGACGTCCGCTACCGCTTCGTCATCGACGCGGCGACGTTCTGACCCGGGCGAACCGTGCGTGATTCGTACCCCTATTGGGGTGAGAATCGCGCACGGGCGGCGTAGCCGCATCGCCCGCCGAGGGGTCATACTCGTGATGTAGGTCACAGCATGAAGGGTCGGGGCGATGGGCCAGCAACTTCACGGACGCCGGGTGGCGGTGCTTGCCGCGGACGGGGTCGAACAGGACGAACTGACCGAGACCCGCCGCGCAGTCGAGGAGGCGGGCGGCCGCACCGCGCTGCTCTCGATCGCGCCGGGCGAGATCCAGGCGTACCGCGCCGACGTGATGCTCGGCGACCGGTTCCCGGTGGATCTGCTCGTCGGCCGGGCCGACGTCGACGACTACGACGCGCTGATCCTGCCGGGCGGAACGCTCGGTCCGGACCGACTGCGCACCGACGACCACGCGGTGGCGTTCGTGCGGCACTTCATGCACATCGGCAAACCGGTCGCCGCGATCGGGCACGGACCCTGGCTGCTCATCGAAGCGAGGGTCGTCGACGGCCGGACCCTCACCAGCTGGCCCAGCCTGCGCACCGACATCGTCAACGCGGGGGGCACGCACGTGAACGAGAAGGTCGTCGTCGACCGGAACCTGGTCACCAGCCGCGGCCTGCTCGACCTCGGCTGCTTCTGCAACGCGCTGGTCGGCAAGTTCACCCAGCACCCCGAGCTCATCGGCCGGGCGTGAGGTTCCGCCCGCGGCGGCGGGCCCTGTCGCGGGCGGGCAACCGGGCGTAGCGTCGGTCACACCAGCCGAACCTCGCGACGAGGAGGTAGGAACGATGAAGCTGCATCTGTTCTCCGAATGGGCTGGCTACGCGCTCGGACTCATCGCCGTCATCAGCCTCGCGATGGCCGTCGTCGCGGCGGCATCGGGCTACGCCGGCTGGGCGGTGATCGCCGCGGTGGTGTTCATGATCGCCGTCGCGGTCGGCCTCGGACTGGTCGGAGGCGCGGTGCGCCACGACCACAGACAGCGTCGGCATACGCCGCGGTTCCCGCTGCCGGGCGGAACCGCGTGGCCGGTCAAGGAGTGATCCGTATGAGCCTGAACATCGTTGCTGGCTGGGTGGGGTTCGCGTGCGCCCTGTTGGCCGTCATCTCGATGGGGACGTTCCTCGTCGCGGCGGGCAGCGGGTACGGCGGCTGGGCGGCGCTCGCGGGCGGGGTATTCCTGCTCACGGTCGCGACTGCGGTCACCGTCGTCGGCGGGACCGTCCGGCACGACCGCAAGCTGGGCCTGGACGTGCCGCACTTCCCCTGACCGGTCTGCCGGGCGCAGGTCAGGACCGCGCCAGGCGACGCTTCTCGGTCTCGACGTCGAAGTTGGCGGCGGGCCAGTCGAGGTCCAGCCGTTCCAGCGCGTCGATCAACAGTTCGGTGACGGCGAGGCGGCTGTACCACTTCCGGTCGCACGGCACCGCGTACCACGGGGCATGCTCGGTCGAGGTGCGGTCCAGCATCGCCTGGTACGCCTCCCGGTACTCGGGCCAGAAGCCGCGTTCGGTGACGTCGCCCGGGTTGTACTTCCAGTGCTTGTCCGGACGTTCCAGCCGCTCGGAGAGCCGCTTCTTCTGCTCGTCGAGCGAGACGAACATCGCGACCTTCACCAGCGTGGTTCCGGACTCGACCAGGTCCCGTTCGAACTGATTGATCTCGTCGTAGCGGGGCTCCCACTCGCCCGGCGGAACCAGGTCGTGGACCCGCACCACCAGCACGTCCTCGTAGTGGGAGCGGTCGAAGACGCCGATCTGCCCCCTGCGGGGCAGTTCCTTCCTGACCCGCCACAGGTAGTGGTGCCGCTTCTCCTCGGCGGTCGGTACCCCGAACGAGGCGTGATCGACGCCCTGCGGGTCCACGTGCCCGATCACGTGGCGCATCATCCCGCCCTTGCCCGCGGTGTCCATGCCCTGCAGGATCAGCAGCACCGACCGGTGCTCGTCGGAGCTGCGGCCGTTCGCGAAGAGCTTCTCCTGCAGGCCGGACAGGACGGCCCCACGCTCCTCGAGGAGACGCTCACCCAGCGTCTTGTTGCCCGCGAAGCCGGGCATGCCGTTCGTGTCCAGGTCGGCGACCCGGGTGTCGGACGTGACGCGCAGCGCCTCGGTTGCCGGAACCTGCCAGCCCTCGCTCGTGCCCATGCCGCGACTCTGCCATTCGGCGCGCGCATTCGGCGGGAACGGCGCGGATCTAGAGGCCGTCCCGCTCCTCGAGCAGCGGGTGCGGAACGGACTTGAAGCGTGCCGGCGAGCCGGCGACCGCGGCGATCCCGGTCACCCCACCCCACGTCATCATCGCCAGGTAGTCGATCAGATCCTCCGCGGTCATCGACCGGTTCGAGATCCACCAGTGGGTGGCCAGCTGGACGGCGCCGACGATGCCGTACGCCCACGGCAGCGCGCCACCGGAATCCATCTCCATCTGCCGCAGCTTCAGCCCGAGGACGGCGGACAGCGCCTCGGCGATCATCCGCTCCGACTCGGCGACCACGTCACGGCTGGCTCCGGAACTGTTCGCCATCACGTAGAGGTACACCTCGGTGTCCTCGGCGACCGTCTCCACGTAGGCGGTGATCGCGACCCGGACGAGCGCGTACTCGTCCATGTCGGCGCCGATCGCCGCGTACATGCGGGGGGCGAGGACCGTCTCCACCCAGCGGGTCATCGTCGCGCTGGTGAGATCGTTCTTGTCGTTGAAGTAGCGGTAGAGGACGGTCTTCGAGACGCCGATCTCAGAGGCGATCTCGTCCATCCCGACCTCGCGGCCACGGGCCCGGATCGCGGCGAGGGTGCCGTCGACCAGCTCCTCCCGGCGCGCGATCTTGTGCTCGCGCCAGCGGCGCTTGCGCCCGTCGGGCTTCTCCGCCTTCGCCTCGGGTGCGGAGCCGGCGGCCTCGGCGGCGTCGGGGGCTGTCTTGTTCGACACTGGTGTATGCCACATCCGTTCAGATCGATCTTCGGTTCAGCTTACGGCGCACGCCCCGCGCGGAGCCGGTCCTCCCCGGTGACTCGCCGAATTTCGGCACAATTGTCGAGGTGATGCAGTTGTTGAGCGTCGACGACGCGGCCAAGCGGCGTGATCTGCGGCGAATGAAGGCGGTGGCGACGGGCTTTCTCCTGTTCGCGACCGTGGTGTACCTGTTCTGCCGGTGGCAGGAGTCCCGGGGCGCGGGGGAGTGGGTGGGGTACGTGCGGGCCGCGTCCGAGGCGGGCATGGTCGGTGCGCTCGCGGATTGGTTCGCGGTGACCGCGCTGTTCCGGCATCCGCTCGGATTGCGGATCCCGCACACCGCGATCATCAAGAAGAAGAAGGACCAGCTGGGGTCGAGCCTCGGCAGTTTCGTCGGCGAGAACTTCCTCGCGCCCGACGTGGTGTCGCAGAAGGTGCGGTCGGCGGAGGTGCCGTTGCGGGTCGGCACGTGGCTGGCCGAGCCGACCCATGCCGAGCGGGTGGCTGCCGAGACCGCGACGCTGCTGCGCGCCTTCGTCGGGGTGCTGCGCGACGAGGACGTGCAGCAGATCATCGACAGCACCATCGTGCGCCGGATCGCGGAGCCCGCGTGGGGACCGCCGATCGGGAAGGTCCTCGAGGAGTTGCTCGCCGACAACCGGCAGCTGCCGCTGCTGGACATGCTCGCGGAGCGGGCCCACCAGTGGGCCCTTGCCAGCCAGCCGACGATCGACCGGATCATCGACCGCGACAGCCCGTCGTGGTCGCCGAAGTTCGTCGACCTGCTGCTCGGCGAGAAGATCCACCGCGAGCTCGTCGAGTTCACCTGGAAGGTGCGATCAAACCCGGACCACGAGGTGCGGGTGGCCGCGAACCGGTTCCTGATCGATTTCGCGCAGGACCTGCAGCACGATCCCGCGACGATGGCGAAGGCGGAGAAGATCAAGACCGAACTGATGGGCCGCAAGGAGGTCACCGGGGCGGCCGAGGCCGCGTGGAAGGTGGCCAAGCGGATGATCCTCGAATCGGTCGACGATCCCGACAGTGCGCTGCGCGGGAAGACCAGGGACACGGTGATCCGTCTCGGTGAGCGGCTGCGGGACGAGCCGGAACTGCGGGCGAAGGTGGACGGCTGGCTGGACACCGCCGTGCGCTACGTCGCCGCGAACTACACCACCGAGATCACCGCGATCATCACCGACACCGTCGCCCGATGGGACGCCGAGGAGGCGAGCCGGAAGATCGAACTGCAGGTGGGGCGGGATCTGCAGTTCATTCGGATCAACGGCACCGTGGTCGGTGCGCTCGCGGGTCTCGCGATCTACACGGTGTCGCAGCTGCTGTTCGGGTGACGTGAGCGCGCCTGCTAGCACGAGTGCTTGCAAGAGCTAGCACCCTCCCGTACCGTGGACGGCGCACACAGGGGAGGGAGGCAGAGCATGACCGACGACACCCGATCGACCGGTGACAGTGCCGGCGACGTCGCGGCCCGGGTGGTCAGCTCTGCAGCGCAGGACATCGGCGGCTTCATCAGGTCGCAACGCGAAGCCGCGCAGGTGTCGCTGCGCCAACTGTCGCAGTTGGCGGGGGTCAGCAATCCGTATCTGAGCCAGATCGAGCGCGGGCTGCGCAAGCCGTCCGCCGAGGTCCTCGGCCAGATCGCGAAGGGCCTTCGGATGTCGTCCGAGGTGCTGTATATGCGGGCTGGACTGCTCGAGCAACGCCCAGCCAGTCCGGTGCGGGACGCACTGCTGTCCGACATCTCCATCACCGAGCGGCAGAAGCAGGTGCTCCTCGAAATCTACGAATCGTTCCGGCGTGAGAACGAGCCGCGAACGGAAACCCAGCCCGATCAACAGGAGAACGAAGATGACTGACATCAAGGGTCTCGACACCGTGATCACCCCGCTCTACGCCGCGGTCGGCGCGGGCGACGTCGTCGTGCAGGCCGTCGCCGACGTCGTCGCGCAGGTCCGCGAACGCGCCGCCACCGCCGGTGACGACCTCACCGTCGACGGCGCCAAGGAGCGTTTCGACAAGCTGACCGGCGACCTGACCGAGGGCGTCGAATCGCTGCGGGAGCGGCTCGCCGGGCTGCCGTCCGAGCTGCCCGAGGAGCTCGCCGAGCTGCGCGAGAAGTTCACCGCCGACGAGCTGCGCAAGGTCGCCGAGGCCTACCTCAAGGTGGCATCGGACATCTACACCTCGCTGGCCGAGCGCGGTGAGGAAACGGTCGAGCGGCTGCGCAAGCAGGCGGCCGTCGAGGAGGGGCTCGAGCGCGCGGAATCGGCGTTCGAAGATGCCGCGACGCTGACCGAGGAGGCGCTGGGCACCGTGGCTCGGCAGACCCGTGCCGTTGGTGAGCAGGCCGCGAAGCTCGCGGGCCGCGCCGCGGAGAAGATCAGCGACGTGGCCGACGAGGTGTCCGATGCCGTCGCCGACGCGGGCGAGCAGGTGGCCAGCCGGTTCGTCGGGGCGGGCGAGAAGGCCGAGGCGACCACGGAGTCGGCCGCCAGCAAGGTGGCCTCCGCCGCACCGAAGCAGGCCGCGAAGCCCGCCCCGGCTCCCGCGGCCAAGCCTGCCCCGGCCAAGGCGACCCCGGCGAAGGCCGCGCAGCCCAAGACCGCGGCCGCGAAGCCCGCCCCGGCGAAGACCGCAGCCAAGCCGGCACCGGCGAAGACCGCCGCCAAGCCGACCGCGACCAAGGCGCCCGCCAAGAAGGCCGCGCCGAAGGCGACCGACGCCTGACCCGTCTCGACGGACGAACGCACGGCTCCCTCGCTGCACCCGCGGCGGGGGAGCCGTCGCCGACTAGGATGGATTCGTGACCACGGCCTACAACCTGACCGCGCTGATCATGATCGCTCTCCGACTCCTCGCCCTGGGTGCGGGTGCCTTCGCGCTGTTTCATGCCGTCCGGCAGCGCACGGACGCGTTCACCGCGGTCGACAAGCTCAGCAAGCCCATCTGGATCGGCATTCTCGCCGCCGCCATGCTCATGGTGTTCCTGTTCGGTGTCGTGTCCCTGTTCGGGCTCGTCGCGGTCGTCGCGATCTGCGTCTATCTGGTCGATGTGCGGCCGCGGGTCGACGAGGTTCAGCGCGGCCCCCGCTGGTGACCAACTTTCTGAGAATGTAAGTCACAGATACCGTTGACAACGGGTATCTCGACGACGCATGGTTGAGGTGTAGGTCGGCGTACCGGGAAGGCGCCGACGGCGGCTGGCACAGTCGGCCGAGGCACTCGACGAGGAGGTCGCCATGCCGATCGTCCACGACAGTCCCTCCACCGCGATGCGGGTGGGCAACCGCCAGGAGACCGCGTCGCGGTTGCTCGCGTCGGCCGCCCGCAAATCGTTCGACCCGCTCGTCGAGATCGACTGGGATGCGCCCATCCCCGACGACCTGTACGGCATGACACCGGAGTGGTGCAGCCTCTATGGCACCGACCTGTGGGAGTCGATGACCGAGGAGCAGCGCGTCACCCTGACCAAGCACGAGGCGGCGAGCATCGCGGGCACCGGCATCTGGTTCGAGATGATCCTGATGCAGATGCTGCTCCGGGACGTCTACTCGCACGACCCCGCGACGCCGCATTTCCAGTTCGCGCTCACCGAGATCGCCGACGAATGCCGGCACTCGACGATGTTCGCGAAGGCCGCCACCCGATTCGGGGTTCCGTCGTACCAGCCGCGGGCCTGGATCCGGCAGTCCGCTCGCCCGTTCAAGGCCACCGCAAGCGGCTCGCTCGCCTACGGTGGAACGCTGTTCGCCGAGGAGATCCTCGACATGATGCAGCGGGACTTCATGAAGGACGACCGGGTCCAGCCGATCACCCGCACGGTCAGCAGGATCCACGTCCTCGAGGAGGCCCGGCACATCAAGTTCGCCCGCGAGGAGGCCGCGCGTCGCGTCGTCGGCCTCTCCCGATTCACCCGCGCCCGGATCCGGTTCATGCTCGGCGTCACCGCCTACTTCGTGGTGACCAGCCTGGTGAATCCGAAGGTCTACGAGGCCGCGGGCCTTGACCCGGCGCGGGCCCGCGCGGCGGCCCGGTCGAACACGCACTACCAGGACAGGATTCGTTCCGGCAGCGCGAAGACGATCGAGTTCCTCGACGAGATCGGGCTGATCGGCGGTCCGTCGACCCTGCTGATGCGCCGCGCCCACATCCTCTGAGTCCCGCAAGAAACCTGCTGCCGGAAGCCCTTCCGGCAGCAACTCGCCGTGAAGGAGTTCCAGTGTCGGTCAGTTCACGCGCCTCGGCGCGACGATGGTTCGTCGGAGCCGCCGCCCTCGCCGCGGTCGCCGGAGTCGGCGCTGCCGTCCGCTCGCGGCGGGGCGCCGCGTCCGCACCGACCGACGCGCCGAACCCGGCACTGTCCGACCCGATCCTGCATCCGGAGACGGTGCCGGTGGTCTCCGCGGACGGGCATCCGATCCACGTGCTCGCCTACGGCGACCCGA
Organism: Rhodococcus sp. NPDC058505; assembly: GCF_042720095.1. NCBI lineage: Bacteria > Bacillati > Actinomycetota > Actinomycetes > Mycobacteriales > Nocardiaceae > Rhodococcus > Rhodococcus sp. NPDC058505. The sequence goes on from NZ_JBHXNB010000006.1 coordinate 37,802, forward strand.
GCGCCCCCGCGATCGTGCTCTCCCACGGCTGGACCTGCTCGACCACCTTCTGGCACCCGCAGATCAACGCGCTCGCCGACGACTACCGCGTCGTCGTCTACGACCAGCGGGGCCACGGCAGGACGGGCATCGGGCCGACGCCGCTGACCCCGGAACTGCTCGGGGATGACCTCGACGCCGTCCTCGCCGCCACCGTCACCGACGGGCGGAAGGCGGTCGTCGTCGGCCACAGCATGGGTGGCATGTCGATCATGTCGTGGGCGCTGAAGTACCCCGACCACGTCGAGGCCATGGCGTCCGCGGTGATGCTGGCGAGCACCGGATCCGATCACCTGGTCGCCGAGACGACGATCATTCCGCGGCCGAAGCGCGGCCCGGCGATCCCGGTCCCGGTCGGCACCGCGATCCTCGGCTCCAAGGCGCCGCTCATCGCGAGCCCGCTCACCCGCAAGGGGGTCCAGTACGTCGCGCTCGCGCCCGGGTCGACCCGGCAGGAGGTGGACTTCTGCGTGCGGATCGTCCGCGAGTGCAGCCCGGCCACCCGCGGCGGCTGGGGACGCGCGTTGAGCACGCTGGACATCGGCGCGTCACTCGATCACCTGACGGTGCCCACCACCGTCCTCGTCGGGACCGCGGACCGGCTCACCCCGCAGATCCACTCGGTGCGGATGAGCGAACGCCTCGACGCCGACGAGCACCTGTCCCGGCTGATCCGATTGCCCGGCATCGGGCACATGAGCACCGTCGAGGCACCTGCCGAGGTGAATGCGGAGATTCGCCGCCTGCGGCAATTGTGAGAGCGCCGCGGCACCCCGCAACTGTGCGTGATTTTCACCCCGACCGGGGTGAAAATCACGCACGGGCGGCGGAGCCGCGTCAGCTGAAGACGACGGTCCGGCGGCCGTGCACCAGTACCCGGTCCTCGAGGTGCCAGCGCAGTCCGCGGGCGAGCACCAGCTTCTCGATGTCGCGTCCCTGTCGGACCATGTCGCGGACCTCGTCGGAATGGTCCACCCGGATCACGTCCTGCTCGATGATTGGGCCTGCATCCAACTCCGCGGTGACGTAGTGGCAGGTGGCGCCGATCAGCTTCACGCCCCGCGTGAAGGCCTGGTGATAGGGGCGGGCGCCGACGAACGACGGCAGGAAGCTGTGGTGGATGTTGATCGCGCGGCCGGCCCAGTGCTCGCATAGCTCGGCGGGCAGCACCTGCATGAACCGGGCAAGGACGACGGCGTCCGGGGCGTGGACGTCGACGAGCTTGCGGACCTGCTCGAACGCCGGGCCCCGGTCGGCCGGGTCCTTCGGGAACGACACGTAGTGGAAGTCGATGCCGTGCCTGCGGGTGACCTCCTCGAGGTCCGGATGGTTGCCGATCACCGCGGCGATGTCGGCGGGGAGCTCGCCGCCCGCGGCGCGGCCGAGCAGATCGTGCAGGCAGTGGCCCTCCTTGCTGACCAGCAGCACGATCCGCTTGCGCTGACCCGAATCGTGCAGGGTCCACTCGGTGTCCGGACCCAGCTCGGTGGCCACCGCCGCGAACCGTTCCCGCAGCTCGTCCAGTCCGAGCGCGATCGACGACGCGCGAACGGCCTGCCGGGTGAAGAACCAGCCGGAGTCCGGGTCGGCGTGATACGCGGCCTCGACGATCGACCCGCCGACGTCGGCGAGGAACGTGGAGATGCGGGCGACGATGCCGGTCCGGTCGGGGGTGCCGAGGGTCAGGACGTAGCGGCGGTCGTCGGTTTCGGAGGGCCTACTCATGCGCACAGTCTGGCAGGTGTCTGACCGGTCCGGCCCCCAACCCGGCGATCGCCGTCAGTGCACCACCACCGCGGTCGCGACGAGTGTCCCCGCGTCGACGACCTCGACATCACGCTCGGTCAGCAGCGCGAGGAACTCGACCCGAACCGCAGCAACGGTGTCGGCGGCCAGGGCGAGCAGCGGTGCCCGCAACGCGGTCCCGAGCACCAGATCCCACGCCAGCTCCGGGGTTGTGGGCAGAAGATTCGATAGCTCGGTGACCTCGACGGATCCCGCGCCATAGGCGGTCAGCCAGGAGCGAAGAGCGTCCGGGGTGTCGAGCCGCGCCGACGCCGTCGGGGGGTCCGGCGGCCGGGACCCCGGCGCCAGCCGGGCCAGCGCGTCCGCGAACGCGGAGCCGACCTGGTCGAGCGCGCCCCGCCGCCACACCGTGACCCCGACCTTCGCGACCGGACGCAGCAGCCGCACCAGCCGGGCGACGGCCGCCGTCGGATGGGGCAGGAGGTGGACGCCGTGCGAACAGGAGAGCACGTCGTAGCGACCGCGCGGCACGCTGCTCGGTGGCTCCCACGCGGCGGCGTCGGCCCGCACGAAATCGATGTTGTGCAGTGCCCGGTCGGAGGCGGCGAGGCGCCCCAGCTCGAGCAGGTCGTCGGCCCGGTCGACCGCGTGCACCAGCCCCGTCGGTCCGACCGCGGCCGCGGCGGGCAGCGCGGCGGCGCCTGCGCCGCAGCACACGTCGAGCACCGACTCGCCGGGCCGCAGCCGCAACTGGAATGCCAGGGCCGCACCCGCCGGACCCCACACCGTCGGTGTCAGCCTGCTGAACTCGGTCGCGCCCGCATTGCGCACGGCGGTGAGATCGTCGGCACCCATGCAGTCACGGTAGTCCTCGGCCCTCGCGGGCAGAACCGTCAGAGAGCGTAGAACGCTCGCGGATAACGGAACTCGCCGCGCAGCTCGGGCGTCCACGCGTCGAGGGCCCGCACCTGGAAGTGGCTCACCCAGTCCGGAACCCCGGGATCGATCGACAGGTCGGCGGCGGGCACGAAACCGAATCGCGGATAGTAGTCGAGGTGGCCGAGCAGTGCGACGAGGGGCTCACCGAGTGCGTCGGCGCCGCCGAGTCCGGCGTGCATCAGCGCTGATCCGACACCGCCACCCTGCGTGTCCGCCGCGACCCCGATCGGCCCGAGCGCGAGCGCCGGGCGTTCGCCGACGGTGCCGCGGGTCAGGCAGACGTGCCCGACCACGCGTCCGTCGGCGCCCTCGGCCACCAGCGACAGGGCGGGAATCCAGGCATCCGACGCCCGCAGCGCGGCCACCAGGGCGACCTCGACCGGTTCGGTGGCGCCCGGCGGGGTTTCGTTGGCGAACGCCGAGCGGTGCACGGCGGCGATGGCGTCGATATCGGTTGCTCGTTCACGGCGGATCAGCACCGGTCGAGTCTGGCCTCTCGAGGCGCGGGCCGCAACGGAATTTCGGGCGCGGCTGGCCCTCAGGACAGGGCGTCGGTGGCCGCGTCGGTGGCCGCGTCGGTGAACCCGGCGGCGAACGAGGCGTCCGGCGCGATCGGCGTGATCACGTCGATCAACACCCCGCCGGGGCCGGCGACGATGAAGTGCCGCTGCCCGAAGGCCTCCGAGCGGAGCGGCAGCACCGCCTCGAGGTCGCCGTTCGTCACCAGTCGGCGATGCACGTCGTCGACGTCGTCGACCTCGATGTTGAGGATCAGGCCGCTGGTGCAGGTGCCGCGCAGCGCGGCGGGAACCGTCTCGTGATCGGCGTCGAGGACGGCGAGTTCGTGGCCGTCGCGGATCAGGCTGACGTACCAGTCGGCCTCGAACGCCGGGAGGAAGCCGAAGTGCTCCCGGTAGAACCGGGCGGTGGACTCGACGTCGCGGGTCATCAGGACGGGGTACACGCTGGTCACGGACATGGCGGGGTTCCTCTCGGAGGTTTACATACAGTGTGTATGTATAAATCCATACATACACGCTGTATGTAAACTGGGCAAGCAGGAAAGGGGTGACGGCATGGCGCGCGCCAGCAGGCAGCAGAGTGAGGCGACGGCCGCGGCGATCCTCGACGCGGCCCGCGACCAGTTCGGTCGGCGCGGGGTCGCCGACGTCGGACTCGACGAGATCGCCGCGGGCGCGGGCGTCACCCGCGGTGCGGTCTACCACCATTTCGGCAGCAAGCGGGGAGTCTTCCTCGCCGTCCATTCCGACGCCCAGGCGCAGGTCGCGGCCGCGATCACGGAGGCAACCGACGGGATGACCGACCCGTGGGAGGCGCTGGGGACGGGGTGCCGCGCGTTCCTCGAGGCCTCGGTTCGCGACGACGTCCGGCGGATCCTGCTCGTCGACGCGCCCGCGGTGCTCGGCTGGAACGACTGGCGCGAGCAGGACCTGCGCCACTCCGGTCGGCTGCTTGCCGGGGTGCTCGCCGACCTCGAGGCCGCGGGCCTGATCGAGGTCGGGAACGTGCAGGCCTGCCAAGCGTTGCTGTCCGGTGCGATGAACGAGGCGGCGTTGTGGGCGGCGTCCCTCGGCAGCGCCACCGAGGGAATCGAGCAGGCGTGGCCGCTGCTGCGGCGCATGCTCGACGCGCTGCGACCCTGACGACGGGGCTGCCCCGATCCCGGCGCGCCGCATGCGAAGCTCGTCCGGTGACCGAGAACCTCACCCGCGCCCGGGTCGCCGCGATGGTTGACCACACCCTGCTCAAGCCGGAGGCCACCGCAGTCGACGTCGCGTCCCTCGTCGCGGAGGCGGGCGAGCTCGGCGCGTACGCGGTGTGCGTGTCACCCTCGATGCTGCCGGTGCGTGCCGACGGCCCGAAGGTGGCGGTGGTCGTCGGGTTCCCGTCCGGGAAGCATCACTCCCTCGTCAAGGGAGCGGAGGCCCGGCTCGCGGTCGAGCAGGGGGCCGACGAGGTGGACATGGTCATCGACATCGGCGCCGCCGTCGCCGGCGACTACAACGCGGTGCTCGCCGACATCCTCACCGTCCGCGAGGGCATCGCCGATGTCACGATTCTCAAGGTCATCCTCGAGACCGCGGCACTGCCCGACGCGGCGATCGTCGAATGCTGCCTGGCCGCGGAGCGGGCGGGCGCCGACTTCGTCAAGACGTCCACCGGCTTCCATCCGGCGGGCGGCGCGACCGTCGACGCCGTGCGCCTGATGGCGGCGACGGTCAGTGACCGGCTCGGGGTCAAGGCCAGCGGCGGCATCCGGACCGCGGACGCCGCCCGCGCGATGATCGAGGCCGGCGCAACCCGGCTCGGCCTGTCGGGGACCCGTGCCGTGCTGGACGGGTTCCCGCCCTAGTCACATCAGGATCGAGCAGCTATCCGGCACCGCCTGGGTCTGCGCGCCGGGCTGCGGCGCGGGCATCGTGTACGCGCCACCCGCGAGCGACAACTGCAGGCCGCTGTCGGTGACGGTGAGGGACTGCGCGGTCATCCCCAGCGGGAAGGACTGCAGGCTGCTGGTCAGCATGTCGACGATGCCGCTGACCAGGTCGGTCGGCAGTCCGAGGCCGAGGATCTCCGCGCCGACGGTCTCCACCTGGACGACGCCGCCGGACACCGTCGGCCGGACGGTCAGCTGCGCGAGGTTGCCGAGAACCTGGAACTGCAGGGTGCCCGCGGCCGCGTCCGAGGTGACGGCGCTGACGAGCGAACCGAACGACTCGCCCTGAATGGTGGCGGCGATGCCCTCGGTGGACCAGTCGATGTCCGCGGTTGAACTGCCGACCGTGCCGCCGGAGGTGGCGGAGGTGGTCAGGTCGAGGTCGTTGACCCTGGCCTCGACGTGCATGTCCTTCGCCGGGCCGAAGCTGGAGTCGTCGCTGGCGATCGTGACGTACGGGACCTTCTTGTCGATCGCCTGCAGCAGCACCGGCTTGGGACTGAGCCCGAGATCCACCTGGGAGCCGAGCTGGCTCTCGAACTGCGATGCCAGGCACTGCTTGACGTTGTTCCTGAGGTACAACTCCCCGCCGATCAGGACGGCGACGAGAGCGACGATGACGACCAGCGCGATCGTCAGCGCCCGGGTGCGCTTGGTCCGCGTGCTCGCGGTGGGGGCCTGCGTCGTGGAAGCCATTGCACGGATTCTTCCGTAGATTCCTGAGTCCGTTCTGAGAACACACGGGACGATTTCGTGTGGAATCACCCACGCGCGTCGATGTGACGCACACCACAATATGGCCGTAGTCTGTCGACTATGGACGAGACCCCGGTAAGGGATGAACGCGACGGCATCCTGCGGGAGCGGGCAGGCGCGCAGGACGGCTACTTCACCCCGGCGCAGGCCAGGGCCTGCGGGTATTCGGCGGAGGAGATGGCCGACGCGGTGGTCGCCGGGGTGTGGTCGCAACCCGACCCGGGAGTGTTCCGGCTGATGCCGTGGCGGTCCGGTGACCTCGACGACGTCGCGCGGTGCTGCGTCCGGCTCGACGGCGCCGTCGTCTCCCACCAGAGCGCCGCCGAGCTGCACGGGCTCGGCCATCTGCATCCCAGCTTCCTGCACGTGACCGCGGCCGACGACGGGCATCCGCGTCTGGAACGGGTCGCGGTGCACCACAGCGAGCTGGCCCTCGGCGACACCGAGCACACCGGCGCCTTCCGGATCACGACACCGCTGCGGACGGTGCTCGACCTCGCGGACGGCGGGGTGTCGCAGTGGGTGCTCGACGAGGTGGTCGGCGACGCCCTCGCGATCGGCCGACTCGACCGCGACGAACTGGAGGCAGGCTCCGACGTGGGGACCACCCGGGTGCGTCAGCGGGTGCGGCGGGCGCTGTCGGCGTGGGCGTGACCGCGGGCAAGCGGGTCAGCTGCCCGACGGCGCGACGACCGACCACGGCACCGTGAGCACGTTGTCCCGCAGGCGCCTGCGCGGAACCTCCACCGGTATGCCCTCCGCGCGCAGCATGTCCAGGGTGGCGCGCCACCGGACCCGTGGCCCGAACGGGGCGTTCGGGGCCGCCGCCGCCCACGCGCGATCGGCGGCGCGCAGCAACTCGTGCACCCCCTCGCCGGGGACATTGCGGTGAATCAACGCCTTCGGCAGCCGCTCCGCCACGTCACCGGGTCGGGTGACGTCGAACGGATCCCACGCCAACGTCAGCGACACCGGGCCGTCCTCGGCAACCAGCACCCACGCGCAGCGTCGCCCCAGTTCGTCGCAGGTGCCGTCGACGAGCAGCCCGCCGGGGGCCAACGACGACCGGATCCGCGTCCACGCACCGGCGACGGCGTCCTCCGGGTACTGCCGGAGCACGTTGAACGCCCGAACCAGCACCGGCCGCAGGCCCGCGAGTTCGAAGCCGCCGCGGGCGAAGCTGACCCCGTCCCGGCCGGGCACCACCCGCGCCGGATCGATCTCCAGGCCGACCACTCGCAGGTCCGGCCGGACGGTCCGCAGCCGGGCGGCAAGCTCGAAGGTGGTGTCGGGACGGGCGCCGTACCCGAGGTCGACGACCAGCGGGTCGGGGGCGGACCGGAGCAGGTCCGCGATGCGGGGGCGGTGCATCAGCCAGCGGTCGCTGCGCCGTAACCGGTTGATGCCGGTGGTGCCGCGGGTGATGACGCCGTCCGGTTTGGCGGCGCGGTTCATGGTGGGCCGCGGCTACTGCTTGGCGAGCCAGTCGGCGGTGACCTGGGCCTCGGTCCGGAACAGGTCGACGAGGTTGACCAGCATCAGCTGCTCGAGCTTGCCGCCGACGAACGGGATGAACACCTTCGCCTCCGACGACGTCCGCAGGGTCGACCCGGTGTCGGTGCCGAACAGCGACATCGTGCCGGACAGGCTGCCCGGTCCCGCCGGGATGGATGCCTCGTAGGTGCCGGTGACCGGGTCCCCGAACGCGCTGTAGTGCTCCTTGCGGGTGATGATCATGTCCTTCTTCATCACCGTCTGCGCGATGTCGGGCAGGGAGCTGCGGGGAATCACGTGATGGAAGACCAGGTCGACGCCGGAGTCGGTGACCTCGAAGGACTCCACGTCGTTGTCCGAGAACTTCCGCAGTTCGATCATCCGCGCCTCCCAGTAGTCCCGGTCGGTCAGCGCGGCGTACACCTTCTCTGGCGAGTGGGTGTACCGGGCGGAGTAGTCGATGCGGCGAGCCATGACCGGCAGGTTACCGGCTCGGCACGCATCGACCACACCGGTCCGATGGCGGGATCAGGCGTTCGCGGCGACCCATTCCTCGACGGCGGCCTGGTCGCGGCCGAGGATCTCGACGACCTGGTCGGCGACCATGCCCTCGACGGCGCCACCGATCAGCTTGATCGCGACCTCGACGTCACCCTCGAGGGTCATCGTCGACTGCGCGCCTGCGTCGGTGAGGACGGCGGTGCCGGAGGCGGTGATCGGCAGCCCGGTGGTGGTGACGGTGAACTTGCCGTTGGCCTGGCCGTTCTCGAACGGGCCCCAGGCCTCGCCGCGGGTCAGGACCAGGTCACCCTTGACGGCCTTGGACACCAGCGACGGCAGCGAGTCCTTGTCGAGGACCTGGCTGATCTGGCAGTCGACCGTGCCCGGGCCGTCCTTGAGGTGGTCCAGGGTGACGCCGTTCTCGGCGTTCTTCTCGACGCGGGGGAGCCAGAAGTCGCGGCTGGTCAGTGCGTGGTGGACGGCCGCTGCGGGCGCGTTGTAGGTCAGGGTCAGTTCGATTCGGCGTGACATAGTCGGGCAGATTACATGCCCTTCGAACTACTTGTTTCCACTCAGCCAGGCGGCCGTGAACTCGTCCTCGTGCCGGAGCAGTTCCTCGATCCGGTCCGCAATCACCGCCTCGACTTTGCCGCCGATTAGCGGCAGCGACACCTGCACCCGGCCATCCAGGGTCACCGTCGCCCCGGTGGCGTCGCCGTCCAGTGTCAGGGTGCCGGTCAGCTCGCCGGGCAGCCCCGCGACCCGCGCCGTGAACGTGCCGGTCGCGCGGTCACCGGCGAGCGGCCCCCAGTCCTCGGTGCGGCTGATCTCGAGGTCGCCCGGACGGATCTTCGTCACGATCGACGGCAGCTGTTCGGCGGGAATCGTCTGCGTCATCTCGACGGCGATCGTGGCCTCGCCGACGTCGACACGATCCACCCGCGCATGCTCCCCGCCCGCCTCGGCGATCCGGTCCCGCCAGTACCCCTCGCTGGTCAGGGCGGCGTGGACCCGCGCCACCGGCTGGGGATAACTGGACGAATGCGGAATGCGGCGGGCCATGCCGGGCACGCTACCGTGTGCAGTCGTGCGGGTAGCGGAGGACGTGGCGGCCGAGTTCGGCGCCGAACTGGATGTGAACGTGCCGATGTCGCGGCTGACGACGTTGCGGGTCGGCGGCCCCGCCCGCGCGATGCTCACCTGCCGCACCGCCGAGGCCGTCGCCGGGGTGGTGCGGGCGCTGGACACGGCCGGGGTCCCGGTGCTGATCCTCGGCGGGGGCTCGAACCTCCTTGTCTCCGATGCCGGCGTCGACGCCGTCGTCGTCCGCGTCGCGAACGACGGGATCCGGCTCGATGCCCGGGTGGTGGCCGCGGAGGCGGGGGCAGGCTGGGACGACGTGGTCGCGGCAGCGGTCGCCGCGGGTCTCGGCGGGCTCGAGTGCCTGTCCGGGATCCCCGGCTCCGCGGGCGCGACCCCGGTGCAGAACGTCGGCGCGTACGGCGTCGAGGTCGGCTCCCTGCTGCGTCGGGTCCGACTTCTCGACCGCACGTCAGGGGAGGTGCGCTGGGTCGAGCCCGCCGACCTGGGACTCGGATACCGCACCAGCATTCTCAAGCACACCGACGCCGCGGTCGTCTTGGCGGTCGAGTTCGACGCCGCCGCCGACGGTCTCAGCGCGCCGCTGCGGTACCGGGAACTGGCGACCTCGCTCGGGGCGGAGGAGGGCGAACGGCGGCCGGTTGCGACGGTGCGCGAGGCGGTCCTGCGGCTGCGGTCCGGCAAGGGCATGGTCCTTGACGACGGCGACAACGACACCTGGAGCGCCGGTTCCTTCTTCACCAATCCGGTCGTGGCCGACGATCACCTGCCCGGCGTCCTTGCCGCGATCCGCTCCCGCCTCGGCGACGTCGCGGTGCCCCGCTACCCCGGCGCCGGTGGCACGAAACTGTCGGCGGGCTGGCTGATCGAGCGGGCCGGATTCGGGAAGGGGTACCCGGGCCCGGACGCGCCGGCCCGGCTGTCGACGAAGCACACCCTCGCGCTGACGAACCGCGGCACGGCGTCCGCGGCGGATCTGCTCGGGTTGGCGCGGGACGTCCGCGCCGGGGTAGAGGACGCCTTCGGGGTACGCCTGGAACCGGAGCCGGTCACGGTCGGGTTCACGGTGTGACCAGGTAGGCACCGGTACCGGCGGTGATCGTCGGTACCGTGGATTGCGTGGCTGAACAGGGTATTCGGACGAAACGGACACGCCGGTTGACGGTGCTCGCACTGCTGACGGCGGTGGTCGCGCTGATCGCCGGGTGCGCCTCGGGTGCCGTCGACCCCTCGGCGCAGCCCGCGAAGGACCCGGCCGCCGTCGTCACCCAGACGCCGGCCGACGGCGCGGACGGGGTGAGCCCGACCGCACCGGTGACCCTGAGCGTCACCGACGGCACCCTGCAGGGGGTCGCGCTGACCAGCCCGTCCGGCAAGATCGTGCAGGGTGCGCTGTCGGCGGACCAGCGGACCTACACGGTCACCGAACCCCTCGGCTACGACGCCACCTACACCTGGTCCGGCACCGCCGTCGGCACCGACGGCGACTCGGCGCCCGTACGCGGCGCGTTCACGACCGTCGCCCCGCGCTCGGTGACCTCCCTGACCACCTACATCGCGGACGGGCAGGAGGTCGGCATCGCCGCCCCGGTCATCCTCAAGTTCGACGCCCCGGTCGCCGACAAGGCCGCCGTCGAGAAGGCGCTGACGATCACCACCACCCCGCCCACCATCGGATCGTGGGCGTGGCTTCCCGACGACGGCGGCTCGCGGGTGCACTGGCGCCCCCGCGAGTACTGGACGCCCGGCACCGCCGTGCACGTCGCCGGGAACCTGTACGGAGTCGACTACGGCGACGGCGCGTACGGCGAATCCGACTTCACCCTCGACTTCACGATCGGCCGCGGCCAGATCGTCAAGGCGGACGCCACCAGCCACCGCATGCAGGTCGTCCGCGAGGGCGAGACCATCATGGACATCCCGGTCAGCTACGGCGAGGGCAACGAGGACCGGAACGTCACCCGCAGCGGAATCCACGTGGTCACCGAGAAGTACGAGGACTTCCTGATGTCGAACCCGCCGTACTACGAGAACGTCCGCGAACGCTGGGCGGTGCGGATCTCGAACAACGGCGAATTCATCCACGCGAACCCGCTGACCACCGGGGTGCAGGGCGCAGCGAACGTCACCAACGGCTGCATCAACCTGTCGATGTCCGACGCGGCCGAGTACTTCGGGACCGCGCGGTACGGCGACCCCGTCGAGGTGACCGGCACCCGCATCGACCTGTCGGCCGCCGACGGCGACATCTACGACTGGGCGATCGACTGGCCGACCTGGCAGTCGATGTCCGCGCTGCCCGCCGCCGCGACCCCGGTCGCGGCGCCGGCAGGCTGACCCGCGCTACTTCCTGGCGAACCGGCCGGGGGCGGCCTGGTCCCGCGGCTTCATGATGATCTGGTCCAGGTTCACGTGCGAGGGCCGGGACGCGACGAACCCGACCACCTCGGCGACGTCCGCGGCCACCAGGGGCGTGATGCCCTCGTACACCTTCGCGGCCCGCTCCTCGTCGCCGTCGAACCGCACCAGGGAGAACTCGGTTTCGACGGCGCCGGGCGCGATCTCGGTCAGCCGCACCGGCTGACCGAGCAGTTCGCCGCGCAGGGTCCGGTGCAGGACCGCCTGCGCATGCTTCGCCGACGTGTAGCCGGACCCGTTGTCGTACGCCTCGAACGCGGCAACCGAGGTGATCGTGACGATCAGGCCGTCGCCCGACGCGATCAGCTTCGGCAGCAGCGCCTTCGTCATCCGCAGGGTGCCGAGGACGTTCGTCTCCCACATCCAGCGCCAGTCGTCGAGGTCGGCGTCGGTCACCGCGGCAAGGCCCTTCGCGCCGCCCGCATTGTTGACGAGCACGTCCACCCGCGGCACGACCGCGGCAAACGCGTCCACCGAGTCGTCGTCGGTGACATCCAGTTCGAGTGCGGTGCCGCCGATGTCCTCGGCGAGCCGTTCGAGCCGGTCAACGCGACGGGCCCCGACCACCACGTGGAAGCCCTGCGCCGCCAGCGTGCGGGCGGTGGCCTCCCCGATACCGGAGCTCGCTCCGGTGACGACGGCGACTTGATCCTGCGGCGAAATGGTCATGGCCCTCAGCGTAGGCGCCTCTAGTCGGCCGCGTACTCGGCCTCGCGTTCGATCTCCCGCACCGCGGCGGGTGGGACGCCGACCGGTCCGGGGGAGTACGTCACCGCGGTCAGCTTCCCGGTGTACCGGAACGGTCCTCGGCGTTCTCGCAGTTCCCACGACACCGGCCCGCGGGCGTCGACACCGACCGAGATGCCGGTCCACGGCGCCATCCCGACGAGCTGGACCTGCCCGAGCAGACGAGCGACGTCCTCGCCGTCGACGCGGATCGTGAAGTCCCACCGCAGCCGTCGGGCCACCACGGCGGACACCTCGATCCGCCGGGTGCCCGGCGGCAACGGCCCGGCGTCGACGCAGGCGTAGCGACCGTAACTGTTGACGCCGAACACCAGGTGACCGTCCTCGACATAGAGCAGGTACCCGCCCTGCACGTCGCCGTGGGCGACCAGCACGCCCTCGTCGCCGGCTGCGTACGCCGCCAGATCCACCCGAATATCGAAGTCCCGGAAGGCGATCAACTGAGACGACCGGTACCGCTCCAGGGTCGGTGTCCCCGGCACGATGCGAACCGGACGGGCCAGCGTCAGCTCGGCAGGACGGCGGGTGGCCAACCCCGCCGGGGTGAGCAGCGGGAAGACCGTGTTCGCCCATGCCGACTCGTCCCACGCGGCGGCCAGCTCGGCCACCGTCTCCGGATACCGGTCCGCGACGTCGTGGATCTCGGTGGGGTCGGCCCGCACGTCGAACAGCTGCCACCGCGGGGCGTCGACGTCGCCATCCGGCCGCAGGGCCAGCAGCTTCCAGCCATCACGGTAGAACCCACGGTTCCCGACCATCTCGGTGTACTGCTCGGTGTGGGTGCTCGACGCTGCCCGGTCGTGCAGCATCGCCGATGCGTCGACACCGTCGAACGCCTTGACCTGCACCCCCTTCCGGTGGCCGGGGACGCCGACACCCGCGAGCGAGAGCAGGGTGGGGGTGAGGTCGGTGACGTACACGAACTGGTCCCGGACGCCGTTGTCCCCGTGCCCCTTCCGCAGACCCGCCGGCCAGGACAGCACGAACGGCACCCGGACCCCGCCCGCGAACGACTGCCCCTTGTAGAACCGGAACGGGGTGTTCGACGCCTGCCCCCACCCCCGCGGATAGTGCACGCCCAGCCGCGCCGACCCGATCAGCGCCTCGTCGTGGGGGACGTCGCCCGCCCACTCCGGGTCGGGGACGCGCGCGAACTCGGCGAAGTAGCTGCGCGTCCCCTCCGTGCCGCCCTCGGCGGTGCCGCCGTTGTCGGAGGTGAACACGACGATGGTGTTGTCGAGCTCGCCGAAGTCCTCGATGGTGTCCAGGATCCGCCCGACGGATTGGTCGACCGAGTCGACCATCGCCGCGTACACCTCCATGTACCGGGCAAACCGGGCCCGCCGGTTGGCGTCGAGGGAATCCCATTCGGGCACATCGAATCCGGGCTCGACGTTCCGGGGAACCTGCTCGGTCCCCGCCGGGAACAGGCCCTGCGCGAGTTGCGAGGCGAAGCGGCTCTGCCGCACCGCGTCCCAGCCCCGCGCGTACCGGCCCCGAAACTTGGCGATATCGGAGTCCTTGGCCTGCAACGGTCCGTGCATCGCGACGTGGGCGAAGTACAGGAAGAACGGCTTGTCCGCGTCATGGGCGCGCAGGTCCCTGAGGTACGACACCGCCTTGTCGGTTAGGTCGTCGGTCAGGTAGTAGCCCTCCGGGTACTCCTCGATGTCGACGGCCGAATTGTCCGACACCAGCTGGTTCGGGTGGAAGAACGAGTTGAGTCCCTCCAGCGAACCGTAGTAGCGGTCGAACCCGCGCTGCGTTGGCCACGAGTCCCGGGTCGCGCCGGGGCGGAGGTTTGCGTCCCGGACCAGGTGCCACTTGCCGACCGCGTAGGTCGCGTACCCGCCGGCCCGGAGGATCTCCGGCAGGGTCTGGGTGTCGTCGGACAGCTCCAGTCGCAGCCCGGGGAATCCGGGGTCCGCGTTCGCGACGAAGCCGTAGCCGGCGCGGTGCGGGTTCAGGCCGGTCAGCAGCGCCGCCCGGGACGGCGAGCACAGCGGGGTGGTGTGGTAGTTCGTCAGCCGCACACCCGAGGCGGCGAGCCGGTCGAGGTGGGGGGTGTCGATCTCGGAGCCGAACGGGCCGATGTCGCTGAACCCCATGTCGTCGACCAGCACGACGACGATGTTCGGGGACCCCGACGCTGCCGCCGGTGCATCCGGCCATGCGGGGGTCGAGTCGTCGACGGTGCGGCCGATCCGGCCGGTGAAGCCCTCGTAGCCTCGGGCGTGCGGGGGGACGGTCATCAGCCCGCGGCCCGCACCGGGGCGTCGATGGGCGAGTAGTGCGAGGCGTCGCCGGAGACGATCCGGCTGCGCTCGCCGTGCACGTCGACCGGGACATCGCCCGCGAGGGTGATCCGGGTGAGGCGCCGACGCTGGCCGTCGTAGTCGTCGATCGCGTAGTGCTGGGTGGCCCGGTTGTCCCAGATCGCGACGTCGCCTGCCTCCCAATTCCACCGGGTGGTGTTCTCCAGCTTGGTGATCCGCGCCTGCAGCAGCTGGAACAGCGCCTGCGACTCGGTGGTGCCGAGGCCGACGAAGCTCTTGACGAAGTGGCCGAGGAGGAGGGAGCGTTCGCCGGTCTCGGGGTGCACCCGGACCACCGGGTGCCGGGCCTCGTAGTAGGTGGACTGGAACTCGTCGAGGTAGTCGGAGGTGGTCGCGTTCACGTCCTCTGCGGTGCTCGCGGCGTAGTCGTAGACGTTGGTGTGGGTCGCCCACAGATGCTCGACCAGCGCCTTGAGCGGGTCGGGGAGGGCCTCGTAGGAGGCGGTGGTTGATGCCCAGGTCGTTGAGCCGCCGTACGGCGGCAGCACCTCGGCACGCAGGATCGACGCCTTGGGGATCCGATCGACGAACGTGACGTCGGTGTGCCAGCTGTTGGCGCGGCCGTATTCGGAGTCGATCGGCAGGATGCGCTCTCCTCGGGAGGTGACGGTCGGGTGCGCGGTGGTCGGCTCGCCGAGCAGCCGAGCGAACTCGTACTGGCCGTTCTCGTCGAGATGCTGTTGGCCGCGGAAGAAGATCACCTTGTGCTCGAGCAGGGCGGTGCGGATCAGGTCGATCGTGGTCGGATCGAGGTCGCCGCCGAGGGTGATGCCGTCGATGCGGGCACCGATGCGGGCGCCGAGTCGGGTGACGGACGGGGTGGCGGGCCTGGCCGGGCGGGAAGCGAAATCGAGGGACATGAGGGACCTTTCGTCGTCGCTGAGCGGAAGGGCGGTTCGTGGTTCCCATGGAACCGGGGCGGGTGGCCGCGGCCAAGGGTTCCGGTCACCGTGATCCCAACCGCGGGCCGACACGGGTATTTCCCCTCGCTTGCAGGAGAATTCGGTGGGTGTTACGTTCTCGCCCATGACTTCCGGCAGCCGTACCCCGATGCGGGTCACCTACGTGACCGCCGCTCTGGGTTCCCGCCTGCCTCATGCGCGGGAACTGTGTTGTTCCCCCAGCGGTATTTCTCGCTAGCCCCGCGCCGCCGCCTTCCTCTGCGACACCGCCCGCACTCGTCGGGCGTGACCGGCCGTTCCCGGGACCCCCAGGGACGCGGCCGGTTCCGTCGGCAGCGCGCTCCGACCGTTGGCCGTGTCCTGTTCTGTTCAGGACGAAGCGCAAGGAACTCGTGTGTCCACTTCGACCCTGCCGTCCGCTGCCCGCTCGCCCCAGTTCGTCCGCCGCCCCGTCCGCCCCGTCCGTCGCCCCGCAGCACCCGCCCCGATCGTTCGACCCGACCTGCGGGTGGGAGATTCGCCTGCCGCTGCCGTGTTCCGGGTCGCCCGCGCGCGGGGGCCGGTGTCCCGCGACACCGCGGCGCGGGCCACCGGGCTGAGTACCGCGACCGTGAACCGCCAGGTGGCCGCGCTAATCGACGCCGGCCTGCTCAGGGAGCGCGCCGACCTCGCCATATCGGGTGCGGTCGGCAGACCGCGGGTGCCGTTCGAGGTTGACCACGAGCCCTACCTGACCGTCGGCGTGCACATCGGGGCGGTCGTCACCGGGATCGTCGCGATCGACCTCCGGGGTCGGATCCTCGGCGGTGTCGAGGTTCCCACCCCGACCGGGCCGCAGGACCTGGCGCTGGCGCGAATCGCCAACAGCGCGCGGGCGTTCGTCGGCCGCTGGCATCGGCGTCGGCCGCTGTGGGTTGGCGTCGCACTCGGTGGCCGGGTCGATCCGGTGACCGGCCTCGTCGATCATCCGCGGCTCGGGTGGTCCGGGGCGCCGGTCGGGCCGGCCATCGGCGGGGGACTGGGCCTCCCGGTGTCGGTGGCGCCGCACGTCGAGGCGATGGCGGCGTCCGAGCTGCTGCTTGCGCCGCATCGCCCCGGTGACGACGCCGCGGTCGGCACCGGACTGTACTTCTATGCGCGCGAAACCGTGGGAGTCGCAGTGACAATCGACGGTCGGGTGCACACCCCGACGAACGGACCCGGATCGATCGCGCACCTGCCGACCGGCTCGTCGACGCCGTGCCCGTGCGGCGCGCGCGGGTGCCTCGAGGCAACGGTGGGCGACCGCGCGACGATCACCGCCGCCGCCGACGCCGGGGTGCCCGGCATCGCCGCCGCCGACGCGAGCATCGGCGCGGTGTATCGAGCGGCCGCGTCCGGATCCCGTGCCGCGCAGGAGCTATTGGTCGAGCGGGCCCGGATCCTCGGCCGGACGGTCGCGATGCTGCGCGATCTGTTCAACCCCGACCGGGTGATCCTCGGCGGGCAGGCCTTCACCGAGCACCCCGCGGGAGTTCCGCACGTCGCCGAGGCCTTTGCGCGGACATCGACCCTGTCCCGCACGGACATTCGGATCACCGGCTTCGGCAACCGGGTTCAGGAGTTTGCGGCGGGCGTCGTCTCGCTGAGCTCCCTGTACGCAGACCCCCTCACCTCCATCAGAAGGACGAACCACCAGTGAGCACTTCACCTCTCGGAACACATCTCGATCGGCGCACCTTCTTCCGCGGCGCCGGGATCGCCGCCGCCGCGATCTTCGGTACCGGACTGCTCGGCGCCTGCGCGTCGGCCGTCGAGGAACAGCAGGCCGGTGCCGCGGGCGCCGCCGAACCGGTCCGCGGCGGAACCCTCAAGGCGGGGATCTCCGAGGACGTGCTGCCCGCGACCTTCCTGACCAACACCGCCGGGTCGACCGTCGTGATCGGGCTGGCCTACGACAGCCTGATCAGCTACCCGCACGACCGGGTCGAGCCACGACCGCGGCTCGCGACCGGGTGGCAGCTCGCCGCGGACGGGCTCTCGCTGTCTCTCGACCTGCGCGACGACGTGACCTTCCACAGCGGTCGCCCCTTCACGTCGGCGGATGCGGAGTTCTCGATCCGCACGTACGCGGACCCGAAATGGACGGCGCAGCTGCGCGGCACGGCCGCCGCGATCACGGCCTTCGACACCTCCGATCCGCACCGGCTGGTGCTCGCCTTCGCGCACCCTCTTGGCAACATCTTCGATCTGCTGGACACGGTCCCGATCCTCGACCGGGAGTCCATCGACAGGCTCGCCGCAGGCGAGGCCTTCATCGGGACCGGACCGTTCCGGCTCACCGCGCGCACCCCGAACACCGCGCTGACGTTCGAACGCAACGAGAAC
The DNA here is from genome assembly GCF_042720095.1 of Rhodococcus sp. NPDC058505. Taxonomy (NCBI): domain Bacteria; kingdom Bacillati; phylum Actinomycetota; class Actinomycetes; order Mycobacteriales; family Nocardiaceae; genus Rhodococcus; species Rhodococcus sp. NPDC058505. Next base: position 55,606 of record NZ_JBHXNB010000006.1, read on the forward strand.
TACTGGATCCCGGAGCGGCCCTACCTCGACCGGGTCGAGGTGTCGGTGATTCAGGACGCGCAGGCGTTGCTCAGCTCGCTCCGCTCCGGTCAGGTGCAGCTGGTCAACGGACTGAACTACCGGGACGTCGAAACGCTGGGCAGCACCGCCGGCTACCAGGCGATCCCGCTGGAGGGGGCCGAACTCCAGGTGTACGTCGGCACCAATGTGACGCACCCGGCGCTCGCCGATCTCCGGGTGCGCAAGGCCATCGCCCATGCGCTGGACCGCGACCGGATCGTCACCGAGGTGTTCCGCGGATCGGGCTACCCGGTGAACCTGCCGTGGCCGAAGTCGTCGCCCGCATACGACGAGGCCCGCAACTCCACCTATCCCCGTGACCTCGCCGCGGCGAGGGACCTGCTGACGGAATCCGGTGGTGCCGTGCCGAACCTGACCCTGTCCTACGGGGCGGGCAATCCGTTCTACGAGGCGACCGCGCAGATCGTGCAGGCGAACCTCGCCGATATCGGTATCGCGACCACGCTCGACCCGCAGGAGTACGCAACCTTTGTCAAGAATCTGATCGGTGCACGCTTCCCCGGGTTGTGGGTCACCTTCCATTCGTGGGCGCAGTACGTGCCGTCCACGCTGACGGTCAGCGCCTACCCGTTCAACGCCCGCAAGAACGCATCCCGCTTCGACAGTCCCGAGTATGTCGCGGCCGCCGACGCGGCCTGGCAGGTGCCGGACGGCGCCAGCGCCGAGGCCATCGCCGCATACGGGGCGGTGAGCGACGAACTGCTCGACAACCTGTTCCTGATCGAGATCGGCGTGATCCTCAACCAGATTGCGGCGGCCGAAGCGGTGCAGGGCATCTCGTGGACCAAACGGTCCGAGCTCCAGCTGACCGACACCTACCTCGCCTGAGAAAGGAGCCTGCCATGATGCGCTACCTCGCGCGTCGGGTGCCCTCGGCTGTGGTGGTCCTCGTGGTGGCCTCGCTGCTGATCTTCTTCGTGCTTCGACTCGTCCCCGGTGATCCGGCCAGCACCCTCGCCGGCCCGGATGCGACACCGGAAACCATTGCCGCGGTCCAGAATGCGCTCGGCCTGGATCGGTCGATTCCCGCGCAGTACCTGTCCTGGATCGGGGGCGTTGCGACCTTCGACCTCGGCAGCTCGTTCGTTCTCGGCGGTCCGATCGCCGACCTTGTCGGTGCCGCGCTCGTCAACACCGTCGTGCTGGCGGTCGCCGCCCTGCTGCTCGCGGTGGTGGTGAGCCTCGCGTTGTCCGTTGCCGTCGTCGTGTGGCCGACGCGCTGGCTCACCGGGTTGGTCGCTGGCGTCAACACCCTCGCCGTCGCCCTTCCCACCTTCGTGACCGGCGTCCTGCTGGTGCTGGCCTTCGCGGTGCTGGCTCCCGTGCTGCCGGCGGGCGGCGTCCCCCCGGACGGGTTCCTGGCCCGCCCCGACATCTCGCTGCAGTACCTCGCGCTGCCGACGATCTGCCTCGGTCTGCCCGTCGCCGCCGCGCTGACCCGTTTCCTCACCGAGGCTCTGCGCACCGAGATGCGGCAGCCGTACGTGCTGACCGCCCGCGCGCTTGGGGTCTCGCGCTGGAACCTGGTCACCCGCAGCGCATTGCGCAACGCCCTACCGACGATGCTGACCGTGCTCGGGCTGCAGACCGGGCAGCTGCTCGGCGGCGCGGTGCTCGTCGAGGCGATCTTCGCGTGGCCCGGCATCGGACAGTTGATCGAACAGGGCATCAGCCGCCGCGACTATCCGGTGGTGCAGGTGCTGCTGCTGATCGCGGTGTCGGTCTTCGTGATCGTTCAGCTCGTTACCGATGTTGTGCACGCCTACCTGGATCCGCGGGTCCGGATCGGGGGAGCGTCATGAGCGTGTCCGAGATCGAGAGCCCCGCGGTCGCGGACCGCACGCCACCCGCCGCACCGGCCCGACGCGGTTCGGCGCTCGCCGCCCTCACCCGCGGGCAGGGGCTGGCCGGCGTGCTCCTAGTGCTGGCGGTGTCGGCGGCGGGCCTGCTGGCGCACTGGATCGCACCGTTCGACCCGACCGAGCAGATCACCGGGGCCAACCTGCTTGGGCCGAACGGGACGCACTGGTTCGGCACGGACGAGGTGAACCGGGACGTGTACTCCCGTGTGCTGCACGGAATCCGGATCAACCTGCAGATCATCCTGATTGCCGTGCCGATCGGCGCGGTACTGGGTTCGCTGCTCGGCCTCGTCTCGACGCTGCACCCGGCGGCGGACGTCGTCGCGCAGCGGGTGTTCGACGTCGTGCTCGCGTTCCCCGCGCTCATCCTCGCGATCGCCCTTGCCGCGATCGTCGGCCCCGGCGCGGTCACCGTCGGGATCGTGATCGTGGTCGCCGAGATCCCCGCGTTCGGTAGGACCGTGCGGACCCAGGTACTCCGGATCCGGGAACTGCCGTTCGTCGAGGCGTCCGAGGTGATCGGGGCGTCCCGCTGGTGGACGTTGCGCACGCACGTACTGCCGAACGCCGCCGAGCCGTTGGCCGTCGAACTGGCGCTGGCGATGTCGGTGGCGGTGTTCGTCGAATCCGGGATGAGCTTCATCGGGATCGGCGTCCGGCCACCGGCACCGTCGCTGGGCTCGATCGTCGCCGATGCCGTCCCGAATCTCGACGCGAACCCGGCGTTCGTGGTCGGTCCGCTGGCCGTCGTCGCGGCGCTGGTGCTCGGATTCCTGCTGATCGCCCAGGCCCTCGGCTCCGCCCGCCGGTCCTGACCCACCCCCCACCCCTCCCACCCCACCCCGCACCCACCCGCCCCACCCCGCACCCACCCATCCCACCCACCCCGCCCGTCCCACCCGTCCGACCTGTCCCACCCATCTCACTCGCCCTACCCGCCCCACCCGCCCCACCCCGCCCTGAGCGAATGTGGGATTCGGTCACTCAGAGTGACCGAATCCCACATTCGGTCGGCGGGGGAGGGCAGGGCGAGGGAGGGCAGGGCGGGGGAGGGCAGGGCGGGGAGGGCAGGGCGGGGGAGGGCTCGGCGGGGGAGGGCAGAGCGGGGCAGAGCAGTAGGAGTAGACGACGATGACCGACCCGATCCTCGACATCGCACAGCTGTCCATCCGGTTCGGACCACACGACCGGCCCGTCGTGTCGGATCTCGACCTCACTGTCCGCGCGGGCGAAATCGTTGCGCTGGTAGGCGAATCCGGCTCGGGCAAGTCCATGACGGCGCGGGCGGTGCTCGGTCTGCTGCCGGACGGCGCGGCGGTCGACGGCTCGATCCGGCTCGGCGGCGAGCAGGTCGTCGCCGCGCCGGAGGAGGCGCTGACGCGGCTGCGCGGGACCCGCGCCGCGATGGTGTTCCAGGAACCGCAGACGGCGCTGAACCCGGTCCGCACCGTCGGCTGGCAGATCGCCCAGGCGCTGCGGGCGCGCGGCAGGATCTCCCGCGCCGCGGCCCGGACCCGCGCGATCGACCTGCTGCGGCAGGTCGAGATCCCCGAACCGGAGGTGCGCGTCGACTGGTTCCCGCATCAGCTGTCCGGCGGGCAGAAGCAGCGGGTGGTGATCGCCCTCGCGCTGTCCGGCGGACCCGATCTGCTGATCGCGGACGAGCCGACCACCGCGCTCGACGTGACGGTGCAGGCCGAGATCCTGGCGTTGCTGCGGTCGCTGCGCGACGAGCGGGGGACCGCGATCCTGGTGATCACGCACAACATGGGTGTCGTTGCGGACATCGCCGATCGGGTTGCGGTGTTGCGGCGCGGTGTCCTCGTTGAGGAACGCGGTGTCCATGACCTGTTCTCGGCGCCACGGGAGCGGTACACCACCCAGTTGTTGGCCGCGGTGCCGCGACTGCCCGAGCCCGGTGACGGCACCCCGGTCGCGGACGTCGCGTCGGGTGCTCCGGTGCTGCGGATCCGCGACCTCGACGTCGTCTACCCTGCCCGGCACGGGAACACCGCGTTCCACGCGCTGCGCGGGGTGAGCCTCGAGGTGTCGGCCGGGCAGGTGCTCGGCCTCGTCGGCGAGTCCGGGTCCGGCAAGACCACCCTCGGCCGCACGGCCGTCGGTGCGGTGCGGCCGAGCGCGGGTGCGGTGACCCTGGACGGGACGGACCTGGGTTCGGCGACGCCGCGCGAACTCCGCGGTCTGCGCAGGGGATTGGCCCTCGTGCACCAGGACCCGGCGGCGTCGCTGGATCCGCGTCGGAGCGTTGGCGATTCGATTGCCGAGCCGCTCGTGGTGCACCGTGCGGCGTCGGGCGCCCTGCTCCGGGCGCGAGTGGCGGACCTGCTCGACGCGGTGCGCCTGCCGCGTGATTTCGCGGGCAGGCGCCCGGCCGAACTGTCCGGTGGACAGCGGCAGCGGGTCGCATTGGCGAGGGCCCTCGCGTTGGCGCCGCGACTGCTCGTCGCGGACGAGCCGACCAGCGCGCTCGACGTGTCGGTGCAGGCCGAGATGCTGGCGCTGTTCGAGGACCTTCGGCAGGAGTACCGCTTCGCCTGCCTGTTCATCAGTCACGACCTCGCCGTCGTGCACCGGGTCGCGGACCGGGTTGCGGTGCTGCGGCACGGCGAACTGGTCGAGATCGGTGGCACCGCAGAGGTGTTCGGCAACCCGCGCGACGCGTACACCCGCGGCCTGCTGGACGCGGTCCCGGTACCCGACCCGGTGGCGCAGCGCCTCCGCCGCGACGGCGCGGTGGTGCTGTCCGCCGCGGGCTGACCCGGATCAGGCGGTGAGCACGGCCTGCGACTGCGTCACCTGCGCCACCAGCCGACCCTCGTCGTCGCGCACCTCGACCGCGACGGCGATGGTGGATCGCCCGACGTGCAGCGGTCGCGCGGTCGCGGTGACGGTGCCCTTGCGGACCCCGCGGGTGAAGACGGTGTTCGAGCTCGTCGTCGACGTCGCCGCCCCCGGCGGCAGGTTCAGGAACGCGCACACCGCACCGACGCTGTCCGCGAGGGTCATCACGGCGCCGCCGTGCATTCCGGCGCCCGCGGTGGTGCGGTGGGAGTCCCAGTCGAGGGTGCCGACGGTTTCCTCGGGAGCGGCCGCGGTCAGGGTCACCCCGGTGTGGACGGCGAATGGCATCGACGCGGTCAGCTGATCCAGATCCATGCTCGGATGGTAGCCGCGGATCCCCGCACGAAGGTGGTGATGGAGGCGTCGCCTCCGCTCCGCCCCCTTCACCATATCGCCGACCCCGGGGCTTGCGGCAAGGCCCCGGTGGTGCTGCAGACTCGCCTGCTGCGGGCAAGCGGACGCCTTGCCGGAGGAGGGGATCGCATGACCGATGTCATCGTTGTCGGTGCCGGACCGACGGGGTTGATGCTTGCGGGTGAGCTCCGACTCCGGGGCGTCGACGTCGTGGCGCTGGACAGGGAGCGGGAACCGACCCCGTTCGTTCGGGCCCTCGGCATCCACGTGCGGACGATCGAGATCATGGCGCAGCGCGGGCTGCTCGACCGCTTCCTGGCGCGCGGCACGAGGTATCCGCTCGGCGGCTTCTTCGCGGGCATCGCCGCACCGGCACCGGCGCATCTGGACACCGCACACGGCTACGTGCTCGGCATTCCGCAGCCGGAGATCGACGGCATCCTCGCCGATCACGCCACCGAGCTGGGGGCCGACCTTCGGCGTGGTCGCCGCGTCGTCGCGGTGCGCCAGGACACCGACGGGGTCACCGCCGAATTGGCCGACGGGACAGCACTGCACGCGCGTTATCTCGTCGGATGTGACGGCGGCCGCAGCACCGTCCGGAAGCTGATCGACGTCGGGTTCCCCGGCGAGCCGTCGACGTCCGACACGCTGATCGGCGAGGTGGAGGTGACCATGCCGGAGGAGGACCTGTCCGCCAGGGTCGCCGAGATCCGGGAGACCCAGAAGCGATTCGGCATCGGGCCGTCCGGGACCGGCGCGTACCGCGTTGTGGTGCCGGCGGCCGAGGTTGCCGACGCCCGCACGGCTCCGCCGACGCTGGACGACATCAAGGCGCGGCTGCGGGCCGTCGCGGGCACCGACTTCGGTGTGCACTCGCCGCGGTGGCTGTCCCGCTTCGGCGACGCCACCCGGCTGGCCGAGGCGTACCGCCGCGGCCGGGTGTTCCTCGCTGGCGACGCCGCACACATCCATCCACCGATGGGTGGGCAGGGTCTGAACCTCGGTGTCCAGGATGCGTTCAACCTCGGATGGAAGCTCGCTGCCGCGATCAACGGCTGGGCGCCGCCCGACCTGCTCGACAGCTACGAATCCGAACGGCGCCCGGTGGCCGCGGACGTGCTGGACAACACGCGGGCCCAGGCCGAGTTGCTGTCCACCGAGGCGGGGCCGCAGGCGGTGCGCCGCCTGCTCACCGAGCTGATGGCGTTCGACGATGTGAACCGCCACCTGATCGAGAAGATCACCGCCATCTCGGTCCGCTACGACCTCGGCGCGGGCCACGACCTGCTCGGCAGGCGGCTGCGCGACATCGCGCTGTCCGGCGGCCCCCTCTACGACCGGATGCGCACCGGTCGAGGACTGCTGCTCGACCAGACCGGCGCACTGTCGGTCGCCGGGTGGAGCGACCGGGTCGACCACGTCGTCGACACCAGCGCCGAACTGGACGTTCCGGCGGCGCTGCTGCGTCCCGACGGTCATGTGGCGTGGGTCGGGAACGCGCAGGCCGACGCGGACGCCCACCTGGCCAGGTGGTTCGGCAGGCCGACGGTCTGAGCCCCGCCGTGCGTCGTTGTCGGGAAGGATCTGCCCCGCAATGCGGGGCAGACCCTTCCCGACTGTGCGGATCCGGCGTCAGCTGCGGGCGCGGAGCGCATACCGGACCTGCGGCCTGCCGGTGCGGCCGTACTCGGTGTGCCGGGCCAGGACCCCGTCATCGGCGAGGCGTTCGAGGTAGCGCCAGGCCGTCACCCGCGACACCCCGACCGCGGCACCGACCTCCGCCGCGGTCCGCGGCGCGTCGCCCTCGCGGACACACCGCGCGACCGCGTCCAATGTCCGGGGCGCAACGCCTTTCGGGCTGGTGACCGGGGCCGGGGTGCCGCGCAGTGCGGCCATCGCCCGGTCGATGTCGTGTTGGCCCGCCGCGGTCAGCGGACCCCGCGCGTCGGTGATCGCCGCCCGGTAGGCGGCGTAGTGGTCGAGCTTGTCGCGCAGCGCGGCGAACGTGAACGGCTTGAGCAGGTACAGCACCACCCCGCGCGCGACCGCCGTCCGCACCACATCGAGTTCGCGGGCCGAGGTGACGGCGATGATGTCGGGGTTCGGGCGCAGCAGACCGAGCGCGGCCGCGACGTCGAGCCCGCTGGCGTCGGGCAGCCCGATGTCGAGCAGCACCAGGTCCACCGGTTCCGCGGACCGCGCCGCTGCCTGCGCGACCCGGACCGCGGCGTTCCCGGTGTGCACCACGTCGTGCACCGTGAACCCGGGCAGCCGGTCGAGGTACTCGCGGTGCGCCTGCGCGATCAGCGGTTCGTCCTCGACGATCAGCACCCGGATCACGGCGCGCCCCCGAACGGGATTTCCGCGACCACCAGCGACCCCAGCGACGGCTCGGTGCGGAGGGTGCCGCCGCGTCGGGTGATCGTCTGCGCCACCAGCGCCAGACCCAACCCGTGGTGGTCGGATTTGGTGGAATAGCCGCGGGTCATGGACCGCGCCAACGTGTCCGGATCCATGCCCGGTCCGCTGTCCGCGACCTCGATCACCACCGTCGACCGCTCCTGCCGCACCGTCACCTCCACCCACGCGTCCTCGGTCCCGCTCACCGCGTCGATCGCGTTGTCGACGAGGTTCCCGACCACCGTCACCAGGTCCCGGGACCGCAGCGGCACCGCGGCCAGCGCGGTGTCGTCGGTGACGGTCAACTCGACACCGCGCTCGGCCGCGGCATCGACCTTCCCGATCAGCAGGGCTGCGAGGGCGGGATCGGCGACGGTGGCCGTCACCCGGTCCACCAGCTGCTGGGAGAGCCGGAGCTCCTCGGTCGCGAACGCGACCGCCTCATCGGGCCTGCCGAGCTCGACCATCGTGATGATGGTGTGCAGGCGGTTCGCCGACTCGTGCGCCTGCGCCTGCAACGACTCCGCCAGCCCGCGCACCGAATCCAGTTCGCCGAGCACGGACCGCAATTCGGTGTGATCGCGCAGCGTCACCACCGTCCCGATCCGTCGACCGTCCCAGCGCACCGCGTCCCGCCCCACGACCAGCACCCGGTCCGCGGTCAGATGCACCTCGTCGCGGGCATCGTCCCCATCCTCCGCCAGCGCCCGCACCGTCTCCGGCAGCGAGTCCATCGACACCGGGCCGTCCGCGGGCAGGCCGAGCAGCCGCCGGGCCTCGTCGTTGATCACGTCGACGCGGGGACCGTCACCCCCGGAGGTGCCGAACACCAGCAGGCCCTCGCCGATCGCCCGGAGCACCGCGTCGTGCTGCTCGTACAGTCGGCGCAGCTGATCGGGGGACAGCCCGAGGGTCTGCGTCCGCAAGCGCCTGCTGACCAGGACGGCGCCCGCCGTCGACACGGCGAGGCCGATCGCGACGATGCCGAGGAGGCCGGGCAGGCTGCTCTGGAACTGCTCCCAGCTCTTCTGCCGGGTCACCCCCACCGACACGAACCCGACGAGGGCGCCGGTGTCCTCGTACACCGGCGCGACCGCCCGGATCGACGGCCCGAGGCTGCCGGTGTACGTCTCGGTGAACGTCCGGCCCTGCCGCGCCGGTTCGGTGTGCCCCGTGTACGGCAGCCCGATCCGGTCGGGGCGCGGATGGGTGAGCCGGATCTCGTCGAGGCCCATCACGACGACGAAGTCGACCCCGGTCGCCGCGCGGATCGCGGAGGCGACCGGCTGCAGCGCTCCGACCGGGTCGGGTCCGACGATGTCCGCCGCCACCGCGGGGATCTGTGCGGTCGTCGCGGCCACGTCCGTCACCGCAAGGCGGGTCGCGGCATCCGCGTCGCGTCGCTCCTCGACCGCGAACAGCCCGCCCGCGACGAGGACGACGACGGCGAGCGCCACCGTCTGCACGATCAGCAGCTGCCGCGCCACACTCATCGGTTCCCGACGTCGTCGCCCCACCCGTCGATTGTCGCGTGCGGACGGGGCGGTGAGCACGTTCACGACTGAACACAAGTTACGCAACCTTCACCCGCGGCGGCCCCCGCACCAGGATGTTCGTCGGAAGCTGAGGTGACACCGGACACGCGCGGGGCGCGGATCGTCGGTTTCCTCCGATTCGCACTCACAGTGAGGCAACCACCATGAGCAGTTCCACCGCATCGCCACGCCGGGACCGCACCCACTGGCTGTACATCGGCGTCATCGTCGCCGTCGTCGCCGGGGTTCTCGTCGGCTGGCAGGCGCCGGAGGTGGGCACGTCCCTCGGCATCCTCGGCACCACCTTCGTCGACCTGATCAAGATGATGATCGGTCCGGTCATCTTCTGCACCATCGTGCTGGGCATCGGGTCGGTGCGGGCGGCGGCGAGCGTCGGCCGGATCGGGGGCCTCGCGCTGGTCTACTTCATCGGGATGTCGACGGTCGCGCTCGGCATCGGCCTGGTCGTCGGCAACCTCCTCGACCCCGGCTCCGGTCTGAGCCTGACCCCCGACATGGCGGGCAGCGGCGCGGCGCTCGCGGACAAGGCGCACGACGCGGGCGGTACCGCCGGATTCATCGCCTCGATCATCCCGACGTCGATGCTGTCCGCGCTGACCGACGGCAGCGTGCTGCAGGCACTGTTCATCGCGCTGCTCGTCGGCTTCGGCCTGCAGGGGATGGGCGCGGCCGGTGAGCCGATCCTGCGCGGCATCGGGCACGTGCAGAAGCTGGTGTTCAAGGTCCTGTCGATGATCCTGTGGCTCGCGCCGATCGGCGCGTTCGGTGCGATCGCGAACGTCGTCGGCCGGACCGGTCTCGGCGCCGTCGTCCAACTGGGCGCGCTGATGCTCGGCTTCTACCTCACCTGCCTGGTGTTCGTGTTCGGTGTGCTCGGCAGCGTCCTGCGCGCGGTCGCCGGCGTGTCGATCTTCAAGCTCGTCCGCTACCTGGCCCGCGAGTACCTGCTGATCTTCGCGACGTCGTCGTCGGAGTCCGCGCTGCCGCGGCTGATCGCGAAGATGGAGCATCTCGGTGTGCAGAAGACCACCGTCGGTGTGGTGGTGCCCACCGGCTACTCCTTCAACCTGGACGGCACCGCGATCTACCTGACCATGGCCGCGATCTTCATCGCCGACGCGTTGAACCAGCCGCTCGCGCTGACCGAGCAGTTGTCGCTGCTGGTGTTCATGATCGTCGCGTCGAAGGGCGCCGCCGGTGTCACCGGCGCCGGGCTCGCCACCCTCGCGGGCGGCCTGCAGAGCCACCGACCGGACCTGGTCGACGGCGTCGGGCTGATCGTCGGCATCGACCGGTTCATGTCCGAGGCCCGCGCGGTGACGAACTTCTCCGGCAACGCCGTCGCCACCCTGCTGATCGGCACCTGGACGAAAACGGTTGACCGCGGGCAGGTCCGCGAGGTGCTGGGCGGCCGCCGTCCCTTCGACGAGGAGGCGTTCGCCGACGGCGAGGACCCCTCGATCAACCCGGTCGTCGCGGACGTCGATCCGCTGCCCGAGCGGGCACCGGCAAGGGTGCTGGACCGGGTCTGACCGACGTGCGCGAACCCGGTCCGGCCGGGTTCGCGCACAATGGCGTCCATGGCACTTCGCGAAGCTACCGGCATCGACGGCACCACCCTCGCCTATCGGGTGACCGGACCGGACGGGGCCCGACCGCTGGTGCTGCTGCACGGGTGGGCGCAGTCGATGACCTGCTGGGGCCCGGCGGTGCTGGCCGCGCTGGAACAGCAGTACCGGGTGATCGCGGTGGATCTGCGCGGGCACGGCTACTCCGGTGCCCCCGACACCGGGTACGACGACCCGAAGAACTGGGCGGGTGACGTCGCCGCCGTCCTCGCAGCCGAGGGGATCGAGAGAAACACGGTTCTCCTCGGCTGGTCCTACGGCGGCCTGGTGATCGCCGACTACCTCGCCGAGCACGGCACCGGCGCCGTCGACGGCATCATCCTGGTCGGCGCGATCACCAGCATCGGACGGGGCCAGAGGGGTGGCCACGTCGGCCCCGCGATGCGCGCCGCGCTGCCCGCGGCACTGTCCGAGGAACCCCGGGATGCGATCCGGGCGCTCGGCAGTTTCGGGACCGCACTCACCGGCCCGGGGGAGCACGGCGTCGCCTCCCAGGCGCTGTTCGGGGCCAGCCTCGCCACCCCGCCGCGGGTGCGGGCGGCGCTGTTCGGGCGGGAGATCGGCCACGACGACCTGCTCGCGGGGCTCGACGTCCCGGCGCTGATCCTGCACGGCACCGACGACACCGTCGTCGACGTCGCCGCGGGCAGGCACGCCGCCGAGTTGATCCCGAACGCCACTGCCTCCTACTGGGAGGGATGCAACCACGGCCCGTTCGTCGAGGACCCGGACCGGTTCGTCGCCGAGGTGAGCGCGTTCATCGACGCGCTCTGACCCGACGCGGTGCCTCGGCTCAGCGGGACAGGGCCCGGGACCGTGCCACCGAGGTGAGCTTGTCCGGGTTGCGCACCAGGTACACCGCGGACACCAGCCCGTCGGACACCTCGATCATCGCGACGGTGTCGAGCACGTCGCCGGAGTAGATCAGCACCGACGGCACCGAGTTGACCACCCCGGCCTCGAAGCGGATGCCGGGGACACCGATCCGGCCGAGCCCGGTCATGAACTGCGCCACCCGCTCGCGGCCCAGCACCGGCCTGCGCGCGGCGTTGACCTTGCCGCCGCCGTCCGAAATCTCCACGACGTCCGGCGACATCAGGTCCATCAACGCCTGAATGTCGCCGGACATCGCTGCGCCGAGGAACCTCCCGGCCACCTCCTGCGCGTCCGCCGACGTGGGCGCGAACCGGCGGCGGCGGGCCTGCACGTGACCCCGGGCGCGGTGCGCGGTCTGCCGGACCGCCGTCTCGGAGCGGCCCACCGCCGCCGCGACCTCGGCGTGGCTGAAGCCGAACACCTCGCGCAGCACGAACACCGCCCGCTCGTCCGGGCTCAGCGTCTCGAGTACCAGCAGCATCGCCATCGACACCGACTCGGCGAGCAGAATGTCTTCTGTCGCATCGGGTTCGGTGCGGATCGGCTCCGGAAGCCAACTCCCGACATAGTCCTCCCGGCGGCGCCCGGTGGTGCGCAGATGGTTCAGCGCCTGCCGGGTCACGATCTGCGCGAGGTAGGAGCGCGGATTCCCGACCGTCGCCGGGTCCACCTCCGCCCAGCGCAGGTAGCTGTCCTGCAGCACGTCGTCGGCGTCGGTCGCGCTGCCGAGGATCTCGTACGCGACCGTGAACAGCAGCGGCCGGTACTCGGTGAACGTGTCGACGGCGCTCACACCATCGCCCCCTGTTCTGCGCGCGCCCGCCGCGGACCGCGCAGCCAGCGGTACCCGCCCGCGCCGGGTCCGATCCACCGCAGCGTGGTCCGGCAGACCTGCTCCTTCACGCGCGCGCCGGTCCGGCCGCGCAGCGCCCAGCGCCGCGGGCTGTCGTCGGTGCGGACGAACTGCACGACGCCGGCGCGCCGCCCCAGGCTGACGCATTGCAGCAGAAAGCCCATCGACAGCGGTTCCGGGTCGCGGCCGTCGAGGAGGGCGAGCACGGTGTCGGCGCCGTGCGCGCCGAGCGGGATCGCGGCCTGGCAGCTCATCCGGATGTGCCCGGCGACGCTGTCCGGCGGTGCGACCGCGTCGCCGACCCCGACGATCGTCGGGTGGCCCGGGACCACCAGGGCCCCGTCGGTGCGCAGTCGGCCCTGCGTGTCGACCGGGAGCCCGCTGCGCCGCGCCAGGTCCGGGACCCGGAACTCGCCTGCCCACACCGCGACAGCGGAAGCGCACTCGGTGCCGTCGTCCAGGAGCACCCGGTCGGCCTCGATCCGGGTCGCGCGCGCTCCCTCCCCAATCCGGACCCCGAGCCGGGCCAGGGCGCGGGTGACGGCGCGGCGACCCCGCGGCGCCAGGCTCGCCGCGACCGGGCCGGACGACACCAGCCGCACCCGCAGGTCCGGGCGCTGCTCGGCGATCTCCGCCGCCGTCTCGACGCCGGTCAGGCCGCCGCCGATCACCACCACCGACGCCCCCACGTCGAGATCCCGCAGCCGGGTGCGCAGCCGCTCCGCGTCCTCCAGGTCGCCGACCGCGAACGCGTGCTCGGCGCCGTCGGGTCCGCCGCCGGTGCTGCTGCCGACCGCGTAGATCAGGTGGTCGAAATCGATCACCTCGCCGTCGGTCAGCAGCAATTGGCGATCCTCGATCCGGTCAGCCGTGCCCACCCGCAGCACGACGTCGGGGTGCAGCACCCCCGCCAGCGGCACGGTGGCGTCACCGGAATCGGCGGCGTACTGGTGCAGTCGCACCCGCTCGACGAACTCGTCCCGCGGGTTGACCACCGTCACGGTCGCCTCCGGGCGTCCCGCCGCGATCCGGTTGGCGGCCATCACGCCGGCGTACCCCGCCCCGACGACCACGACCCGCCTCGTGCCGTTCATCTCCACCACGTCCTCCCTCGACTCGAGTGATCCTCATACCTGGGACACCGCTCGGGCGGAAGACGTGACAGTGAACTGCGCCACAATCGTTGGCGCCAGGACCGTTACCGGGCCGGACGGCGCCCGGAGCGGGGCAGGCGGGGCAGCCGCGGACGCATCGGGGGGTAGACGAGGGTGAGGGCCGCGAGCAGCGTGAAGTAGCTGCGCAGCACCCGGAAGCACAGGTAGCCCGGGATGTATTTGACCGCCCGCGGCTGCCAGTACAGGCACACCCCGAGCGTCACGAACAGCGACATGCCGAGCAGCGTTGCCACCACCGGCTGCCACTGCATCGTGGTGAACGTCGCGCGGAAGAAGACCTCCGCGATCACCGCGAACAGCAGCAGCGGACCGAGCATCGCCCGGCGGGCCGCGTTCACCAGCTGAAACGGCAGGACGAATGTGCCGGTCATCGAGCGACGGTCGAACAGGATCGCGCGATTCCGTGCGGTGAGGTGGTAGATGCTGCGGAACCAGCGGGTGCGCTGCTCGCGCAGGTGGGCGTACGACGCCGGAGTTTCACTGTGGTACACCGCAACCGGGTCGGAGATGCTGTGATAGCCGGCGGCGGTCAACCGCATGCAGATGTCGGTGTCCTCGCCGTTCATCCCCTGGACCATGCCGCCGACCTCGACCAGGGTGCTGCGCCGGTACACGGTGAACATGCCGGGGACGCCGAGGACCCCCTGATAGCCGTCGAGCGACACCTGGAAGAACCCGTGCCGCATGTACACCTCGACCAGACGGACCTTGTCGATCCACGTCCGCTCCTCCGCGGGCATCGGAATGCCGCCGACGGACCCGACATTCGGGTCGGCGAAGTGGGTCATCGCGGTCTGCAGGCAGCCAGGGCCGATCACGGTGTCGGCGTCGATGCGGACGATGAACTCCTCGGTGAGGTGCGCGATGCCCATGTTCAGCGCGATCGCCTTGCCGGGGGTCGGGCATTCGAGCACCTCGCCGGTGATGTTGACGCATCCGTCGATCGCCAGCTGGGCGACCGCATGGGTGTCGTCGGAGGAGGCGTTGTTCACCACGCAGAGATGGATTCGGCCGGGGTAGGTCGCGGCGGCCGCGTCGACGGACGCGATGGTGGCGCCGATGCTATGCGCCTCGTTGTGGGCGGGGACCAGGATCGCCGCCGGTGGGACATGGCCCGCGCCCGCCCGGCGGGACCGGTCGAGGGCGCGGACCCCGAACCACGCGGTCGAGGCCGCGAACAACTGCTGGACCAGGAAGACGCCTGCGCCGATGCCACCGAGGATCGCCCACGCCTTCAACGCGTCCACGACCGCGGACAGGAAGTGCAGCGCGACCGCGGTCACCAGAATCGACGCCGCCAGGCAGCCGAACCACACCGCGAACGCCCGTCGCGGCGTGCCGGGGCTGGTCGGCACCGGACCCGGATCGGGGAGGTGCGCCTGCCGAAGAATGGTGTGCGGGAACAGGGCCAGCGCCGCCAGACCGGACAGCATCTGCAGCGCGAACGCGGAGATCGACACGATCCCGGAACCGTGCAGCACCCAGGCGCCGACGTCGACGACGGTGCAGAACACCGCGAACTTCCCCAGCAGCGCGGCGCCGATGAACAACCGCCGCCAGCGGTTCGAGTAGGCGAACGCCGCGTAGGTGACGAAGAAGACGACCAGGAACATGCGCAGCGGGAACACCACGTCCCCCCCGGCGCCCGCGAAGAAGATGAGATCACGCGGCAGGTCCCGGTCGACGGTGTGGACCAGCAGGGTCCGCAGGCACATGACGAGGATGCCGAGCGCCGCGAACGTGATCAGGAATCCGTTGGCCGCGCTGGCGGGCCGGTCGACGGCGTAGCCCTTCGGGGCGCTGTCGACGGACCGGAAGTGGTCGGTGATCGCCCCGCCCTTGGGGCGTGCCACCCCGGTCATCGTGGAGCGTCGCGGCGGACCGGGGTGGTCGGGGCGATCGTGCCGTCCGGGTTGACCACGATGGCGCCCTGCGAGGTCACGATCTGCGCGGACTCGCGGCCGAAGTCGGGCAGCCGGACGGCCCCGGCGTCGCCCGCGTACTGGACCACCAGTCCGGGGGCGCCGCCGGTGCCGGTCGCGGTCTCGACGACCAGGCCGGTGTCGAACGCCGAAATGTCCAGCGGCGTCGGGTCCGGGCCCGCGACGATGCGGCCGTCCGCCAGGCGCACCGGCGGCGCCACGTCGGGACTGTCCCCGACCAGGATGAACGGCTGCCCCGGCGCCGGCTGGCCGCCCCACCGGAACTCCGGATCGTACTGGGCGGGAACGAAATCGGTGAGGACGGGAGTGACCGCGTTGAGCTGCTCGACGGCGTTCGCCTCGGTCGCGTCGGGGAGAGAGACCGCGAACCCCGGCGCCAACTGGCGCGGCAGCGCGGTGAACCCGGCACCCGGATCGTCGCCCAACTGCAGCGCCGATTCGCCGCGCAGCTGGATCGGGTAACTCGTCACCCGCACGTTGCAGCCGCCGAGGTCGCGGTCGCGCTGCACGGTCAGCGTCAGCGTGTTGTCGAGCAGTTGGTCGGCGGGCGGCAGGTCGATCGTGGCGACCCCGCCGGTCGCGTTGAGCCGCTGACTGCCGAGGAAGCGGCCGTTGAGGTCGGTATTCAACAGCCAGGTCAGGTCGTCGGGGGAGTCGGGCAGCTGCACCGCGACCCGCACGGATGCCGGCGCCCTGCCACCGGGGAGGTCGGCGAGGGAGTATCCGACCCGCCAGCGCCGGGTCTCGGTGATCTGGCCCCGCGACATGTCCGCGCCGAGCGACGCGAGCGGCACCTGGTCGCCGCCGGGCGTCGCCGGGGTGACGGCGCGGGGATCGGCGGTGTCGGAGTCGGCCGTCGCGACGGTCGGCTCGGTGAGGAAGGTGGACAGCAGATCCCCGCGCGGCTCGACGAGCCCGAGCACCGGTGCGCCGTCGATCCGGCCGACGGTGACGGCGGCCGCGTCGCCGTCGACGGGCCGCCATCCGGTGGCCTCGGTGAGGGTGGCGGCCGGGCCGAGCAGGATGGTGTTGCGCAGGTCGCCGTCCGGCGGGCTGTCCGTGTAGCTGACGTCGTGGCCCGCTCGGGTCAATGCCATGCCGAGATATGCTGCCGTGGTGCGCCATTGATCGCCGCGGTCGGTGAGGACGACGGTGAGGGCCCGGTCCCACGAGGCGACCGTATCGCGGACCGTGTGGATCGGCTGGTCCAGCGCCGCCTCGAGCACGCTGGCCGGGTCGAGGTGGACCTGCATCCCCGCCGAATGATCGGGGGTGCAGGTCTCGTCGTGGCGGGTGCCCTCGGCCCGCACCTGAACGCGGACCCGGCCGTCGCCCGCCGCCTGGTCGGGGACGTCGACGAAGGTGTCGAGGGGGTTGTCGCCGGTGGCGAGTTGCGTCTTGGACACCTGCTGGCCGTCCATGCTCACCACCAGGAAGACGGTGCTGTCGGCGGCGACCTGCGTGGACCCGGTCAGGTGCAGCCGGGTCTCGTCGCGCCCCGAATCCGCGGGCAGGGTCACCAGATAGCTCGTCGACGGGGAGTCGTCGGTCAGCCAGACCCCGTCGGCGTGACCGGAGCCGGCGAGGGTCTTCGCGAAGTGGCGTTCGGGTGGAACCTCGAGACTGGTGTCGTCGACGTCCTTGGTGAACCACGACGGCCGCACCACGATGAAGCCGGCCAGCAGGACCAGGGCGACACCGAGCACCCACCACGCTGATCTCGGGACGGTGCGCCCCTTTTCGCCCTTGAAGTAGCGTCCGGTGTCGTCGGGGCTCGCCCCGCCCGGCCGGTCCCGGTCGCTGCTGTCGTGGTCTGACGTGCCCGATCCGCCGGTGTCCTCGCCGTCGTTGCTCATCGTCGTCCTTCCCGCCGCAGCGTCGATCCGTCGCCAGGCTCGGTGGTCATCGTCGCCCGATGCTGGGTTCTCCCGTTGCGGCCCTGCGAGTGTCGTTCCACGCGGAGGTGCACGGGATGCGGGACGTGTCGACCCGGGTGGCGTACTTCTGCGCGATGTCCACCGACTCGGTGAGCAGTCCGGTCGCGAGCCGGGTCGGGGTCAGGCCAAGGCCGAGCAGCTGATCGTTGCGGGCGTCGAGGTCGTTCTCGTCGGCCTCCGCCCGCGGATTCGGCAGGTACGCGACGGTCGCCCCGGTTGTCGCCGCGACCAGCTCGGCCAGGTCCGCTACCCGATGGGTCTCGGTGACCTGGTTCATCACCCGGACCCGCGACGCGGACACCTCGGAGCCGGACTCGACGGCCAACCGGATGCAGCGGACGGTGTCCCGGATGTTGATGAACGCCCGCGTCTGGCCGCCGGTCCCGTGCACGGTCAACGGATGCCCGACCGCGGCCTGCACCAGGAACCGGTTGAGGACGGTGCCGTAGTCGCCGTCGTAGTCGAACCGGTTGATCAGGCGTCCGTCGCGGGCGGTGTCGTCGGTCTGGGTTCCCCAGACGATGCCCTGGTGCAGGTCGGTGATCCGGACGCCGTCGTTGCGGGCATAGAACTGAAACAGCAACTGGTCCAACGACTTGGTCAGGTGGTAGACGCTGCCCGGCTGGGTGGGATAGAGGATGTCCCTGGTGTGCGGATCGCCGTTGCGGTCCGGATAGGTCACCGTCAAATAGCCCTCCGGCAGGTCGACGGGCACCGATTCGTAGCCGTACACGCCCATCGTGCCCAGGTGCACCACATGCGCGTCGAGTCCGGTCTGCACCACCGCCGCGAGCAGGTTGTGCGTCCCGTTCAGATTGTTGTCGATCGTGTACCGCTTGTGGCTGGGCGACTTCATCGAGTACGGGGCGGCCCGCTGCTCGGCGAAATGGACGACGGCGTCGGGACGTTCGGTCGTCAGCAGGTCGACCAGCTCGTCGTAGTCGCGGGCCAGATCGAGGGCGACGGTGCCGATGGTGTTGCCGGTGACCTCGTGCCAGGCCCGAACCCGTTCGGCGAGCGGACGGATCGGGGTCAGTGACTGCACCCCGAGCTCATCATCGATCCGGCGCCGCACCCCGCTGTCGACGATCGTGACGTGGTGGCCGTGCGCGGACAGGTGCAGGGCACTCGGCCAGCCGCAGAACCCGTCACCGCCGAGAACGAGGACACGCATGTGAGGCACTCCCGTCGTGAGCAAACCGATCAGGACCGAGCGGTGAGGCCCTTCCTTCGGGAGGGCCTCACCGAGTTGGTCCGGGCGATTACGGTGTGACGATGGCGAAATCGGGGTCGGGTCCGTCGAGGTAGCCGACCAACGTGGCCAGCTTCGCGGCGTCTCCCTCGACCGCCACGCTGCCGCTTGCGATTTGCTCGCTCAGGTCCGCCCCGCCGAGCAGGAGGCGATGCAGGTCCGCATTGCTGATGGTGAACGTGGCGTCGGGCGCGGGCACCTCGCCGTCGACGTCGAAGTGCACCAACACCCCGTTGCGCAGCCGGCTGCGGTGCACGAGGTCGGCGTCCGTGACCCGCCAGTCGATCGTGATGTCGGCATCCCAGGATCGCGGACCGTCGAGCCGGAGCGCGATGGCGTCGAACAGCTGCTCGACGGTCAGCGCGCCCGCGATGTCCGGGGAGTTCGTGGCGAGTGGGGTTCCGATTCCGCCGTTGCGGAGCTCGTAGGCGCCCATCAGGAAGAAGTTGCGCCAGGTCCCGTTTTCCGAGCCGAAGCCGAGCTGCTCAAGGGTGTCTGCCTGCAGGGCGGTGGCCTCGGCGTTGGTCGGGTCGGCGAAGATCACGTAGTTGAGCACCTGCGCGACCCAGCGGAAGTCGCCCTCGGCGAACGACTGTCGTGCCTTCTCCAGGACCGTCTGCGCGCCGCCCATGAACTCGACGTGGCGCTTCGCGGACTCGACCGGGGGGTGCTCCCAGAGGGTCGCCGGGTTGCCCTCGAACCAACCCATGTAGCGCTGGTAGATCGCCTTGACGTTGTGGCTGACCGACCCGTAGTAGCCGTGCGTATGCCAGGACTGCTCGATCGCGGGCGGCAGCTGGATATCCTCGGCGAACTCGATCCCCGTGGAGCCCTTGTTGATTGCACGCAGCGTCTGGTCGTGCAGATAGCCGTAGAGGTCGCGCTGCACGGAAAGGAACTCGGTCAGCCGCTCGGTGCCCCACGTCGGCCAGTGATGCGACGCGAAGACCACGTCGGTGCGGGCCGCGTACTTGTTGATCGACTCGGTCAGGTACTTCGACCAAATGTGCGGATCACGCACCAGCGCGCCGCGCAGCGTCAGCAGGTTGTGCAGCGTGTGGGTGGCGTTCTCCGCCATGCACAGCGCCCGATGATCCGGAAAGTGGAAGTTCATCTCCGAAGGCGCCTCGGTGCCCGGCGTCATCTGGAACTCGATGCGGACACCGTCGACGGTCTCGGTCTGACCGGTGTGCGTGATGTCGAGGGTCGGGGCGATCAGCGTCGGGGTACCCGTCGAGTTGGTGGGTCCGAGTCCTGCCCCGACCGCGCCATGCGGCCCGCGCGGCAGCGCGGCCCCGTACATGTAGGCCGATCGGCGCGCCATCGCGGCGCCCGCGTACACGTTCTCGGCGACCGCGTGCTCGACGAAGCCCGCGGGCGCAAGCACGGGGCAACGGCCCGCATCGACGTCCTCCTGGGTGGTAACCCCCTTGACGCCGCCGAAGTGGTCGATGTGGCAGTGCGTGTAGATGACCCCGGTGACCGGTCGATCGCCGCGATGCTCGCGGTACAGCGCCAACCCGGCGGCGGCGGTTTCCGCGGAGATCAACGGGTCGATCACGATCACGCCGGTGTCGCCCTCGACGAGGGTCATGTTCGACAGGTCGAGGCCGCGGATCTGATAGATCCCGTTGGTCACCTCGAACAGGCCCTGCATGGCGCACAGTTTCGACTGCCGCCACAGGCTCGGGTGCACCGTGTCCGGGCACTGCTCGTTCAGGAAGCCGAAGGCGTCGCTGTCCCAGACAACCTTGCCGGCGTCGTTCTTCACCACGCCCGGGTCGAGCGCCGCAATGAAGCCGCGTCTCGCGTCCTCGAAGTCCTGCTCGTCGCCGAACGGCAACCGCTGCTGTGCGTCGTCGTGCTGGGCCTTCACGCTTGCCGACACGGTATCCGTCATGGCTCTCCTTCCACGGGACCGGGCTCGTCGCGGACTGCACCGGACGGAGCGATCGGTCTACTTGGCGACACCGGGCACCGCCTGGACGGCCGATGCCTCGTGACCCGACAGTGGCACCGGAAAGGGGACGGTGCTTCACCCGTGGGGGATGAGCCTTCGCGCGGTGCGATGCGGGGCGTCGGCGGGGACAGGGCAAGATGGAGTCGTGACGCCAGCACAGAATCATCGACTTCGACGGGTGGCCGTCCTGTCGGTGCACACCTCGCCGTTGGCGCAGCCGGGCACCGGGGACGCGGGCGGCATGAACGTCTACGTGCTGCAGAGCGCGCTGCAACTCGCGCGCCGCGGCATCGAGGTGGAGATCTTCACCAGGGCCACGTCGTCGGCGGACGCGCCGGTCGTGGAGGCGGCGCCCGGCGTGCTGGTCCGCAATGTCGTCGCCGGGCCGTTCGAGGGTCTCGACAAGCACGACCTGCCGACCCAGCTGTGCGCGTTCACCGCTGGCGTGCTGCGCGAGGAGGCGCACCACGAACCCGGGTACTACGACCTGATCCATTCCCACTACTGGCTGTCCGGGCAGGTCGGCTGGCTGGCCAGGGACCGCTGGGGGGTGCCGCAGGTGCACACCGCCCACACCCTCGCTGCGGTGAAGAACGCGTCCCTCGCGGACGGCGACACCCCGGAACCGGCGGCCCGGCAGATCGGTGAGCAGCAGGTGGTCGCGGAGGCGGACCGGCTGATCACCAACACCGCCGAGGAGGCGGGGCAGCTCGTCGACATCTACGGCGCCGAGCGCGACCGCATCGACGTCGTCGCGCCGGGCGCCGACCTCGGCCGGTACCGGCCGGGGGACCGCGCCGCCGCCCGCACCGAACTCGGCCTCGACCCCGCCGAGCTGATCGTCACGTTCGTCGGCCGCATCCAGCCGCTGAAGGCGCCGGACGTGCTGCTGCGGGCCGCAGCGGAACTGCACCGGCGTGAGCCCGGCCTTCCGGTGCGGGTGCTGGTGGTCGGTGGGCCGTCCGGCAGTGGACTCGAGCGCCCGGACTCGCTGATCGACCTGGCCGCCGAGCTCGGCATTTCCGCGCGGGTCACGTTCCTGCCGCCGCAGCCGCCGGACCGCCTGGTGCAGGTGTACCGGGCGTCGGACGTCGTCGCGGTCCCGAGCTACTCCGAGTCGTTCGGCCTGGTCGCGCTCGAGGCGCAGGCCAGCGGGACGCCGGTCGTCGCGGCCGATGTCGGCGGGCTCGGCGTCGCCGTGCGCAGCGGCCACAGCGGGCTGCTGGTGCCCGGCCACGACACCGGGGACTGGGCGGACGCGCTGCGGACCGTGCTGGTCGACGACGCGCTGCGGGCGTCGTTCGCGCGGAACGCGCCGGTGCACGCGGCGAACTTCTCGTGGGAGCACACCGCGGACGGACTGCTCGACAGCTATCACCGGGCGGTCGCCGGTTATCGGCGCAGCGGCGACCTCACCCAGCGGCGCGGCCGCGGCCTGTGGAAACTGCGCCGGCGGGGAGGAGTACGCGCATGAGCACTGCGGTGAACGAGACGGCGACCCTGATCGAGGCGGCCCTGACCGACCGCGACCTCGAGTTTTCGCGGCCCGCGCCCCACCAGTTCGTCGTCGAGCTGCCGGGGGAGCACAAGCTCAAGACGAGCTGCCTGCTCACCGTCGGCAACCACGGGGTGCGGGTCGAGGCGTTCGTGTGCCGCAAGCCGGACGAGAATTTCGAGGGGGTCTACAAGTACCTGCTGCGCCGCAACCGCCGCCTGTACGGGGTGCACTACACGATCGACAAGATCGGGGACATCTATCTCGTCGGCCGGATCAGCACCCACGCGGTCACCGGCGATGAGCTCGATCGGGTGCTCGGGCAGGTGCTTGAGGCGGCGGATGGCGACTTCAACATCCTGCTCGAGCACGGGTTCGCGAGTTCGATTCGGCGGGAATGGGAGTGGCGGGTCTCGCGCGGGGAGTCGCTGAAGAATCTGGAGCCGTTCCGGCACCTCGTCGAGGGTGGCGGCGTCGAGGGCGGCGGCGCGCCATGGCCCGGTGCGGGCACGCCTGGCGTCGCGGACCGGGGTGCGTCGGGGTAGGTTCGGGGAACATGAGCGAGCGCTTAGTTTCGCCGCCCGGACGAGGAGTGCCTCCGTGAGCTTCACCAGCCCGTACCCCGATGTGGACATCCCGAACCTCGGTCTCTACGACTTCCTGTTCGGGTCGATCACCGAACAGGACCTGGGCCGGGTCGCGCTGATCGACGGCGCCACCGGCGAGGAAACCGACTACCGGACGCTGATCGCGAAGATCAACGCCGTCGCCGGCGCGCTCGCGGCCCGCGGCCTGAGCGTCGGCGACGTCGTCGGCCTGCACTCGCCGAACTCGCCCGAGTTCGCGGTCGCCTTCCATGGCATTCTGCGTGGCGGCGGCACCGCGACCACGATCAACGCGCTCTACACCGCCGCCGACATCGCCAAGCAGCTGAAGGACTCCGGCGCCAAGGCGCTGTTCACGGTCTCGCCGATGCTGGCGCAGGCGGTCACGGCGGCCGAGCAGGTCGGCATCCCCGCCGAGCGGGTCATCGTCCTCGACGGCGCCGAGGGGCACCTGTCGCTGGCGGACCTGATCGCCGAGGATGCGTCCGCACCGACCGTCGCCTTCGACCCCGCCACCCAGGTCGCGGTGCTGCCGTACTCGTCCGGCACCACCGGCAACCCCAAGGGCGTCGAGCTGTCCCATCGCAACCTGGTCGCGAACGTCTGCCAGGTCGGGTTGCCCGTCCCGGTCCGCGCCGACGACCGGGTGCTCGCGGTGCTGCCGTTCTTCCACATCTACGGCCTGACCGTGCTGCTGAACCTGTCGCTGTACCAGCGCGCCAGCCTCGTCACGATGGCGAAGTTTGACCTGTCGAAGTTCCTGACCCTCGTGTCCGGGAAGAAGTGCACCTTCGTGTTCGTCGCCCCGCCGGTCGCGCTGGCACTGGCCAAGCACCCGATGGTCGACGAGCACGACCTGTCCAGCGTGCGCACCATCGTCTCCGGGGCGGCGTCCCTCGACGAGGAACTCGGCAACGCGGTCGCGGCGCGGCTCGGGACGCGGGTGCTGCAGGGGTACGGGATGAGCGAGCTCAGCCCGGTCAGCCACATCATCGGGGTCGACGAGCTGGAGGTGTCGCTGAGCTCGATCGGCAAGCCGCTGCCCAACACCGAGAACAAGATCGTCGACCCGGCAACGGGCGCCGAGATCGCCGTCCCCGCCGAGGGGCGCAGCGAGCCCGGCGAGCTGTGGGTCAAGGGCCCGAACGTGATGCTCGGCTACCTGAACAACGACGCGGCGACCGCGGAGACGCTCGACGCCGATGGCTACCTGCACACCGGGGACGTCGCGGTCGTCGACGCGGACCTGAACGTGTACATCGTGGACCGGCTCAAGGAGCTCATCAAGTACAAGGGCTACCAGGTGCCGCCCGCCGAGCTGGAGTCGCTGCTGCTCACCCACCCGCAGATCGCGGACGCCGCGGTGATCGGCGTGCGCGACGCCGAGGGCGAGGAGGTGCCGAAGGCGTTCGTCGTGCTGCAGGCCGGCGCCGAGCTGACCGCGGACGAGGTGATGGCGTTCGT
Organism: Rhodococcus sp. NPDC058505; assembly: GCF_042720095.1. Lineage (NCBI taxonomy): Bacteria > Bacillati > Actinomycetota > Actinomycetes > Mycobacteriales > Nocardiaceae > Rhodococcus > Rhodococcus sp. NPDC058505. The sequence goes on from NZ_JBHXNB010000006.1 coordinate 79,912, forward strand.
TGCCGAGCGGGTGTCGCCGCACAAGAAGGTGCGCCGGGTGCAGTTCATCGACACCGTCCCGAAGTCCAGTGCGGGCAAGATCCTGCGCAAGGATCTGCGTGCCGGGGAGGCGCGCGGATAGGCATGTGCGCTGTCGTCGCGTGCGCGGTACCGAATGGGGCTTTCGGTCACATCAAGTGACCGAAAGCCCCATTCGGTACGGGGGCGGGGTGACGTCGACCACGCCGAGGTGTGGAACCACAAAACGGAGTACACTCATTAATGAGTGAAGTTCGGGAGGTGGATTCGATGGAAGCCGGTCGGCGCGAACGCGGCAAGGCCGAGAAGCAGACCCGGATTCGCCTTGCCGCGCAGGAGCTGTTCGCCGAGCGCGGCTACGAGGCCGTGACGACACAGCAGGTTGCGGACCGCGCCGACATCGCGCACGGCACCCTGTTCCGGTACGCGGCGTCGAAGGCCGAACTGCTGCTGATGGTCCACAACGAGGTGTTCGCCGCCGCCGTCACCCGGGGCGAGGCGGACGCGGCCGGGATCGCGGATCCGGTCGAGCGGGTGCTGACGCTGATCGCGCCGGTCATCTACTCCGGCCGCGACCACGACGAGAACATCGTCGCGTACGAGCGGGACCTGCTGTTCGGTCCGCCGGACGCCCCGTTCCGCCGCGCTGGCCTGCAGATCGTCACCCGGCTCGAGGCGTCGATCGCCGACTGCCTCGCCGGGGGTGGGCGGCACGACGACGACACCGTCGCCGCCGCGCGCGCCGTCTTCGCGGTCCTGCACATGGAGATCGCGCAACCCGTCGTCCGAGCGGACACGCCCGGCGTCGCCTCCGGCGCACTGCGTCGCCAGGTGAACATGATCGTCGCGGGCCATCGCGCTCGCGCCCAACAGGATTGACACCGCACCCGAAAGGAAGGGTCAGATGACCGCCATCACCAAGGTCACCGTGCTGGGGACAGGCGTCCTCGGCTCCCAGATCGCCTACCAGACCGCCTATCACGGCGTCGACGTCGTCGCCTACGACATCAATGACGACATTCTGGAGACCGCGAAGTCCCGGTTCGCGGGCCTGGCCGACACCTACCGCGCCGAGGTCGACGGCGCAGCCGACGGCAAGGCCGACGCCGCGCTGGGCCGGATCACCTACTCCGCGGACCTGGCGGCGGCAGTCGCCGACGCCGACCTGGTGATCGAGGCGATTCCGGAGAACATCGACATCAAGCGCGACACCTACACCCGGCTCGGCGAGGTGGCCCCCGAGAAGACGATCTTCGCGACCAACTCCTCGACGCTGCTGCCGAGCGACCTGATGGCGTTCACCGGCAGGCCCGCGAAATTCCTCGCGCTGCACTTCGCCAACCGGGTGTGGGCGCACAACACCGCAGAGGTGATGGGCACCACCGAGACCGATCCCGAGGTGTACCGCCGGGTCGCCGACTTCGCGTCCTCGATCGGGATGGTGCCGATCGAGATGAAGAAGGAGAAGGCGGGCTACCTGCTGAACTCGCTGCTGGTGCCGTTCCTGTCCGCCGCGGGCCAGCTCGTCGTCGACGGCATCGCCGAGCCCGAGATGGTCGACAAGACCTGGAAGATCGGCACCGGAGCCCCCGCGGGCCCGTTCGAGATCTACGACGTCGTCGGCCTGAACACCGCATACAACATCTCGATGGCGGGCGGGCCCGGTCAGCAGCGGTTCGCGCAGTACATCAAGGAGAACTACATCGACAAGGGCAAGCTCGGGGTCGCCACCGGTGAGGGCTTCTACAAGTACTGACTCGCGGCATTCAGGCCAGTGCGGACGGCAGCCCGACGTCGTAGATCGACAGCACGTCGGTGGTCCGCTGCAGGGCCTCGACCACGACCCCGGCCGGCGCGAGGTGGAACGTCGGGTAGTCGATCTCGCCGAGCGTCGGGTCGACCGTCCACGCGAGTCGTTCCCCGTCGACGGAGAATTCGGCGGAGATGTCCTCCCGATTCCCCCGCGGATCCTGCCGATGCCACGCACCGCCGAGGTGCACCGCGACGAGACCGTGCAGGACGTGCCCGTCGCCGTGCGCGAGGCGCTGATAGCACAGCGCGGTCGGGACGCCCTTGCCGCGCAGCACCGCCGCGAGCAGGTGCGACTTGGCGTAGCAGAGGCCGACCCGCTGCGCGAGGACCTCCGACGCCAGCAGCGTGACGCGGGGATCCTGCGCGTCGTACGAGTGCGCGACCTCGTCGCGCACCCATTCGAACGCCCGGCGCGCGAAGTCGACCTCGTCGGTGGACCGCGCCAGGAGGGTGTCGCCGAGCGCCAGCACCGCGGGGTGGTCGATCTCGACGATCGCGTCCCCGGCGAGGAAGGACGCGGGGTCGGGGACGTGGGTGGGGTTCATCGGTGTGGCCACGCGATGAACCTAGCCTCGCGCCGTCCCGCGGCGCGAGCTGTTTGTTTTGATGCTGATTCGGGCGGAATCGGTGGGAAACAATCAACTCGCGGCCGTCACCGGGGAGGGGTCATGTCGAGGCGGATGCCCAGCAGTCGGATCGCGCGGGACGGATCGAGGCGCTCGGTCAGGGCGAGCGCGGCATCGGTGATCGTCGGAACGTCGAAGGTCGGCTCGGGCAGGGCCCGCGAACTGGTGTGCGTCTCGAAAGGGGCATAGCGCACCTTGAGCGTCACCCGGGTCGCGGGACGCCCCTCGGCCCGGACGTCGCCCGCCACCCGCCGGGCCAGGGTGCGGACCGCGTCCTCGATGTCGGCGCGGTCCGCGAGATTGTGCTGGAACGTGGTCTCCCTGCCGTGCCCGCGAGCGATGTACGGCTCGTCGCTGACCCTGGTCGAGCCGCGCCCGCGGCCCAGCCGGGCCAGCCACGGTCCGGTGGTCGGGCCCAGCGCGTCGGCGAGCCGGACCTCGTCGGCGACGGCGAGCTCCCGTACCGTGTGAACGCCCAGCGCGGCAAGCTTTTTCGCGGTCTTCGTGCCGATGCCCCACAGCGCGGAGGTGTCCCGGTCGCCCATCACCGTGAACCAGTTGTCCGCGGTCAGCCGGAACATCCCGCGGGGTTTACCGAAGCCGGTCGCGATCTTGGCCCGCAGCGTGTTGTCGCCGATCCCGACCGAGCAGTGCAACGCCGACGCCGCGAGCACGGCGTGCTGCACCCGACGGGCCAGGGCCTCCGGGTCATCGGTCTCGGCGCCGAGGAACGCCTCGTCCCAGCCGAGCACCTGCACCACCACGTCGAGCGCGCGCAGCGTCGCCATCACCGTCTCCGACGCCGCCGTGTACGCGTCGGCGTCCACCGGAAGGAACACGGCGTCCGGCACCTCGGCCAGTTTGCGGGCCGCGACCCGCAGCGGCATCCCGGACCCGACCCCGTACTCGCGTGCCTCGTAGGAGGCGGTGGAGACGACCCCGCGTTCGGTGGGGTCGCCTCGCCCGCCGACCACGACCGGCCGCCCACGCAGCTCCGGGCGGCGCAGCACCTCGACGGCCGCGACAAACTGGTCGAGGTCGACGTGCAGCACCCAGGTGCCCATCGGCTCAGTCTGCGCCCGTCAGCGCGCGGCCGCCCGGTCCGCCCTGCCGACCGGGGCCTACTCGGCCGTCCCCGAGCAGGACACGACGGCGAACTGCCCGGTCGAGGTCTGTTCGCTGATTACCGTGCCGTCCTGGCGGATCGTGCAGGTGATCGTTGTCGCGCTCGCGTCGGCCTGGGCGGTGAGGGACGCGATCTTGAGCCCGGATACCGTCACCTGGCGACTCCATGGCAGCGCGGCACCGTTGTCCTGCGCGGTGTTCGCGGAATCCCCACTGGTGTAAGTGATGTTGCTCGCCGTCGGGCCGTCGCTCGTCACCTCGTAGGTGATGCCGACGGACTCGTTGAACTCCTTGTCGATTTCGTTCACGGCACTGCCGAACAGAGCCATGCAGCCCCCGAATGCCAGGACACACACCAGGATGATTCCGCCGAGGATCCACGGCCACTTCTTGCGCTTGGGGGGTTGTGGCTGCTGGTAGTAACCGGGCGGGGGGTACTGGCCGGGCTGGGGGTATTGGCCCGGCTGCCCGCCAGCAGTTGGGTCCTGGCCGGGCTGCTGCGGGCCTTGCGGGGGAACGGACATGGGCGCTCCTCGGGTCGAAGACCGGCCCGGGGCGGTGCCGGCGCTGACCTGCACAGGATCCCACGTTCGAAACTGTCTGCACCGGAGCAGATGTCGCCCGCCGCGCATCCGAGATCGAAACGACACCTACGGTCCCCGGTCGGCGGATGCCGGGGGAGGAGTCCTCACGTCGCGAGGAGGTGCGGCAGGCCTGCGGCGTGGCGCTGCGCGTCGATGGCGCGCAACGGGGCCAGTTCCGGCGGCTCGTGCAGTCGGTACATGCGACACGGCGGGGCGGGGGAGCCCGCCGCATCGAGCAGCGCGTTGACGGCGGCCCGCGCCGACTCGTTCGCCGATTCCATCGTCGCGAGGTCGATGTCGGTGCGGACGTAGTCGCCCGCGAGGAACAGGTTGCCGATCGCGGTCCTGGCCTCCGGTCGGTGTCGCAGCGATCCGGCCGTGTTCACCAGCAGCGGCGTGGCGTTGGTGTTGGCGCCGAGCGCGGAGTTCCAGGAGACGCCGGGGTCGAGGAACCAGTGCGCGAGGTCCTCGTCCCGCAGCACCGGCCGGGGTCCGTCGTCGAGGCATTGCCGCAGCTGTGCCCACGTCTCCTTCGCGATCTCCTCGCGGGTGCACTGCTTGGCGGTCTTGCCGAACAGGATGCCGGGGGCGTCCCAGTTGGAGATGTCGACGGACAGGCAGTCGTGGACGGTGCCGTCGCCGTAGCGGGCGGCGAAGTCGCCCGGCCAGAACTGCGCCTGGCTGATCGAGGTCAGCGCCCACGGCGAGCCCAGGTAGGCGACGTGCCCGTCCACGATCGGGGTCGGCCTGCGCAGGAAGTACTGGATGCCGACCATCCAGTCCACCGCCAGTTCCCGCAGTCCGGCGAGGGCGGGGTCGGCCGCGAGCAGTTGCGGGGTCAGCAGGTCGACGGCCCGCTCGACGGGGACCGCGAGCACGTACCAGTCGGCCTCGACTCGGGACCGGTTCCCTGCCGCGTCGGCCGCCGTGGCTCCGGTGATCCGGCCGCCGTCGACGTCGAGCGCGACCACCCGCGATCCCATCTCGAACCGCACGCCCATGCCGCGCAGCAGGTCCGCCCACGGGTCGATCCAGGCCTCGTTGGTCGGGCCGTTGAGCAGGCGGTCGAGGTGCCCGTACTCGGGGACGAGGCCCGCGGCGTTGAGGACGAACGCCTGCCCGATCCGGCCGATGGTCCGGGTGGACGCGCGATCCGGCCGCGCGGCGACGAGTTGCCGGGTCAGCGCGGACACCAGCACCGACTGGTACGCCTCCGACTTGCCGTCCGCTTCGAGCGTCTGCGCCCAGGTGGCGTGCTCCCATTCGCTGTCCCTGCGTTCGATGCTGCTGGTCAGGAACATCACCAGCTTCCGGAGGAAGACCTGCATCTCGGCGGGCGGCACCGCCGTGCCGAGGTTGAACATCGCCCCGAGCGAGTCCTGCAGGGTCGTCGCGTCGTACATGTCCAGGCGCACCGGTGCGGCGGGGCTCGGCGACATCAGGTCCGGTCCACCGGGTATCGACATCCGTAGTCCGCCCGCGGCGACGAGATTGTCGAAGACCCCGTTCGCGTTGCCGGGTACCGGGATTCGTTGCATCGTGTCCGGAATGTGCTGGTAGAAGCCGGGAAAGAAGCGGAATCCGTGCTCGCCGGGCAGATCGCCGCGACCGCCGGTGCCGGTCCCCGGTGCGGTGATGCTGCGGGCCTTGCCGCCGAGCGCGGTCGGCTCGTGCACCGTGACGTCGAAGCCGCGCTCGGCGAGCTCGTGGGCGGCGGTCAGGCCGGCCATGCCGCCGCCGAATACCGCGACCGTCCGCCCGGCGGGGCGCGGTGGTGGGGCGGACCGGGCCGTCGTCGCCCGGGTGGTGGCCAGGACCCCGGCGCCCGCCACCCCGGCCAGCACCGCCCGCCGCGTGACGCCCCGATTGCTTCGTGTGCCTACCTGCCGTTCGCGCATGCCACACCCCCGGTTGGGACACTGCGAGATTGTGACAACGGCTGTTGCCACATGTCAGGTATCTCACAGCCGGGACGGTTCGGGGGCGCGACCCGCCGACGGCGTGATCGGAGCGACGCGGTGGCCTGCTCACCACCCGCGGTCCACATGCCAGGATGGGCACATGAGTACCGGAACCCTTGTGCTGCTCCGCCACGGCGAGAGCGAATGGAACGCGATGAACCTGTTCACCGGGTGGGTGGACGTCCCGCTCACGGACAAGGGCATCGCCGAGGGCAAGCGCGCCGGCCAGCTCCTCCGGGAGCACGACCTGCTGCCCGACGTCCTCTACACCTCGCTGCTGCGCCGCGCGATCAGCACCGCGAACATCGCCCTCGACGCCGCCGACCGGCACTGGATCCCCGTGGTGCGGGACTGGCGCCTGAACGAGCGGCACTACGGCGCGCTGCAGGGCAAGAACAAGGCGCAGACCAAGGCCGAGTACGGCGACGAGCAGTTCATGCTGTGGCGTCGCAGCTACGACACCCCGCCGCCGCCGATCGACGCGGGCAGCGAGTACAGCCAGGACGCCGACCCCCGGTACGCGCACCTCGAGCAGGCGCCGCTGACCGAATGCCTCCTCGACGTCGTCAAGCGGCTGATCCCGTACTGGGAGGACACCATCTCCCGTGAGCTGCTCGCCGGCAAGAACGTGCTGGTCGCGGCGCACGGAAACTCGCTGCGCGCGCTGGTCAAGCACCTCGACGGCATCTCCGACGAGGACATCGCCGCGCTGAACATCCCGACCGGGATCCCGCTGCGCTACGACCTCGACGAGAACCTGAAGCCGCTCAACCCGGGTGGCACCTACCTCGACCCGGAGGCCGCCGCGGCGGGCGCCGCCGCCGTCGCCAACCAGGGCGCGAAGTAGTCATCACCGTGACGCGACCCGGGCCCGCGTGTTGCCCGCGGGCCCGGGTCGAACGCCAGGTGAACAGCCGGAAAACACCGGCTCTCGGGCCCGTGACGTGCAGTGAAATGCCGCCACCCGGCGCCGCCCGACCTTTTCGCGGCCGTACGATTCACTCGTGACTGTTGTTCAGGTCGTCGCCCTGGTCGCCGCCGCCGCGGTGGCCGGATATCTGGTCGGCGGGGTGCTCGTCCCGCGACTGCGGGCGCGCTTCAGCAGGCGGGAGGCCGAGCGGGCGGGCCTGACGATGTCCCAGGTCCTCGACCTGATCGTGCTCGCCAGCCAGAGCGGCATCGCCGTCGTCGACCGATTCCACGACGTCGTCCTGTTCAACCCGCGCGCCGAGGAGCTCGGCCTGGTGCACAACCGGACCGTCGAGCCGCGCGCCTGGGCGGCCGCCAACCGGGTCCTCGACACCGGTGAACCCGTCGAGGTGGATCTCGGCGTCAAGAACCCGGCCCGTGGCCGCGGCCACATCGCCGTGCGGGGTCTCGCGCAACTGCTCAGCGAACAGGACCGCCGGTTCGTCGTCCTGTTCGCCGACGACGACTCGGAGGTCGCGCGGATGGAGGCCACCCGCCGCGACTTCGTCGCCAACGTCAGCCACGAACTGAAGACCCCGGTCGGGGCGATGGGGTTGCTGGCCGAGGCCCTCCTGGAATCGGCCGACGACCCGGAATCGGTGCGGCACTTCGGGGAGCGGGTGCTCCTCGAGTCGCGGCGGCTGGGCAACATGGTCGGTGAACTGATCGCGCTGTCCCGGTTGCAGGGCGCCGAGAAGCTGCCCGACCTCGAGCCGGTCGCGGTGGACGAGGTGATCGACGAGGCGATCCGGCGCAGCGCGCTGACGGCCGAGACCGCGGGCATCACCGTCGCCGCCGACCGCCCGAGCGGCCTCGAGGTGCTCGGCGACCGAACCCTCCTGGTGACCGCGCTGTCGAACCTGGTGGAGAACGCGATCGCGTACTCGCCGCAGGGGTCGTCGGTGTCGGTGAGCCGCGCGCTGCGGGGCGGTGACGTGGCGATCGCCGTCACCGACCGCGGCATCGGGATCGCGAAGGAGGACCAGGAGCGGGTATTCGAGCGGTTCTTCCGCGTGGACAAGGCCCGATCCCGGTCCACCGGGGGCACCGGGCTCGGCCTGGCGATCGCCAAACACGTCGCCGCGAACCACAACGGATCGATCACCCTGTGGAGCAAACCCGGCACCGGGTCCACCTTCACCCTGATCGTGCCCGCGCACGCCGAGGAGCTCGATTCCCCCGACGACCCACCGGCGCCCGACTCGCTCGGGCGCCCCACCGGCACACCTGGAACCCCGGTGCCGACCACTCACTCAGACCGCGCCCATCCGGGCGCACCGAACCCCGCCCGTCAGGGCACATCCAGTATGGAGGCCAACCGGTGACGAACGTGCTGATCGTGGAGGACGAGGAATCGCTGGCCGATCCGCTCGCCTTCCTGCTCCGTCGGGAGGGGTTCGAGGCGACGGTCGTCGGCGACGGACCGTCGGCGCTCGCGGAGTTCGACCGCTCCGGCGCGGACATCGTGCTGCTCGACCTGATGCTGCCCGGCATGAGCGGCACCGACGTGTGCAAGCAGCTGCGCGCCCGGTCCGGGGTCCCGGTCATCATGGTCACCGCGCGGGACAGCGAGATCGACAAGGTGGTCGGGCTCGAACTCGGCGCGGACGACTACGTCACCAAGCCGTACTCGGCTCGGGAGCTGATCGCCCGGATCCGTGCGGTGCTGCGCCGCGGCGCCGACACCGAGGCCGAATCGGGGGTCGACGACGGGGTGCTCGAGGCGGGACCGATCCGGATGGATGTCGAACGGCACACGGTTCAGGTGGGCGGTGTTCCGGTGACCTTGCCGCTCAAGGAGTTCGACCTGCTCGAGTACCTGCTGCGCAACTCGGGGCGGGTCCTGACCCGCGGCCAGCTGATCGACCGGGTGTGGGGCGCCGACTACGTCGGCGACACCAAGACCCTCGACGTGCACGTCAAGCGGTTGCGGTCGAAGATCGAGGAGAACCCGGCCAAGCCGGAGCACCTGGTCACCGTGCGGGGGCTCGGGTACAAGCTCGAGAGCTGAGTTCGCCAGGACCGCCGCGAAACCGGTCGAAACGGGCAGCGCCGGGTCATAGCACGCCACGATCACGAAGACCAGCGCGAAGCGGTTTCGATTCGTGAACATGATGCGGGTGCGCGTTGTATTGTCGGCGCTCAAGGATTTCCCCGGATCATCGGATCGTTCCTGCTCGGAGCGGCCGATGGCCCGGAACAGCTCCGCTTCGTCAACGCGCAACAGCTCCGCGTCGGAGCGCGTCGTACGAAGGGGTTTTTGTGCTGAATCCGTCGGAGTCCCCTGCTGCCCGCTTCCCGGTGGTCGTCGGCGCCCCCGCTGAGCCGTTCCCGCTCTCGGCCGCGCAGCGCGGCATGTGGTTCGCCCAGCACCTCGTCCCGGACGTCCCGGTCACGATCGCCCAGTACATCGAGATCGAGGGCGACTTCGACGTCGAGGTGATGCGACACGTCGGCCGGATCGTCGCCCGCGAGTTCGGCACCCCACTGCTGCGGATCGTCGAAGTCGATGCGGAGCCGTTCCAGGTCGTCGACGAGACGCTCGACGACGAGCTGCCATACCGCGATCTGCGGGGCGAGGCCGACCCGCATGCCGCGGCCGTCTCCTGGATGCGGCAGGACCACTCCGCCCCGATGGACCTGCTCACCGACCGGCTGCTCCGCGGCGCGGTGCTGCAGGTGGGGGACCGGCACTACTACTGGTACTTCGCGATCCACCACATCGCGCTCGACGGGTTCGGTGCCGTCACGTTCATGACCCGGATGGCGGAGCTGTACACCGCGGCGGTCCTCGGCCGGGACGCGGCGCCCTCGGTGGCCGGGGCGCTGACGGCGGTCACCGACGCCGAGGACCGCTACCGCGAGTCGACCCGGTTCCACACCGACCGCGAGTACTGGCTCGCGCGGTCGGCGGACCTGCCGTCGCCGCTGAGCCTGTCCGCGCGCCCCGGGGCCGTCGACGCCCGCTCGCGACTGGCGGGCGGGGCACTGCCCGCCCCGACCCTGACGGCGCTCCAGGAGGCGGCGACCCGGCACGGGTCCGCCGACACCGCGATCACGGTCGCCGCGCTGGCCGCCTACCTCGCGCGCATGACCGGCGCCACCGACGTGGTGCTGAGCCTGCCGGTGTCGGCCCGGACCACCGCCGTGCTGCGCAGGTCCGGTGGCATGGTGTCCAACGTCGTCCCGCTGCGGATGTCGATCACCCCCGACACCACCGTCGGTGACCTGATCTCGGCTGCCGGCCTGGAGATGACGGGTGCCCTGCGGCACCAGCGGTACCGGCACGAGGACATCCGACGCGACCTCGCGGAGGGCCTCGGCGCCGGCGGGGACCGCGGGTTCTTCGGTCCCGCGATCAACATCATGAACTTCCATTCCGAGATCACCCTCGGCGCCGAGACCGGACGGTTCAACGTGCTCTCGACCGGTCCGGTCGAGGATCTGTCAATCAACATCTACCCGAGCGTGGTTGGGCGCAGCACCCGCATCGACTTCGAGGCCAACCCGAACCGGTACACCGACCGCGAACTGCGCGATCACCACGACCGGTTCCTGCGGCTGCTCGACCGCTTCCTGTCCGCGGACCCCGCCGACCGGGTCGCCGACCTCGACGTGCTCGACGCGGCCGAGCGGGCCGCGCTGGTGCCGTTCGTCGGCGGCGCTGCGCCGGAGCCGGTGCTGTTGCCGGACCTGTTCGCCGCCGGGGCCGCCGTTGACCCGGACGCGATCGCGCTGCGGCGCGGCCCCGACACGATCAGCTACCGGGAACTCGACGCCCGCTCGAACCGGCTGGCGCGACTGCTGCTGTCGCGGGGCGCCGGGCCGGGCAGCGTCGTCGTGATGGCCCTGCCCCGATCGGCGGAGTCGGTGGTCGCGCTGTGGGCGATCGCGAGGTCCGGTGCGGTCTACCTGCCGGTCGACGCCAGCTATCCGGTCGAGCGGATCGCGCACATGATCACCGACTCCGGTGCGGCCCTTGGCATCACCTCCACGTCGCACCTCGATCGGCTGCCCGGTGACCTCGAGTGGCTTGCCCTCGACACGGCTGCCGTCGAGGGCGGCTGCGCGGCGCTGTCGCCGGCGGCGGTGACCGACGCCGATCGACCGGCGCGACTGACTGCCGCCCATCCGGCGTACATGATCTACACCTCCGGATCGACCGGCGCCCCGAAGGGGGTCGTCGTCACGCACGCTGGGCTCGCGTCCTTCGCGGCCGCGGCCCGCCCGGAACTCGGGGTAACGGCGGGCTCGCGGATGCTGCGATTCTCGTCCCCCAGCTTCGACGCCTCGATGTTCGAGATGGTGCAGGCGTTCAGCGCGGGCGCGGCACTGGTGATTGCCCCCGCCGACCTGCTTGGCGGCGCCGAGCTCACCGAACTGATGCGCGCGGAACGGGTGTCGCATGTCATTTGTGCGCCGGCGATGCTGGGTACCGTCGATCCGGCGGGGCTGGACGCGTTGGAGGCGGTCGTCGTCGGTGGTGACGTGTGCCCGCCGGACCTGGTCGCCCGGTTCGGCGAACGGTGCCGGTTCGTCAACAGCTACGGCCCAACCGAGACCACGATCGTCATCACCACCACCGATCCGCTGCGCGACCCGCGCGACATCACGATCGGTGCCCCGATCCCCGGCGCCACCGCGGTGGTCCTCGACCGCTGGCTGCGCCCGGTGCCACCCGGCGTGGTCGGCGAGCTGTATCTCGGCGGACCCGGCCTTGCGCAGGGCTACCATCGGCGATCCGCGCTCACCGCATCCCGGTTCGTTGCCGACCCGTTCGGGGCGGTCGGGGGCAGGCTGTACCGGACCGGGGACACCGTCCGCTGGACCTGGCGCATCGGGCCGGACGGCGAGCCGACAGCGGTCCTGGACTACGTGGGGCGCAGTGACTTTCAGGTCCAGATCCGTGGCTTCCGGGTCGAGCTCGGCGAGATCGACGCGGTGCTCGCCGCGCACGCGGGGGTCGACTTCGCGGTGACGGTCGCGCACCGCCGCGGCGACACGGCGGTCCTGGTGAGCTACGCGCGGACCGCGGCCGGTCACTCGTTTGATGCGGAGGCGCTGACGGCGTTCGCTGGCCAGTTCCTGCCCGCCCACATGGTGCCCTCGACGGTCGTCGAACTGACCGAGATCCCCCTGACCGCGGCGGGCAAGGTGGATCGGGCCGCCCTGCCCGATCCCGGCGTGCGCACCACCGCGTTCCGGGCGCCGTCCACCCCGGCGGAGGCCACCATCGCGCGCGCGGTCGCCGAGGTGCTCGGGCTCGACCGGATCGGCGTCGACGACTCGTTCTTCGCCCTCGGCGGCGACAGCATCATCGCGATCCAGTTGGTGTCCCGGGCGAAGGCGGCCGGTCTTCGGTTCACCCCGCGGGACGTGTTCGAGCGCAAGACGGTTGCCGCGCTCGCCGAGGTGGCGCTGGCGGTCGACGCCGACCCGCAGCGGCTGCCCGAACTGCCGGGCGGCGGAGTCGGATCGATGCCGCTGGTCCCGATCGCCGCCGAGACGCTTGAGCGCGGCGGCGACATCGATCGCTTCTATCAGGCGTTGACGCTCACCGCCCCCGCAGGTCTCGATGTCGAAACCCTCACGGCGACCCTGGCATCGGTGCTCGATCACCACGACGCGCTCCGATCCGTTCTGGTCCGCGACGCCGTCCCCGCGCTGGTGGTGCGGCCCGCGGGAACGGTCGCCGCCGCGGACCTGATCGAGCGGGTGGTGACGGACTCGGCGCCGGGGACCGACGCCTTCGATGCGGAGCTGTCCGCCCGGTGCGCGTCCGCCGCAGGGCGTCTCGACGCCGCGGCCGGGGTGATGGTGCAGGTGGTCTGGCTCGACCCGGCCGATGCGTCGACGGCAGGCAGGCTCCTCGTTGTCGCCAACCACCTGGTCATCGACGGCGTCTCGTGGCGGATCCTGGTGCCGGACCTCGCCGCCGCGTGGGGGCAGATCGTCTCCGGTGAACAGCCGGCGCTCGACCCCGTCGGCACGTCGGCCCGGCGGTGGGCGCACGGCCTCACCGAGATGGCCGCCGGTGAGGTGATCGTCGGCGAACTGGCGGCCTGGCAGGCCATTCTGGACGGACCGGACCCGCGGATCGGCGCCCGCCCGCTCGACCCGACGCTCGACACCGGTGCGACCGCCGGGCGCGTGCACCTCACGCTGTCCGCCGACGCGACCGAGGCCCTGCTGACCACGGTGCCCGCCGCCTACCGCGGGGGTGTCGGTGACGGGCTGCTGACCGCACTGACCCTCGCCGTCGTGCAGTGGCGCGCGCGCCGCGGCACCGGGGAACCGTCGGTGCTGCTCACCCTGGAGGGACACGGCCGTGACGAGGACCTGATCACCGGCGCGGACCTGTCGCGGACCGTCGGCTGGTTCACCACCGCGCACCCGGCCCGGCTCGATGTCACCGGGATCGACCTGGACGACGCGCTGGCGGGTGGACCCGCCACCGGCCGCGCGCTGAAGCGGGTCAAGGAGCAGCTGCGCGCGGTTCCAGGCCACGGCACCGGATTCGGGGTGCTGCGACATCTGCGCGCCGACACCCGCCCGGTGCTCGCCGGGTACGCCGAACCGCAGATCGCATTCAACTATCTCGGCCGCGTCGCTGCCGCGGACATCCCCGATGCGCTCCGGGAACTCGGCTGGATCCCGGAGCCGGAACGCGCCGACCTCAATGGGGGCAGCGGGTCGGGCATGCCGACCCGGGTTGCCCTCGACATCAACGCGATCGTCACCGCGGACCCCGATGCGGGGGAGCGCCTGTCGGCGACCGTCGACTTCCCGTCCGGCGTGCTGACCGAGGCGGAGGTCGCCGAGCTGGCCGAGCTGTGGCGGACCGCGCTGCTGGCGATGGTCACCCACGTGCGGCGCGGCACCGCGGGCGGACTCACCCCGTCCGACGTCCCGCTGGTGTCCGTGACCCAGGATCGAATCGACCTGTGGGAGAACGAGTACCCGTCGATGACGGACATCTGGCCGCTGTCGCCCTTGCAGTCCGGTCTGCTGCTGCACGCTGGCCTGACGGCCGACGCCGTTGACGTGTACACCTCACAGATCGTGCTGCGGCTCGGCGGCACCGTCGACGCCGCCCGCCTGCGCCGTGCCGCGCAGCGACTGCTGGACCGGCACGACAACCTCCGTGCCGCGTTCGTGTACGACGGTGACGGCATCCCCGCCCAGCTGATCCAGGATCGGGTGACGGTGGACTGGCGGGAGCTCGACGCCGCGGAGACGGACCTCGCCGGGATCGTCGACGCCGAGCGCGATCGGCGCTTCGACATGGCGGTACCCGCGCTGCTGCGGTGGCTGCTGGTCCGGCTGCCCGACGGCACCGCAGCCCTGGTGGCGACCAATCACCACATTCTCCTCGACGGGTGGTCGATGCCGCTGTTCGTCAAGGATCTGCTGCTGCTGTATGCGACGGATGCGCCGATCACGGTGCCCGCCAAGGCCTACCGCGGCTACCTTGCCTGGCTGGACATACAGGATCGGGCCGGTGCGGTCGACGAGTGGGTGCGGGCGCTGGACGGGGTGGGGGAGCCGACCCTGCTCGCACCGGACCAGGCAGGCAGGCAGGTCGCGTCCGTGCCCGCGGACATCGACGCGCCGATCACCGCGGAGCTGACCGCCGCGCTCGCGGACCTGGCCCGCGAGCGCGGTGTCACCGTGAACACGGTGATCCAGGTGGCGTGGGGAATCCTGCTGTCCCGGACGACCTCCCGCGACGACGTGGTGTTCGGCGCAACCGTGTCCGGCCGCCCCGCCGACCTCGCCGGGGTCGAGGAGATGCTCGGCCTGTTCATCAACACCGTCCCGGTGCGGGTGCGGATCGATCCGGTCGAATCGGTGAGCGACCTGCTCACCCGGGTGCAGAACGAGCAGGTGCGGCTGCTCGACCGGCACCACCTCTCGCTGGCCGAGGTGCAGGCCGCGGTCGGGGCGGGCGCCGTCTTCGACACCCTCACCGTGTTCGAGTCCTACCCGATCGACCGGGCCGGGCTCGACGAGAACACCGACATCGCGGGGCTGCGGGTCACCGGGATCGACGTCGCCGACGCAACCCACTATCCGATCGCGTTGGTCACCCTGCTCGAGCCGGAACTGCGTCTCACGCTGGAGTACTCCCCGGAGATGTTCTCCGCCGACGAGGTGCATCGACTGGCCGAGCGACTGACCCGGGCCCTTACCGCGCTGGCCGCCGACCCGGACGCCCCGGTCGCACGACTGGACCTGCTGTCGGACGCCGAGCGGGCGGCGACGCTGGTCCGGCCGAACGCGACCGCCAACGACGTCGAGGCCGTCACCCTGGTGGACCTGCTCGTCCGGCAGGCCGCGGCGACACCGTCCGCGGTCGCGATCACCGCCGAGGGAATCTCCTTGACCTATGCGGAGTTCGACGCGCGGGTGCATCGGCTGGCCCGCCACCTCGCCTCGCGCGGCGTGGGTCCGGAGTCGCTGGTGTGCGTCGCGATGCGCCGCTCCATCGACCAGGTCGTCGCGCTGCACGCGGTGGTCCGGGCGGGCGGCGCCTATGTGCCGCTCGACCCCGACCATCCGGCGGAACGGAACCGGCATGTCCTCGACACCGCGGCACCGGTCCTGGTACTGACCGGCGCCGCGGATGCCGCCGCGATTCCGGTGGGTGTCGATGCGGTGGTCCTCGATGACCTCGACCTCACCGGAACCGACGACGCACCCGTCACCGGGCGGCGAACGCCGCTGCGCCGGAGCAACCCGGCCTACGCGATCTTCACCTCCGGGTCCACGGGCCGCCCGAAGGGCGTCGCCGTCACCCACGACGCCATCGTCAACCGGCTGCTGTGGATGCAGGACACCTACCCGATCGACGGCAGCGACGTGGTGCTGCAGAAGACGCCGGCGACCTTCGACGTGTCGGTGTGGGAACTGTTCTGGCCCTTCATTGCCGGCGCGCGGTTGGTGGTGGCTGCTGCGGACGGTCACCGGGACCCGCACTACCTGTCCGCACTGATCCGGGACCACTCGGTCACGACCGCACACTTCGTGCCGTCGATGCTCGACGTCTTCCTCGACCACGCCGACCCCACCGCCTGCACCTCGCTGCGCCGGGTGTTCGCGAGCGGTGAGGCGTTGCCGCGCACCACCGTCTCCCGCTGGCACGAGCGACTGCGCGCGGACCTGCACAACCTGTACGGCCCCACCGAGGCCGCCGTCGACGTCACCTACCACCCGACCGATCCCACGGGCACGGGCCCGGTGCCGATCGGTGCACCGGTGTGGAACACCCGGGTGTATGTGCTCGACGCCCGACTTCGACCGGTCCCGGCGGGCGTGCCCGGCGAGCTGTACCTCGCCGGTGTGCAGCTGGCGCGCGGCTACATCGGCCGCCCGGACCTGACGGCGGACCGGTTCGTCGCGGACCCGTTCGATCACGGGCGGCGGCTGTACCGGACCGGTGACCTGGTGCGGTGGAGCGAGAACCTGGAGCTGGAATACCTGGGGCGCACCGACTTCCAGGTCAAGCTCCGCGGCCTGCGGATCGAGCTCGGCGAGATCGAAGCCGCGTTGCAGCGACACCCCGCGGTCGCGCAGGCGGCGGCAACGGTCCGCGGCTCGGGCGCATCCGAACGGCTGGTCGGCTACGTGACCGCCGCCGCAGCGGCGGCACCGGACGCGGGACCGCTCGACGTGGCGGCGCTCGGCGCGCATGCGGCCGCCGAACTGCCGTCCTACATGGTGCCCTCGGCGTTCGTCATTCTCGAGTCGATGCCGCTCAGCGCCAACGGCAAGCTGGACCGGCGGGCGTTGCCCGAACCCGAACGCGCGGCAACCGAGTTCCATGCCCCCGCCACCGCGGCCGAACTCGCGATTGCCCGGGTGTTCGCCGAACTGCTCGACGTGCCGGACGTCGGTGCCACCGACAGCTACTTCGACCTCGGCGGGAACTCGTTGACCGCGACCCGCGCGGTGGCCCGGATCAACGCCGAGCTCGGTGCCGCGATCGGGGTGCGCGAGCTGTTCGAGGCTCCGACCGTGCGCGCGCTCGCCGCCGCGGCCGAGGCGGCGAATCCCGGTGCCCTGGCACCGCTGCCGCCGGTCGCAGGCCCGCGCCCCGACCGGCTGCCGCTCTCGCCAGCGCAGTCCCGGATGTGGCTGCTCAACCAGCTCGACACCGCGTCCGGCGCATACAACATCGCGGCGGCCCTGCGCCTGTCGGGGGACCTCGACCTCGACTCGCTGCACGCCGCGATGCTCGACGTCCTCGAGCGGCACGAGGTGCTGCGGACGGTGTTCCCGGACTCGACGGCCGGGCCGGAACAGCTCGTCCTCCCGGTCGGATACGCGACACCGGACCTGGCGCCGGTCGACGTCGATCCGGCCGACCTGCCCGCCGCGGTCATCCGCCTCGTCGCCGACGGCTTTGACGTCACCACCGAGGTGCCGCTGCGGGCCGCGCTGCTTCGGCTCACCACAACCGAGCACGTCCTGGTCATGGTGGTGCACCACATCAGCGCCGACGGCTGGTCCATGCGGCCGCTGGCACGGGACCTGATGGTGGCGTACACCTCCCGGATGCGCGGGTCGGCGCCGGACTGGACCCCGCTACCGGTGCAGTACGCGGACTACGCGCTGTGGAAGCTCGACGCCCTCGGATCGGACCGGGACGCCGACTCGGTCGCGTCCCGCCAGCTCGGCTACTGGACCGCGGCGCTGGCGGGGCTCCCGGAGCGTCTCGACCTGCCCACCGACCGCCCCCATCCGACGCAGCCCACCCACCGGGGCGCGGCGGTCGAGACGACGATCGACTCCGCGCTGTTCGGTGCCGTCCACGACCTGGCCCGCCGGACCCGGTCGACGCCGTTCATGGTGCTGCACGCGGCGTTGGCCGTCCTGCTGGCCCGGCTGGGGGCGACCGCCGACGTCGCGATCGGTACCCCGGTCGGGGGCCGTGGCGACGCGGCACTCGACGACGTCGTCGGCATGTTTGTCGGCACCCTGGTGCTGCGCACCCGGATCGACCAGGACGCGTCCTTCCTCGACCTGCTCGAGCGGGTGCGCGCAACGGATCTCGACGCCTACGCCCATGCGGACCTGCCGTTCGAGCGGCTGGTCGAGGTCCTCACCCCGACCCGGTCGTCGGCATACCATCCGCTGTTCCAGGTGATGCTCTCGGTCGAGGATGCGCCGCCGCCGCGCGTCGACCTGCCCGGCCTGATCGTGTCGCCCGAGCGGGTCGACGCCGCGATCGCCAAGTTCGACCTGCAGGTGGCGGTGACCCCCACCGGGTCCGGTGGCGCCGAGGTGGCGTGGACCTACGCGACGGACCTGTTCGACCGGGCATCGGTGGAGGCGTTCGCCGAGCGGTACGTGCGGGTCCTCGAGTCGGTGGTCACGGACGCGGCCGTCCCGGTCGGCGACGTGGACATCCTCGATGCTGGCGAGCGCGCGGCCGTGACCGCCGAGGCCGAACCCCAGGTTCCGCAGGCAACGCTTCCGGAGCTGCTTGCGACCGGGACGGGACTCGCCCGCGGGGGCACCGCGATCGTCAGCGACGACGGTGAACTGTCGTATGCGGAGCTCGACGCACGGTCGAACCGGTTGGCGCGGTTGCTGATCGGCAGGGGCGCAGGCCCGGAGCTGGCGGTGGCGGTGGCGCTGCCCCGGTCGGTGGAATCGATCGTCGCGGTATGGGCGGTTGCGAAGTCGGGTGCGGCATTCGTGCCGGTGGACCCGACCTATCCGACGGACCGGATCGCGCACATGCTCGCCGATTCCGGTGCGGTGCTCGGCGTGACGGATCTCGCGTCCTCGGCCACCCTGCCCGGCTCGGGCGAGGTGGACTGGGTCCGTGTCGACGACACCGTGGCGGCGACGTCGGACCTGTCCGCGGCGCCGGTGACCGACGCGGACCGCCGGTCGGCGCTGCGCCTGGAGCACCCCGCGTACCTGATCTACACCTCCGGATCGACCGGCGTCCCGAAGGGCGTCGTGGTCACCCACGCAGGCCTCGCCGCCTTCGCCGCCGAGCAGAGCGAGCGCTACGGCATCGACTCCCGCTGCCGGACCATGCATTTCGCGTCACCGAGCTTCGACGCGTCGATCCTCGAGTTGCTGATGGCCTTCACCGCGGGCGCCAGCCTCGTCGTGGTGCCGGTCGGGGTGTACGGGGGTGAGGACCTCGCCGAGCGGATGCGCCGCGCCGGGGTGAGCCATGCGTTCGTGACCCCGGCCGCGCTGGCCACGCTCGATCCCGCCGCCCTTCCCGACCTCGAGGTCGTGGTGGTCGGCGGCGACGCCTGCGACGCGGCCCTGGTCGCGGCCTGGGCGCCAGGGCACCGGATGTTCAACGCATACGGGCCGACCGAGTCGACGATCATGGCGACCCTCGCCGGACCGATGACCGCCGGTGCACCGGTGCGGATCGGCACCCCGATCCGGGACACCGGGGTGCTGGTGCTCGACGGGCGACTGCGCCCGGTGCCCGCCGGTGCCACCGGTGAACTCTACGTCGCGGGCCCCGGACTCGCCCGCGGGTACCGGGACCGGGCCGGCCTGACCGCGGACCGGTTCGTGGCGAACCCGTACGGCGGCCCCGGGGACCGGATGTACCGCACCGGCGACCTGGCCCGCCGCGACCGGGCCACCGGCGAGCTCGAGTACCTCGGCCGCAGCGACTTCCAGGTGAAGATCCGGGGACACCGGATCGAGCTCGGCGAGATCGATGCCGCGCTCGCCGGCCACGCCGACGTCGAGTTCGCGGTCACCGTGGGGCACACCGGATCCGGAGGGGCGGTGTCACTCGCCTCGTACGTCGTCCCCGCCGCGGGCCGGGCGGTCGCGCCGGCCGACCTGACCGCACACCTGGCCGCGGCGCTGCCCGGGTACATGGTTCCCGCCTCGATCACCGTCCTCGAGAAGATGCCCCGCACCCCGGCGGGCAAGGTGGATCGGCGGGCCCTGCCGGAACCGGTGTTCGCGGCGCGCCCGTACGTGGCGCCGCGGACGGTGACGGAATCGCTGATCGCGGACATCTACGTGGAGGTGCTCGGAACGACGCGGGTCGGCGCCGAGGACGACTTCTTCGACCTCGGCGGCAACTCGCTCAGCGCCACCAGGGTGGTCGCACACGTCAACGCGGCCTTCGGCACCGCGCTGGCGGTGCGGTCGGTGTTCGACGCCGCGACCGTTGCCGCGCTGGCCGTCGCGGTCGACTCGGCGGGCGTCTCGGACCGGCCCGCGCTGACGCGGGGCACCCGGCCGTACCGGATTCCGCTGTCGCCCGCGCAGTCCCGGATGTGGATTCTCAACCGCTACGACCCGGCGTCGGTGGCCTACAACATTCCGCTGGTGCTGCGCCTGTCCGGTGACCTCGACGTCCCCGCCCTGCGGTCCGCGGTGGGGGACCTCGTCGACCGGCACGAGGTGCTGCGGACGGTGTACCCGGACTCCGCGGCCGGGCCGACGCAGTGGATTCTGCCCGCAGCCGAGGCGACGGTGCTGCGGGACCCGGTCGAGGTGGCCGATGGCGCGGCCCTGCGATCGGCGATCCTCGCCGAACTGTCCCAAGGGTTCGACGTCACCACCTCGGTCCCCTTGCGGGGCAGCCTGTTCCGCTGCGCGGGGGAGCACGTTCTTGTGCTGGTCATCCACCACATCAGCGCCGACGGTGCGTCGGTCGCGCCACTGGCCAGGGACCTGATGCTGGCGTACACCGCCCGCACCGACGGACACGCACCGGGCTGGGCGCCGCTGCCGCTGCAGTATGCCGACTTCAGCCTCTGGCAGCACACACTGCTCGGAGCCGACGACGACCCGGGCAGCCGGGCCGCCCGGCAGATCGCCTATTGGCGCGAACAGCTGCGTGGTGCACCCGAACTGCTGGAACTGCCGGTGGACCGGCCGCGGCCCGCGGTCGCCTCGATGCGCGGCGATGTCGTCGACCTCGACCTCGACCCGGCGTTGCTCGGGCGCCTCGACGTGCTGGCGCGCAGGCACGACGCAACCCGGTTCATGGTGCTGCACGCGGCGCTCGCGGTGCTGCTCGCCCGGCTGAGCGCGAGCACCGACATCGTGGTGGGTACACCGATCGCGGGTCGCACGGAACGCGACCTCGCCGATCTCGCAGGCATGTTCGTCGGCACCCTCGCGCTGCGGACCGACATCGACCCCGCCGCGAGCTTCACCGACCACCTTGCCGCGGTCCGTGAGGTGGATCTCGCCGCCTTCGACAACGCGGACCTGCCGTTCGAGAAACTCATCGACGTGCTCCGGCCGGTGCGGTCGCAGTCCCACTCGCCGATCTTCCAGGTCGGCCTGTCCATCGAGGACCAGGACGTGAGCAGCCTCGAACTGCCCGGCCTGCGCATCGACACGGTCGATCTCGGCATCGTGCCCGCGAAGGCCGACCTGCAGGTGACCCTGCTGGCGCGTCCCGGCGGCGCCTCGGTGGCGTGGACGTACGCGACGGACCTGTTCGACCGGGCGTCGGTGCTGGGATTCGCCGAGCGATTCGTGCGGCTGCTCGACGCGGTGGCGACGGACCCCGCGGTGCCGGTGGGCGACGTGCAGATCTTGTCCGCTGACGAGCGGGCCGGACTGCCGGTCGCCGCGTCGGCGGCGGTGCCCGCCGCGCTGCTGCCGGAGCTGCTGACCGCGGGCGTCGATGTCGGCGGTGTCGCCGTCGCGTGCGCGGGCGTCGAGCTGTCGTACCGGGAACTCGACGAGCGGTCGAATCGACTGGCGCGCCTGCTGATCGGGCGGGGCATCGGCCCGGAGCGCGCGGTGGCGGTGGCGCTGCCGCGGTCGGTGGACTCGATCGTCGCCCTGTGGGCGGTCGCGAAGAGCGGCGCCGCGTACGTGCCCGTCGACCCCGGCTATCCGGCCGATCGCATCGCGCACATGCTCGCCGATTCCGGTGTGCTGCTCGGGCTCACCGACCCGGCCGGTGCCGCCGCGCTGCCCGGCGGGGTCGAGTGGCTGACATTGGGGGCCGCCGACGGGTTCCCGTCCGGGGCCGTGACCGATGCCGACCGGACCATGCCGTTGCTGCTCGAGCACGCGGCGTACGTGATCTACACGTCGGGTTCGACGGGGGTGCCGAAGGGCGTCGTGGTCACCCATGCCGGGCTCGGCGTGTTCACCGCGCAGGCGCGCCCCGAGATGGCCACCACCGCGCGGTCGCGGGTGCTGCGGCTGTCGTCCTCGAGTTTCGATGCCTCGCTCTTCGAGATGATCCAGGCGTTCAGCGCTGGCGCAACGATGGTCGTCGCGCCGCCGGAGGTGATCGGCGGCGGCGAACTGACCGATCTGCTGCGCCGCGAGCGGGTCACGCACGTGCTGACCGCGCCAGCCGCGCTTGGCACGGTCGATCCGACGAACCTTCCCGACCTGGAATTGGTTGCCGTCGGCGGCGACGTGTGCCCGCCCGCGCTGCTCGAACAGTTTGGGCCGGGACGTCGATTCCTCAACGGGTACGGGCCGACGGAGACCACGATCGTCGTCACCCTGACCGATGCGATGGCGGTCGGGGAGCGGATCACGATCGGTGCCCCGCTGCAGGGGGTCGCCGCGGCGGTCCTCGACACCCGGCTGCACCCCGTTCCGGCCGGTGTCGTTGGTGAGCTGTATCTGTCGGGCCCCGGACTGGCGCGCGGCTACCATCGGCGGGCCGCGCTGACCGCGGACCGGTTTGTCGCGAACCCGTACGGCGACAACGGTTCCCGAATGTATCGGACCGGTGACCTGGTGCGCCTGGACGCGCTCGGTCTGCTCGAGTACGTCGGCCGCGCCGACGCCCAGGTGAAGATCCGCGGACTGCGGGTCGAACTCGGCGAGATCGAGGCGGCGCTGTCGCGGCATGCCGCGGTCGCCGTTGCGGCGGCGACCGTGCACCGGCATCCCGTCCTCGGCGATCAGCTGGTCGGCTACGTCGTCCCCGCCGACGGTGCCCCGGTCGACGTGACCGCGGTGCTCGAGGCCGCGGCAGGGCGCCTGCCGCGGGCGTTGGTGCCGTCTGCCCTGGTCGTGCTGGAGACGATCCCGACGACGCCGGCGGGCAAGGTCGACCGACGCTCCCTGCCCGAACCCGAATTCGCCTCGGGGGCATCGTCCTACCGTGAACCCGCCGACGGGACGGAGGCGCTGGTCGCCGCCGTCTACGCGGAGGTGCTCGGCGCCGAACGGGTCGGAGCGGACGACGACTTCTTCGCCGTCGGCGGCAACTCGCTGACCGCGACCCAGGTCGTCTCCCGACTGAACGCCGCCGCTGGCACGTCCATCGGGGTGCGCGCGCTGTTCGACGCGCCGACCGTGCACGCCCTCGCCGCACTGGTCGCCGCCGCACCGACCGCGGCCGGGAACCCGTCCGCCCGGCCCGCACTGGTCGCTGGCGCCCGGCCCGCGCGGATCCCGCTGTCCCCGGCCCAGACCCGGATGTGGTTCCTCAACCGGTTCGACCCCGGCTCGGCCGCCTACACCATCCCGCTCGCGCTGCGGCTGACCGGCGAACTGGACGTCCCCGCCCTGCAGGCGGCGGTGCGGGACGTGCTGCAGCGGCACGAGTCGCTGCGCACCGTGTTCCCCGACACCGGCGAGGGGCCGCACCAGGTGGTGCTGCCCGCCGACGAGGTCGACCTCGACCTGACCGCCGTCTCGGTCCGCCCGGACGACGTGTCCGCGGAGGCGGTTGCCGTGCTCGGCAGCGGATTCGACGTCACCGCGGGCATTCCGATGCGCGGCAGGCTGCTGAGGGTCGGTGACCGGGAGCACGTGCTGCTGATCGGGGTGCACCACATCGCGGCCGACGGCTTCTCGGTCGGTCCGCTGGCCCGCGACGTCGTCATCGCCTACGGGGCGCGGCGCAACGGTGCCGCACCGGGGTGGGCACCGCTTGCGGTGCAGTACCCGGACTTCGCGCTGTGGCAGCGGACCGTCCTCGGGTCGGAGGACGACCCGCGGTCGGTGGCGGCGCGGCAGATCGAGTTCTGGCGCACCACCCTCGGCGGACTTCCCGACCTGCTCGAACTCCCGACGGACCGGCCGCGTCCGGCGGTCCGGTCGGGGCGCGGTGACCGGATCGGCTTCACGATTGAGGCCGCCGTCGTGGAGCGCCTCCGCGGGTACGCGGCCGACCACGGCACCACGGTGTTCATGGTTGTGCACGCGGCGCTCGCGGTCCTGCTGAGCAGGCTGTCCGGCGCCGCCGACGTCGCGGTCGGCACCCCGGTCGCCGGCCGTGGTGAGCGTGCCCTCGACGATCTGGTCGGCATGTTCGTCAACACCCTCGTGCTCCGCACCCGAATTGACCCGGCCGCATCCTTCGAGGAGGTGCTCGGCGGCGTGCGGGACGGTGATCTTGCCGCGCTGTCCAACGCCGACCTGCCGTTCGAGCGGCTGGTGGAGGTGCTTGCCCCGACCCGATCGAGCGCGTACACGCCGCTGTTCCAGGTGCTGCTCTCGTTCGAGAACTTCGATGCGGCACCGGTCGACCTGCCCGGCCTCACGCTGACCCCCCTCGACACGGAGGTCGCCACCGCGAAGTTCGACCTGTCGGTGACGGTGTCCGAGCGCGCCGACGCCGCGGGCGCGCTGTCCGGCACCATGGTGTTTGCCACCGACCTGTTCGACCGCGCGAGCGTGGCGACGCTCGCCGATCGGTTCGTCCGGGTGCTCGCCGCCTGCCTCGACGCCCCGCACCGCGCGGTCGGCGAGGTCGAGCTGCGTGCCCCCGACGAGATCGCGTCCACCGAGCTGTGGAACGCGACCACGGTGCCGGTTCCGGACCGGACCCTGTCGGATCTCGTGTCCGCGCAGGCGGATCGGACGCCGGACGCGCGCGCGGTGACCGCGGCCGACGGGTGCCTGTCGTACGCAGACTTCGACGCGCGGGTCAACCGGCTGGCGCGGCTGCTGATCGCGGCGGGCGCTGGCCCGGACACGGTCGTCGCGGTCGCGATCCGCCGCTCGGTCGACTTCCTCGTCGCGGTGCACGCGGTGGTGCGGGCCGGTGCGGCCTATGTCGCCGTCGACCCCGACCAGCCGGCCGACCGCAACGCGCTCGTCGTCGCGGACGTGTCGCCGCTGTGCGTGTTGACCGCGGGTCCGGTGGACGTCCCGACCGGTGCGGTCGCGGCCCTCCCGATCGACGGCCTCGACCTCGACGCCGTCCCGGCGGGCCCGGTCACCGACGCGGATCGTCTCGCGCCGCTGCATCCCGACCACCCGGCCTATGTCGTGTACACGTCCGGGTCGACCGGCAGGCCGAAGGGCGTCGTCGTGACGCATCGGGCGATCGTGAACCAGATGCTGTGGCGTCAGGGCGAATACGGACTCGACGGCACCGACGTCGTCCTGCAGAAGACGCCGGTGACATTCGACGTGTCGGTGTGGGAATGCTTCTGGCCGCTGCTGTCCGGCGCCCGCGTCGTGGTCGCCGAACCCGACGCGCACCGCGACCCCGCCCGGCTCGTCGACCTCATCGTCGCCGAGAACGTCACCACCGTGCACTTCGTTCCGTCGATGCTGGCGCTCTTCGTCGCCGCGCCGACCGCGGGCCTTGCCGACTGCACCGGCCTGCGGCGGATCTTCTCCGGCGGGGAGGCGCTGCCCGCCGAGGTCGCGGCGCGGGTGCGTCGCGCGCTGCCGGGGGCGGTGCTGCACAACCTGTACGGCCCGGCGGAGGCCGCGGTCGACGTGACGTACCACCGCGTCGACGACGCGGACACGTCGGTGGTGCCGATCGGTGCACCGCTGTGGAATACCGGTGTCCGGGTGCTCGATGCCCGGCTGCGGCCGGTGTCGGTGGGTGTCGCGGGTGAGCTGTACCTCACGGGCATCCAGCTGGCCCGCGGCTACCTGGGCCGGGCGGACCTGACCGCGGACCGGTTCGTCGCGAACCCGTTCGATGAGGCGGGCGAACGGATGTACCGCACCGGCGACCTGGTGCGGTGGAACCGGGACGGCGAACTGGAGTATGTGGGGCGCACCGACTTCCAGGTGAAGCTGCGCGGACAGCGGATCGAGCTCGGTGAGGTCGAGGCCGCGCTGCTCGCCGACCCGTCGGTCGGTCAGGCCGTCGTGGTCGTCGCCTCGACGGCGGTCGGGGAGCGGCTCATCGGCTACCTCGTCCCGACCCCCGACACCCCGATCGACACCGAGCGGCTGCGATCCGCCGTCGCCGCGTCCCTCGCGTCGTACATGGTGCCGTCCTCGCTGACCGTGCTGGACGCCCTGCCGCTCGGCCCCACCGGCAAGCTGGACCGCCGGGCGCTGCCCGAGCCGGTGCTCGCGGTCGCCGACTACCTGGCCCCGTCGACGCCCGCCGAGGTCGCCGTCGCAGGCATCGTCGCCGACCTGCTCGGCGTGGATCGGGTCGGCGCGAGCGACGACTTCTTCGTGCTCGGCGGGAATTCGCTGGTGGCCACCCAGCTGGTGGCCCGGGTGAACACCGCGCTCGGCACGACCATCCGGATCCGGGACGTGTTCGAGGCCCCCGGGGTCGCGGCACTGGCCGCCCGCGCCGACGCGTCGGACCGCGCCGCCGGGCCGCCGCTGGTGGCGGGTCCGCGACCCGACCGGATTCCGCTGTCTCTGGCCCAATCCCGGATCTGGTTCCTCAACCGGATCGACGTCACCTCGGCCGCACAGAACATTCCGTACGCGCTGCGCCTGACCGGCACCCTCGACGTCGACGCGCTGCAGGCCGCGGTGCGGGACGTGCTCGCGCGACACGAGGCCCTGCGCACCGTCTACCCGGACACCGAGGACGGACCGATCCAGGTGGTGCTCCCGGTCGAGCGGGTGGCACTGGTCCTCGACCCGGTGCCGACCACCGAGGAGACGCTCCTCGCCGACCTGGCTCGGGTGCTCACCGAAGGATTCGACGTCACCGCGGAGATCCCGGTGCGCGGCACCGTCTTCCGGCTCACGCCCACCGACGACCGGGAGCCGGTGCACGTTCTTGCGCTCGCGCTGCACCACATCAGCGGCGACGGGTTCTCCACCCGGCCGATGATCCGCGACCTGATGCTCGCGTACACGGCCCGCACCTCGAGGCAGGAACCCGGCTGGGAGCCGCTGCCCGTGCAGTACGCCGACTTCGCGCTCTGGCAGCGCGCCGCCCTCGGATCGGAGGACGATCCCGAGTCGACCATGGCGCGGCAGATCGCCTACTGGCGCGACACCCTCGCCGCGCAACCCGACCAGCTCGAACTGCCCACCGATCGGCCCCGACCCGCGACGATGACGCAGGCCGCGGCCACCGTCGAGTTCCACCTCGGGGCATCGGAACACCGCGCCCTCACCGACCTCGCGTCCCGGCACCGGGCCACCCTCTTCATGGTCCTGCACGCGGCGTTCGCGGTATTCCTCTCCCGAACGGCGACCACCGACGACGTGTCCGTCGGCACCCCCGTCGCGGGGCGCGGCCACGCCGACCTCGACGACGTGATCGGCATGTTCGTCGGAACCCTGGTGCTGCGCACCGAGGTTCGCGCGGACGGCTCGTTCACCGACCTGCTCGCCGAGGTTCGCGATCGGGACCTAGCCGCGTTCGCCAATGCGGACGTACCGTTCGAGAGGATCGTCGAGGCGCTCGACCCGATCCGCTCGACCGCGCGGCATCCGCTGTTCCAGGCCGGATTCGCGCTGCAGAACCATCGTCCCGGCAGCCTTGAGCTGCCCGGCCTGCGGATCGAGCCGGTCGACCCGGGCATCGCGCTGTCGCCCGTCGACCTCCAGCTGACGATCCGGGACCGCACCGACGAGTCCGGCGCCCCGCTCGGGCTCGGTGCCGTGTTCACCTACTCGACGGCACTGTTCGACGAGGACACGATCCGCGCCTTCGCCGACCGCTTCGCGCGGCTGCTGCGGGCCGTCGCCGCGGATCCGGGCCTCGCCGTCGGCGACCTCGAGATGCTCGGCGCCGACGAGCGTGCCGCGGTGTCGCTGCCCGCTCCTGCCCTGCCGACGATGCTGCTGCCGGACCTGCTCACCGCAGGCATCGCGGCCGGGGACGTCGCGGTGGTGTTCGACGGCGGGGGTGCGTCGTTCTCCGAGCTGTCCTACCCGGAACTGGATGCGTGGTCGAACCGGTTGGCGCGGGTGCTGATCGGTCACGGCGCAGGCCCGGAACGTCCGGTGGCGGTCGCGCTGCCGCGGTCGATGGAGTCGATCGTGGCGCTGTGGGCGGTGGCGAAGTCGGGTGCGGTGTACGTGCCCGTCGACCCGGCCTACCCGGAGGACCGGATCGCGCACATGATCGCCGATTCGGGGGTGACGCTCGGCCTCACCGACGCCGCCGGACGCGCCGCGATGCCCGCCGGGGTGCAGTGGCTGACCCTCGATGCGGCCCGCGTCGACGGCGTCTCCGCCGCGGCGGTGACCGATGCGGACCGCCGCGGTCCGGTGCTGCCCGAGCATGCGGCCTACATGATCTACACGTCCGGCTCGACCGGCATGCCGAAGGGTGTCGTGGTCACCCACACCGGCCTGTCCTCGTTCACCGCGCAGGCTCGCCCGGAGATCGCGGTGACGGCCTCGTCCCGGGTGCTGCGGTTGTCGTCGGCGAGCTTCGATGCATCACTCAGCGAGATGCTGCAGGCGTTCAATGCGGGCGCCACCATGGTGGTCGCGCCGCCGTCCGTGCTCGGCGGCGAGGAACTGACCGAGCTGATGGCACGGGAGCGGGTCACGCACGTGCTGACCGCCCCCGCGGCCCTGAGCACGGTCGACCCGGCCCGGCTTCCTGACCTGGAGATGGTCGGCGTCGGCGGCGACGTGTGCCCGCCGGCGCTGGTGGAACAGTTCGCTCCGGGTCGTCGGTTCCTCAACGGGTACGGGCCGACCGAGACCACGATCATCGTCACGCTGACCCAGCCGCTCGCGGTGGGTGACCGGATCACGATCGGTCCGCCGATCCAGGGCGTCGAGGTGATGGTCCTCGACACCCGACTGCACCCGGTTCCGGTGGGGGTCGTCGGTGAGCTGTACCTGTCGGGTCCGGCGCTGGCTCGCGGCTACCATCGCCGCAGCGCGCTGACGGCCGACCGGTTCGTTGCGAACCCCCACCGCGACAACGGTTCCCGCATGTACCGCACCGGTGACCTGGTGCGGCTCGGCGGGGACGGCCTGCTGGACTACATCGGACGGGCCGACGCGCAGGTGAAGGTGCGCGGACTGCGGGTCGAACTCGGCGAGATCGAGGCCGCCCTTGCCCGGCACGAGCGGGTGGCGGTCGCCGCGGCGACCGTGCACCGGGACGGCGCGCGCGGTGACCAACTGGTCGGATACGTGGTCCCGGTCGACGGCGCAGACGTCGATGTCGCGGAGGTGCTGGCGGACACGGCACGACACCTGCCCCGGGCACTCGTGCCCGCGGCGGTGATCGTGCTCGAGTCGATCCCGATGACACCGGCAGGAAAGGTCGACCGGCGTTCGCTGCCCGCACCCGAGTTCGGCTCCGGTGCGGCCGAATACCGAGAACCGTCCACCGGGTCCGAGCATGCGGTGGCCGCCGCCTACACCGAGGTGCTCGGCGCCGACCGGGTCGGCGCCGACGACGACTTCTTCGCGATCGGCGGCAACTCGCTGTCCGCCACCCGCGTCGTCGCCCGGATCAACGCCGACCTCGGCATCACCCTCGGCGTCCGCGACCTGTTCGAGGCACCCACCGTCGCGGGCCTCGCCACCCGCGCCGCGGCCGCGGCGGCCGCCCCGTCCCGGCCCGCGCTCGTCGCCGGGCCACGCCCGGACCGGATCCCGTTGTCGGCAGCGCAATCCCGAATGTGGTTCCTCAACCGATTCGACACCACCTCCGCCGCGTACAACATCCCGTTCGCGGTCCGGCTGACCGGTGGGCTGGACACCGGCGCGCTCCAGGCGGCGGTGCGCGACGTGCTGGCCCGGCACGAGTCGCTGCGCACGGTGTTCCCCGACGCCGCGGACGGCCCGCACCAGGTGGTGTTGCCCGCCGACCGGGTGCGCCTCGACCTCGACCCGGTGGACGTCGCGGAGTCCGACGTGGCCGCGGCGGTGGTCGCCGTCCTCGGCGCGGGCTTCGACGTCGCGGCCAACGTCCCGATCCGCGGGCGCCTGCTCCGCGTCGCCGCCGACGACCACGTGCTGCTGCTGTCGGTGCACCACATCGCCACCGACGGATTCTCGGCAGGCCCGCTCGCCAGGGACGTCGTCGTCGCCTACGAGGCCCGCCGGAACGGCACGGCCCCGGCCGTTGCGCCGCTGCCCGTGCAGTACGCCGACTTCACGCTGTGGCAGCGGGACGTGCTCGGGTCCGAGGACGACCCCGACTCGACGGTGTCCCGGCAGATCGCCCACTGGCGACGGGTGCTGGCCGGGCTGCCCGAGGTAATCGACCTGCCGACGGACCGCCCGCGCCCGGACACCCGGACCGGGCACGGCGACCGCGTCCACTTCACCATCGGTGCCGACCTCGCGACCCGGCTGCGGGACCACGCCGCCGAGCGCGGGGTGACGGTCTTCATGGTCGTGCACGCCGCCCTCGCGGTGCTGCTGAGCCGAATGACGGGCGGCACCGACATTGCGGTCGGCACCCCCATCGCGGGCCGCGGCGAGCGGGCCCTCGACGACCTCGTTGGCATGTTCGTCGGCACCCTCGTGCTGCGGACCGACATCGCTCCGGGCCGCTCGTTCCGGGACGTGCTGACCGAGGTGCGGGACGCCGACCTCGCGGCCTTCTCCAACGCCGACCTGCCGTTCGAGCGGCTGGTGGAGATCCTGGCACCGGTCCGCTCAAGTGCGTTCACCCCGCTGTTCCAGGTGATGCTCTCGTTCGAGCACTTCGGATCGACGCCGTTCGAACTGCCGGGCCTGACCCTCACCCCGCTCCAATCCGATGTCGTGACAGCGAAGTTCGACCTGGCGGTCACGGTGTCGGAGAGCGCGGACGCCGACGGTGCGCTCCCCGCCGCCATCACCTACGCGACCGACCTGTTCGACCGCGTCACCATCGAAACCCTCGCGGCCCGCTTCGTTCGGGTCCTCGACTCCGCGTTAACGACGCCGCACGCCGCGGTCGGGGACATCGAGATCCTCGACGCCGACGAGCGGGTGACGCTGCCGGTGCGCGCGGGAGCCGATGCGCCAGCCACCGCGCTGCTGCCCGACCTGCTGACGGCCGGTGTCGGTGTCGGAGACGTCGCGGTGGTGTACGACGGCGGTGGCTCGTCGTACGCCGAACTGTCGTACCCGGACCTCGACGCTCGGTCGAATCGGTTGGCGCGGGCGCTGATCGACCGCGGAGCCGGGCCCGAACAGGCGGTCGCCGTTGCCCTGCCGCGGTCGGTGGAGTCGATCATCGCCCTGTGGGCGGTCGCCAAGACCGGCGCCGCGTACGTGCCCGTCGACCCCGCCTACCCGGCCGAACGAATCGCGCACATGATCACCGATTCCGGTGTGCGGCTGGGTATCACCGATGAGGTCGGGACGGCGGCACTGCCCGCAGGAGTCGACTGGGTGACCCCCGGCCACGCCGATCCGTTCACGGCAGAGCCGGTGACCGACGCCGAGCGCACGACAGCGTTGCGTCCCGACCACGCGGCGTACGTGATCTACACATCCGGATCGACGGGCGTGCCGAAGGGCGTCGTCGTCACCCACACCGGGCTGGCCGCCTTCACCGCCACGGCCCGCCCCGAGCTCGGCGCCACCGCGGCCTCCCGGGTGCTGCGGTTGTCGTCGGCGAGCTTCGACGCGTCCATGTTCGAGATGATCCACGCCTTCAGCGCGGGCGCCGCGATGGTGGTCGCGCCGCCCGACGTGATAGGCGGCGCGGAACTCACGGACCTGCTGGCACGCGAACGCGTCACCCACATCCTCACCGCGCCAGCCGCGCTCGGCACCGTCGACGCGGACCGGCTTCCCGAGTTGGCGACGGTCATCGTCGGTGGTGACGTGTGCCCGCCGATGCTGGTCGAACAGTTCGTCGGCGACGGAGCAGGGGTGCGTCGCCGCTTCTTCAACAGCTACGGGCCGACCGAGACGACAATCGTCATCACGATCGGCGACGACCTGCACCCGGCCACCCGTCCGAAGCAGAACGTTCCGAGCGGCTCGCCGCGGCGTATCCCGATCGGCTCGCCGATCCAGGGCGCCGAGGTGATGGTCCTCGACACCCGGCTGCGGCCGGTGCCGGTCGGGGTGACGGGTGAGCTGTACCTGTCGGGCGCGGCGCTGGCCAGGGGATATCACCGACGCGGCGCGCTGACCGCGGAACGGTTCGTCGCGAACCCCTACCGCGACAACGGTTCCCGCATGTACCGCACCGGCGACCTGGTGCGGCTCGGAGCGGACGGCCTGCTGGACTACGTCGGCCGGGCCGACGCGCAGGTGAAGGTGCGCGGGCTGCGGGTCGAACTCGGTGAGGTCGAGGCCGCGCTGACCCGGCACCCGGCGGTCGCGGTCGCCGCGGCCACCGTGCACCGGCACCCCACGCTCGGTGACCAGCTGGTCGGGTACGTGGTCCCGGTCGTCGACGCGGTGGCCGAGGCCGCCGCCGTGCTGGCCGAGGCGGCGCGGCACCTGCCGCGGGCACTGGTGCCGTCGGCGGTCGTGGTGCTGGACACGATCCCGACCACACCCGCCGGGAAGATGGACCGCCGGGCACTGCCCGCACCGGAGTTCGGGTCCGGCGCGGCGGACTACCGCGAACCGGTCGGCGCCACCGAGCTGCTCGTCGCGGCCGTCTACGCCGAACTGCTCGGGCTGGAGCGGGTCGGCGCCGACGACGACTTCTTCGCCGTCGGCGGCAACTCGCTGACCGCAACGCGTCTCGTCGCCCGGGTCAACGAGGCGGTCGGTGCGGGAATCGGGGTTCGGGACGTGTTCGAGGCGGCCACCGTCGCCGCGCTCGCGCTGCGCGTCGAGAACTCGACCGGATCGGCGCTCCCCGCGCTCGTCGCGCGCCCGCGTCCGGCGCGGATCCCGCTCTCGCTCGCGCAGTCCCGGATGTGGTTCCTCAACCGCTTCGACCCGGAGTCGGCCGCCTACAACATCCCGGTCGCCATCCGGCTCGACGGCGACCTCGATGTCGCGGCGCTGCGGGCCGCGGTCGACGACGTACTCGACCGGCACGAGTCGCTGCGGACGGTGTACCCGGAGGACGGGGACGGCCCCGTCCAGGTGATCGTGCCCGCGACCGAGGTCGGTCTCGACCTCACACCGGTGGAGGTGACCGAGGCCGAGCTGACCGCGCGGATGTTCGACGTGCTCGGTCGGGGCTTCGACGTGACCACCGCGGTACCGGTCCGCGGCCGGCTGCTCCGCACCGCGCCGGACGCCTTCGTGCTGGTGCTGGCGATCCACCACATCAGCGGCGACGGCTTCTCCGTCGGACCGCTCGCCCGTGACGTCGTCGTCGCCTACGAGTCACGACGGCGTGGAGCCGCTCCCGGGTGGGAGCCGCTGCCCGTGCAGTACGCCGACTTCGCGCTGTGGCAGCGGGAGGTGCTCGGGTCCGAGGACGACCCCGACTCGGCGGTGTCCCGGCAGATCTCCTTCTGGCGCCAGGCACTGGCCGGACAGCCCGACCTGCTCGAACTACCCTCGGATCGGCCGCGGCCCGCGGTCGCGTCGACCGCTGGTGGGAAGGTCGGCTTCGACATCGACGCCGACACCCACCGGCTGCTGGCCGACCTGGCCGCCAGCGCGAGTGCCTCACTGTTCATGGTGGTGCACGCCGCGTTCGCGACCTTCCTTGCGCGAATGTCCGGCACCGACGACATTGCGGTGGGCACCCCGATCGCGGGGCGCGGCGGGCACGCCCTCGACGGGATGGTCGGCATGTTCGTGAACACCTTGGTGTTTCGGTCCGCGATCCGTCCGGGGTGGGCGTTCGACGAAGTTCTCGCTCGGGTCCGGGAGGCGGACCTGGCGGCGATGGGCAACGCGGACGTGCCGTTCGAGCGACTGGTGGAGGTCGTCAATCCGGTGCGGTCGACCGCCCGGCACCCGCTGTTCCAGATCGGGTTCTCCTTCCAGAACCAGGAAGCGGCGAGCCTGGAGCTTCCCGGCCTCACCGTCAGCGGAGTGGACTACACCTCCAACCTCACACAGTTCGATCTGCACCTCGTTGCCACCGACCGGTACGGCACGTCCGGTGAGCCGCTCGGCATGTCGGCGGCGTTCACCTATTCCGCGGCGCTGTTCGACGAGGCCACCGTGCGCACCCTCGCCGACCGGTTCGGTCGGCTCGTCGCGGCCGTCGCCGCCGACCCGTCGACGACCGTCGGTGACATCGACCTGTTGGACGGCAGCGAACGTGACCTGATGCTCGTGGACTGGAACGACACCGGCCGCCCGCTCCCCGCGGATCGCACCCTGGTGGATCTGTTCGACGAGCAGGTCGCTCGCACACCCGACCACCCGGCACTGGTGTTCGAGGACCACCGGCTCACCTACGTCGAGTTCGACGCTCGTGTGAACCGGCTTGCGCGGCACCTGATCTCGCTGGGTGTCGGTCCGGAGTCGTCGGTTGCCCTTGCGATGCGCCGCTCGATCGACCTGGTGGTCGGCATGTACGCGACGGCGAAGGCGGGCGGCGCCTACGTGCCGATCGACCCCGATCATCCCGCCGACCGGATCGGGCACATCCTCGCCACCGCGGCACCGGTGTGCGTGCTCACCACCTCGGTCGATCGGGTCGCCGTGCGTGGCGTCGCACCCGTGCTCGACATCGACGACCTCGACCTGTCGGGATACCCGGACACGCCGATCGAGGCGGCGGAACGTCGGGCGCCGCTGCGCGGTGCCAACACCGCCTACGTGATCTTCACGTCCGGGTCGACCGGAACTCCGAAGGGCGTCGCCGTCGGGCACGCCGCGATCGTCAACCAGTTGCTCTGGAAGCAAGCAGAATTCGGACTCAATTCGACCGACTCGGCCTTGCTCAAGACCGCCGCGACCTTCGACCTGTCGGTGTGGGAATTCTGGTCCGCGCTCACCTCGGGTGGATGCCTCGTCGTCGCGGCCGCGGACGGGCACCGCGACCCGGACCACCTGCTCGAGCTGATCGAGGAGGAGGGCGTCACCACCCTGCACACCGTGCCGTCGATGCTGTCGATGTTGCTCGCAGCGGCGGGCGGCACGCTGCCGTCGTCGCTGCGGCGGGTGCTGGCGATCGGCGAGGCCCTCCCCGCGGAGACCGCACGCGAGTTCCGGGCAGGCAACCGAGCCGAGCTGGTCAACCTGTACGGGCCAACCGAGGCCGCGGTCAGCGTCACCGCGCACCGGACGAGCGACGAGGACGGCGTCACCATCCCGATCGGCGTGCCGGAGTGGAACACCCGGACCTACGTCCTCGACGAGCGGCTGCGGCCCGTCCCCGTCGGTGTCCGTGGCGAGCTGTACCTGGCCGGTACGCAGCTCGCCCGCGGCTACCACGGTCGGGTCGGTCTGACCGCGGACCGGTTCGTCGCGAACCCCTTCGGCGATGCCAGCGAACGGATGTATCGGACCGGCGACGTCGCCGCGTGGCGTGCCGACGGTCGCATCGAGTACCTGGGCCGGTCCGACTTCCAGGTGAAGGTACGTGGCTTCCGCATCGAGCTCGGCGAAATCGAGGCGGCGCTGCGCCGGTGCCCCGGTGTCGACGCGGCGGCCGTCGCCGCGGTCGACGACCCGACGCTCGGCGGTCGTCTGGTCGCCTACGTGGTACCAAACCCGGGGACCGACCTCGATCCCTCCGGAGTGCGCTCCGCACTCGGTCGGGAGCTGCCCAGCTACATGGTGCCTGCGGTGATCGTCCCCCTCGACGCGCTGCCGCTTGGCGTCACCGGCAAACTCGATCGGAAGGCGTTGCCGGACCCGGTCTTCACACCGACCGAATACCGCAGGCCGGGGACGGACGGGGAACGCGCGGTGGCATCGGTGTTCGAGGAACTGCTCGGTGTGCAGCGGGTCGGTGCCGACGACAACTTCTTCGAACTCGGCGGCAACTCGATGGTGGCGGTGCGCGTCGTGACCCGGCTCAGGGAGCTGACGGGAGCGGAGGTGTCGCTGCAGCTGCTCATGACGGACCCCACCCCGGCGTCCATCGCGGCGCGCATGGCGGCCGGTCACGGCGATGCGGAGTCCGCGCTGCAGGTGCTCTACCCGATCCGCACCGCTGGCACCGATAGCCCGCTGTTCTGCATCCATCCGATCGTCGGATTGTCCTGGTGCTACACCGGTCTCGCGCAGCACCTCGACGCCTCGCGGCCGGTCTACGGGATTCAGTCGCCGGCGATCGTGGCGGACGGAGACGCGCCAGCCTCGCTCGACGAGCTCGCCGCGCGGTACGTCGCCGAGATCCGGCGGATCCAACCGTCGGGCCCGTACCACCTGCTGGGGTGGTCGCTCGGCGGGGTCCTCGCACACGCGATGGCGGTGCAGTTGCAGCAGGTCGGGGAGCGGGTGGAGTCGCTGACCATGCTCGACAGCATCGCCGAGCGGATCGAGCGGACCGAACCGGCCGCGCCGGTCGGTGCCGCAGATCTGTTGGCGGGACTCGGATTCGACGGGCAGCTTCCCGCGGGCCTGGACACCCTGTCCGCGGAGGCCCTCACCGAGGCGGCGTCGACGCTGCTGCCCGCAATCGGTGGACCGCTCTCGGTCTTGACTGCCGAGCACGTTCAGCGGATGATCGCGAGCGCCCAACACAATTCCGACCTCATGGAGCGTCATCGGCCGGGAGTGTTCGCGGGCGATCTGCTGTACTTCACCGCGGCACTGGATGATTCCACGGGATCACGAGGTGCCCGGACGTGGCGTCCGTTCGTCAGCGGAGGCATCGAGAACCATCAGGTCGAGAGCACGCACTGGCACATGACCGTGCCCGCGTCCCTCGACACGATCGGCCCGGTGACGCGGGCGCACCTCGCCGTCGCCGACGGTGGGCCCGGAGCCTCGACGAGAAACGGACACTGACGTATGCGGTCCAGTTGGACGATCCTGCCCGCCCTGGTCGCTGCGGTGGCGCTGACCCCGCTCGGCGTAGCCGCCGCGGGTGCCGCCCCCGCCCCCGCCGCCGCCACCGAGGCGGCGGGGGAGTCCACGCAGGCTGGCCGGCTCGACCGCATCGAGAAGATCGACGACACGCGGTGGAACGTCTTCGTGTACGCGCCGTCGATGGACGAGGTGGTGGAGTTCCAGGTGCTGCGCCCGGCCGACACCAGCGCCCCCCGGCCGACGCTGTACCTGCTCAACGGGGCCGGGGGCGGCGAGGACGGGGCGAACTGGATCGGGCAGACCGACATCGAGGACTTCTTCGCGGACAAGAACGTGAACGTGGCGATCCCGGTTGGCGGCTACATCAGCTACTACACCGACTGGCGACGCGACGACCCGAAGCTCGGCCGCAACCAGTGGCAGACGTTCCTCACCGAGGAGGCGCCGCCGGTCCTCGACGCGGCGCTCGGCGCCAACGGGGTCAACGCGATCGGCGGTCTGTCGATGTCCGCGAGCTCGGTCCTCGACCTCGCCATCCAAGCCCCCGGCCTGTACCGCGGGGTCGCCTCGTACAGCGGCTGCGCGATGACCAGCGACCCGATCGGGCAGGCGATGGTGCGGGCCGTCGTCGAGGTCGCAGGCCGGGGCGACACCCGGAACATGTGGGGTCCGCCCGGCGACCCGGAATGGGTCCGGCACGATCCGTACGTCAACGCCGACAAGCTCCGCGGGCTCGAGCTGTTCGTCTCCAGCGGCACCGGGCTGCCCGGCGAGTTCGAACGTCCCGAGGCGCCGCGGCCCGCGCTGTCGCCGCCGCTGCCGGACCAGATCGTCGTCGGCGGGGCGATTGAGGCCGCCGCCAACTACTGCACCCACCGGCTGGTGGCGCGCCTCGGTGAGCTCGGCATTCCCGTCGACACCGACCTGCAGCCGACCGGAACCCACTCGTGGGGGTACTGGCAGGACACGCTGCGCCGGTCGTGGCCGACGCTGGCCCGCGCGCTCGGCGTCGACGAGGCGTAGCCGTCAGGCCTCGGCGGGCAGGGCTGTGTCGTCAGGCCTCGGCGGGCCGCGCTGCCGCCCTTGCGTCGCGGG
Source organism: Rhodococcus sp. NPDC058505 (assembly GCF_042720095.1). Taxonomy (NCBI): domain Bacteria; kingdom Bacillati; phylum Actinomycetota; class Actinomycetes; order Mycobacteriales; family Nocardiaceae; genus Rhodococcus; species Rhodococcus sp. NPDC058505. Next base: position 118,045 of record NZ_JBHXNB010000006.1, read on the forward strand.
CCGCGGACGTCGCGGGGTGCACCGCGATCAGGCCCAACCCGGCCCGTCGCCTGCAGTGCCGCACCAACTCCGCGTACGCCGGGGCCCCGAGAAGCTCGGTCAGCTCCGGGCCGTACGACTGCCACACCGGCCGGGTGCCGACGTGCGCGTCCGGCGACCCCGAGCAGTACCAGTGCAGGTCCGCGCCGCCCTCACCCCAGCCGCGCCGGTCGTACTCGGTGAGCGTGGTCCGCAGGATCTGCTCGCCGTCCGGCCGGTCCACCCACTCCTGCGTGCGCCGAATCGGCAACTGCCAGCACACGTCCGGCTTCACCTCGAGCGGCTCGATGCCCTCGCGCACCGCCATGATGTGGAACGCGCACCCGAGACCGCCCTCGAAGCCGGGGCGGTTCAGGAAGATGCACGCACCCTTGTGCCTGCGGGTCCGCAGTGCCGGTTCGTCGTCGAGGTCGTCCTCCTCGACGTAGCCCTTCTTGCCGAGGCCCTTCTCCATGAACTGCCAGTCGGCTGGCGTGAGCATGCTCACGCAGCGGTCCAGCTTCTCGCGGTCCTCCTCGTCGGAGAGGAAGGCGCCGTGCGAGCAGCAGCCGTCGTCGGGCCTGCCCTCGATGATCCCCTGGCAGGCCGGGGTGCCGAACACGCAGGTCCACCGGGAAAGAAGCCAGGTCAGGTCGGCGGCGATGAGGTGGTCGGGATTCGCCGGGTCGATGAACTCGATCCACTCGCGGGGGAAGTCGAGGTCCACCTCCGGAGTGGGCGTCATCTTCGCGGTGTTCGGGGCGGCGCCTGCTGTCACAGTGCCAGACGGTAGACCCAGTACCGTGGTCACGTGCGGTTAGGGGTACTCGACGTCGGAAGCAACACCGTCCACCTTCTGGTGGTCGATGCGCACAGGGGTGCGCATCCCACCCCGATGAGTTCGACCAAGGCGACGCTGCGGCTCGCGGAAAACACCGACGCGGCGGGCGACATCACCGTCGGCGGCGCCGACCGGCTGGTCGCGGCCGTCGGCGACTTCGCGTCGATCGCGGCCACGTCCGGGTGCGGCGAGCTGATGGCGTTCGCGACGTCCGCGGTCCGGGACGCCAACAACTCCGAGGCGGTGCTCGCCAGGGTGCGGGCCGAGACCGGGGTGAACCTGGAGGTGCTGTCCGGGGTCGACGAGGCCCGGCTGACCTTCCTCGCGGTGCGCCGCTGGTACGGATGGAGCGCGGGCCGCATCCTGAACTTCGACATCGGCGGCGGGTCCCTCGAGATGACCGCGGGCGGGGACGAGGACCCGGACGTCGCGTTCTCGCTGCAGCTCGGCGCGGGGCGACTGACCAGGGACTGGTTGCAGTCCGACCCGCCGGGTAAGCGTCGGGTCGCGGTGCTGCGGGACTGGCTCGACGCGGAACTGGTTGAGCCGGCCAAGGCGCTGCGCGCCGCGGGCTCCCCCGACCGCGTGGTCGGCACGTCCAAGACGTTCCGGTCGCTGGCGCGACTCACCGGGGCCGCGCCCTCCGCCGCGGGCCCCCGGGTCCGGAGGACACTGACCGCGAGCGGGCTGCGCCAGCTGATCGCGTTCATCTCGCGGATGACGACGTCGGACCGCGCGGAGCTGGAGGGTGTGAGCGCGGACCGGTCACAACAGATCGTGGCAGGCGCACTGATTGCGGAGGCGAGCATGCGGGCACTGTCGGTGGACGAGCTGGAGATCTGTCCGTGGGCGCTGCGGGAGGGTCTGATCCTGCGCAAACTGGACACGGATATGGGCGGCGAACTGGTGGTGGCGCGATGAGTGGCAAGCCCGAGGACACCGGGCAGATCTCCGTCGCGGAGCTGCTCGCCCGCAACGGTCAGCAGGTCGAGTCGCGGGGCGGGCGGCGGCGCCGCGGCGCAGCAGGCGGGATCAGTGTTGCCGAACTGACCGGTGAACTGCCGGTGGTGTCGGACGCGGATGTCCGGCCCCGCAACCGGCGCGCCGCACCCGACCCGGACGACGACATCGCAGGCGCCTCCGGTGCCGGTGCGGTCCCTGCCGCCCCGGCCCCGCGCCCGGAGGCCCCGGACCCGATCCCGTCGGTCAGCACGACTCCGGAGGTAACGCCGCCGTCGCTGCCCGTCGCGCCCGGCGTCCCCGCCGAGGTCGATCACACCCAGGCGATCCCGGCGCTGCGGCGGGCGGTGCTCGCGAAGGCGGACGCGGACCGCAAGGCCGCGGCCGACCGGTCCGCGCAGGACAGCGCATTGTCGACCGCGGCCCCGGCCGCGACGGTGCCCCCGACGGTGTCGGGGCCGATCCCCTCGCCAGCACCGGCCGCCGCCAGCACCGCAACCCCGGCGCCCGCGTCGGCGGTCGAGAAGACGACCGTCGTCGACGCCGTGACGCCAGCCGCGGGCGGCTCGGTCGCCAGCGGTTCGGTGCCGTCGGCGGGCCTCGGCTCCGAGTCGCCGGCCGAGAAGACCACGGTGGTGCCCGCGGCGAGCACGGGGCGCCGGTTCCGGCCGGAGCCGGAGCCGGAGGCGCCCGACGCGTCGGCCGGGTCGAAGGCCAAGCCCTACACGGGGACGCCCACCGTCCGCGAGCCCGCGCTGCTGTCCGGCTCGAGCCTCGAGGCGGACCTGCTGCGTCAGGCCCGCAGTGCCCGCACCGAGTCGCTCGACGAGGCGCGGGCGCTGGTGCACACCACGGGCGAGTTCCCGCGGGTCACGGACACGCCGGGGGCCGCCGAGGCCACCGATGTGACGGTGGCGCCTGCCGCGAAGCCGGCAGGACGCGACGACACCGGCCCCGCCCCCGCGGTTGACGACGAGGACGACGGCCCTGCGGAGCAGGCGAGCACCACCCGCGGCGGCGCGCTCCGCCAGTGGGCAGTGCTCGTTGGGCAGGCCGTCGTCGCGATCGTCGCGGGCGCGCTGCTGTTCAAGGGCTTCGAGAAGCTGTGGGAATCGCTGCCGTGGGTGGCGCTGGTACTGGCCGTGCTGGTGATCGCCGGGCTGGTCGCGGTGGTCCGCATCCTGCGTCAGACCGAGGATCTGCTGAGCCTGCTGATCGCGGTGATCGTCGGCGTATTCGTGACGATCGGCCCCCTCGTGTTCGTGCTCAGTTCGAGCTGACGGTGGCGGCGGGAAGCGGCGGTCCGGTGGACCGGGCGGCGGGCCGGGGTCACCGGATCCTGGTGGGTCTGTCGACGGCGTCGGTGTACCCGCAGAACACGGAGGCGGCGTTCGAGTACGCCGCCGAACTCGGCTACGACGGTGTCGAGCTGATGGTGTGGGCGGAGACGGCCAGTCAGGACCTGGCCACCGTCACGCGGATGGTCCGGAAGTACGCGGTCCCGGTGCTGGCCGTGCACGCGCCGTGCCTGTTGATCTCGCAGCGGGTGTGGGGCGCGGACCCGGTCGCCAAGCTGGAACGGTCGGTGCGGGCCGCGGAGGCCCTCGGCGCGCGGACCGTCGTCGTGCACCCGCCGTTCCGGTGGCAACGCCGGTACGCGGACGGGTTCGCCGATCAGGTGCACGACCTCGAGCAGCGCAGTGATGTCGCGGTCGCCGTGGAGAACATGTTCCCGATGCGCGCCGACCGATTCTGGGGCGCGAAGTCGAAGTCGGCCGAGCGGCTGGAGAAGCGGGGCGGTCCGGGACCCGGCGTGTCCGCGTTCGCGCCGTCCTACGACCCGACCGATGTCGGGCACGCGCACTACACTCTTGACCTCTCGCACACCGCGACCGCCGGGATGGACGCGGCCGCGCTCGCGAGCCGGATGGGGGAGGGCCTGACCCACCTGCACCTGGCCGATGGCCGCGGTGCGTCCGCGGACGAGCACCTGATCCCGGGGCACGGCAGCCAGCCCTGCGCGCAGATGTGCCGGTCGCTGGCCGCGTCCGCGTTCGACGGGCACGTGGTGCTCGAGATCAACACGCAGAACGCGCGCACCAGGGCCGAACGCAGGTCGATGTTGGCGCAGTCGCTGGCGTTCGCCCGCGAGTACCTCGCGAGATAGCCGCTGCCGCGGACCGTGGGGGGATTTGTACCCCGGGGGGGGGTAGTTGAAGCGCCGGGGCCGCAAGGGCGAGCCCCAGCCCTTGCTTGGTGTTGAGCAGATGAGCCGGGGGGAGGGGCGGCCCACCACCCGCCCGG